>DAOTGZ010000351.1:0-1543 GCA_035447445.1 Spirochaetota bacterium | reverse complement strand
ATTGGCAGCGATTCTATCAAAATACCGTATACGACCATAATAATTGCACCCGCCATATTTAGCCAGCGCAACTTTATGTGTGAACTCATCATAAGTGACAAAGCAATTAAAACTGAGGCGAAATAACCAATCCAGTCGATAAACATCTCTATTTACGATCTCTGTATGAAAGTAATGACAAAATAATAAAAGCTAAAGGAGCAAAGAAATTTAAAAGCATACCTATGGAATAATTATATTCAGGGGCGTGTGTAAGTGATCCGCTCAAAACAATAATTAACAGGTGTACGATATAAAGAACATTCAATGTTACACGCACTAACATGGTGAGAAAAAACGGTAAAAAAACAGTGGCGAACATTACAAAGACAAGCCCAATCAAATTAATAGCAAGCGGATTGCTTATGCCATACCAGAAGTCCAGTATATAGAACTTTGCTACTGGAAGCAAAACAGCAAAAAACGCCGTAACAAAATTTATTATTATTAGTCTTTCCCATATAATTAGCTCCATAAACCAATTTAATAGAGCCGAAAAAATACGCATAAAAAAATCAAATATTCCTTTAAATACATCAATAAATAGGCCTGTCAAAGCGTTACTCATATCTCCTCCGAAGATTCGCAATTTATATTAATGGTATCTGTATCTATACAAAACTGTTGTACTGCTTCAGAAAAACCTGCCGGACCAGGTTTGTCAATCAGCTTGTATTTTGTATCGGTAAGACAGGATCCGTCATGTTTTAATACCAAAAACGGATAGTCCACCATTTCAAGCATAGGAATATCGTTTAACGAATCACCTACTCCCATCGTAACAACGGAATCGTTACACTTTTTTTTATAGTATTCATCAATATACTTCAAAGCAATTCCCTTGGAGCAACCGACAGGAACTAAGTGATAAAAACGACCACCTTTTGTAATTTCCAAATCAAATGGCAAAACAATCTTTCTGATTTCTTCGAAAGAGATAGACGAACCGTTAATATAAAATGGCAGTGTTGCAATACGCGATAACGACAAGCGTGCTCTATCAAGGGATAATCCGCTAATTTCAGCAAGTTGCTCTGGGCTAATCTCATCAAAGAAAACTGTTTCTTTTGCAGCTTGCTTCAAACTCTCTTTAACTAGGTCAAGCTTAGAACTATTAAAATTTGATAAAAGCTTATAACTATACTTGCCTGAATCATCCGCAAAAGCTACACCCGCACCATTTTCAAAAATAAATGGTGATCTGGAATTCAACATAAATTCAAGTTGCTCGATTTCAACAAAAGTTTTACTCGAAACAAAAACCAAGGGAATATTTCTATCTAACAACAATGAGTACCCAGACAAGGAAAGTTTATACGAATAGCTTAAATGGTCAAGAAAGGTTCCGTCAAGATCACTGTAGCAGATACGTATCATAATTTCGTTTCAGCAATAATAATATTTTTGTCACTAGATATAATTTTTATATCGACCTCATACCCTCTCAGTTTTATCAGATCTTTTACGTACTGGTATACAACCTTAGAGTCTGACTCATTCTTTA
>DAOTGZ010000350.1:0-1586 GCA_035447445.1 Spirochaetota bacterium | reverse complement strand
CATGCCCTGTTCACTCTCGATGGTAATATTGCCACCCATCTCCTGGACAACTTCGCGTACAACATTCATTCCCACACCGCGTCCCGAGACATCAGTAACTTTCTTAGCTGTCGAGAAACCGGGATGAAAAATAAAATTGTATATCTCGTTAGTATCAAGATTACCGGCCTGATCGGCTGTCACCAGACCTTTTGCTACGGCCTTAGCCCGGATAACCTCTGTATCCAAACCACGCCCGTCATCAATAACCTCGACAAAAATCTGATTACCGCCCTGATGAGCACTCAGGGTCACCGTAGCAACCTCTGACTTTTTAAGGGATTTACGTTCATCAGGAGTTTCGATACCATGATCAATACTATTACGTATCATATGCATCAGTGGCTCGCCAATTACATCTATAACTTTTTTATCCAGCTCTGTATCCTCTCCACGAGTAACAAGCTGTACATTTTTTCCACACTCTTTGGAGACATCACGGATAAGACGATGAAACCGAGAAAAAACCTGACCTATTGGAACCATCCGGGTTTTCATAATACCGCTTTGAAGATCTTTAGCAATTCGAGCCATCTGTTCAATACGGTTTTTGAACTCGTTAGTAACGTTTTTGCCAAGCTGAATCTTTTTTAGATCCTCGTATAATCTGAAAAAACCGGAGTTCGCAATTACAAGTTCACCTACATTGTTTAACAAATCATCAAGTTTGTCAACAGAGACCTTGACAGTTCTCAAAACAGGTGCATTTCGACTTATGCCACCGGACTCTCTTCTATCGTTATACCCAGAGAAATCAACGGACATGGTTTCAGATTCAGAAATGTCTGCGTCATCCTCTTCATCTGCATATGACACAACAGCCGATTCAGAATTGGCAGATTCCTTCTCGTCATTCTCAGTAGATACAACTTCATCCTGTGTCTCTGATAAAATTTGTTTATCACCAAACCGTATAAAGAACTTGTTGTCTTTTTTTTCCATGCTTATCTTAAGAATATCTATACGGTTAACCAGATCCACATCGCAGGCACTTCTTATCTCCCGCAAGTCTTCGTCGGTCAAAATAATAAGCTTTAGAACATCACGAATTGCCTCATCAGTAAGGTTTTCTTCGTCTGGTATGGTCTTAACAACCTGGGCAATATTTTTTATATTATTTAAAATCAGCTGTGCCTTGACCCATTTCATGGGAGCATCAGGTTCAATAAAAATTGTCAACTCGTAGCAACTAAGCCCTACATCTACACCACGCTTTAGATGCCGCTTCTCCTGTCCGGAAAAAGTAGTCTTCGGAATGTTTTCAGACATGGAGCTTCCAGTATCTGTTGCGGCTTCCTCTTTTTTTTCTTCGGCAGCAAGAGAACTTTTACCCTGCATTTGCCCAATTTCTTCGATAATGCCCGAGAGATCCACTATCGGTTCTTCACCCTGAGAAACCTTACCTATAACAAGATTAATATGGTCAAAACACTTGAATAAAAGATCAACCATTTCCGGAGTGATCTTCATGGTCTTATCGCGAACACCCTGAAGAAGATTTTCCATCTTGTGAGCAAGCTCACTTAAATCCATAAGACCAACAAAAC
>DAOTGZ010000349.1:0-1708 GCA_035447445.1 Spirochaetota bacterium | reverse complement strand
TATTATAAACTACCCTATATTGGCAATCTCTATTAATTAACTTTTCAACATGGAACTTGCGAAAAATCCCTTTAATAAAGCCATAAATATCGCTGGCCTCAAAGCGATATTTATGAGCGTTTTTTCGAGTGTTAACGAGAAAAATTGTCTTTAATCTAGCTATTGACAGCATAGCCGTTCCAAAAAAGGTTATTTTTCGAAGTTCCCTTTCAAAAAAATCTGAATTTCTGTTTTGTACTTATCTGGATTACCTTTAAAAAATATCCCCGGCCCCTTTAAATAAATCTCCCTGGTTGGAAGACGGACATCATATCCCTTATCTTTGATATAGTCAAAAATAAGTTTGTAGGATGCACCGATATCTTCATAACGACCAGAATGAATCAATGTAACGGCTCTTCCACCCTCTATCTTGTGTACATTAATGTTATTGTCAGAAAATTTTTTCAAAGCGCAACCCTCTCTAACCTGACAGCCACCTTCAATATCAGCATCCCTCTCTTTGTACTCGGAATCATAATAGAGGGTCATTGCTTTACCGTTAACAAAGCGACCACAGTTTTTCCAAATTGTAGAAAACGCCTTCCCAACCTGGTCGTATCTTCCCGTGAAACGATAACCCGCAAAAAGCATATCTTCTATATCTTTTTCTTTAATAACCAGCGAAAATGATTCTTTCATCTCATTACCCCTAATAGTATTAATTGCCGTCTCAAGCTCCTCCTCAAGACGGTGATATTTCGCAGCAAGATTTCTGACCTCATTGCTGCGACTTTGAAGATACTCAAGAAGATCGCAATCCTTGCTAGAAGATGCTAAAATCTCCCGAATATCTGCGATGGAGAATTCAAGACGCCTAAGTTCACTTATCAAAAAGGCACGTTCTACCGATTGTGGTCGATAATATCGGTAACCATTTTCGTCATCTACATAATCGGGTAGCAAAATACCCCACTGATGATAATGACGCAGCGTTTTTGTCGATATTCTTGTTATTCGCGAGAATTCTCCTATACTGTACATCAATCAATCTCCCTGATTTTTAATGAACTCCTCAAATGCCGGATCTTGTAATTTTTTAACAAGATCCATTCTGTTAGTAACAAATGATTGCTGAAAAGGGAAAACAAGCATAAAAAGCAGAACTCCCGCGACAAGACCGGCAAGGCCAGCTCGCAGATGCTCGCGGTTAGACCAGATGGATACACCAGTAAAAATAATAGCAGCACTCATAAGAAGATGACCCGCCTGAGAAAAAAGAGCCGTACCGCTCCAACCAAAAATAAAGAGACCTCCGACACCGTAAAAAATCATCAATGGCACTGCAGCCGACATTAGCCAGATTTTACGTAGAGCAAACCCTGTGATAAAGATTATGGTAGACGGTGCACAGATGTTAAAAAAGAACCACTCCACAAATGAGAATCCCGCCATTCCAAAGAAAAAATACATCCCATTAATAACAGCTAACAGATTAAGAACTGTTATAATACAACCGATATAAAACAGTTTTTTTGACTTCATTACAACCTCCAAGGGAATTTGCACCCAATGTTTTAACACTCACATGCTGAAACAAAGATCAGGGTTCCCGCGGGGGTAAAGTCAAAGGTTTTTTCTATCAGTAAAAACCTTACTTTCTAAACTTATTATAACTCGTATTATAAATATCACGAAATTACTTAAATATATATTGACTTGCAATATA
>DAOTGZ010000348.1:0-1769 GCA_035447445.1 Spirochaetota bacterium | reverse complement strand
TATCATCTGCAAGAGCATGGATTTGATACTGTAGAGGCGAATATAAAGCTGGGGTTCCCTTCGGATTTGCGTGATTACGGAATAGGAGCTCAGATAATAGCTGATCTTGGCGTGTCAACAATAAGGCTAATGAGCAACAATCCTAAAAAAATCATTGGATTGGAAGGTTACGGATTAAAGGTTGTCGAGCGTGTGCCTATTGAAATTGAACCGATTGACGAGAATATCGATTATATGAAGACCAAAAAAGACAAGATGGAACATATACTAAACTCTGAAAAATTATCTGGCGGCGGCGATGATAAATGAGCATGGTGGCAGTACCAAAACCTATACCGTTGTGGTTGTTGATGATGAAGAGATAGTACGATATACCATGCGAAAGAAACTCGCACGGTTTGGTTACAAGGTCATATCTCTTGATAAGGGCGAAGATGCGCTTTATTTGATAAAGAATTCAGCCGAACGTATAGATTTTCTGGTTACTGACATAAAATTACGCAAAATGGACGGAATAGAGCTACTCAGACATATTAATTCTCTTGAGGCTCCAGTACCTGTTTTGCTGACTGGCAATGGCAATGTTGAAGATGCTGTTAAGGCCTTGCGTTACGGGGCCTGCGATTTTATAAAAAAACCTGTCGATGTTAACCAAATAGCGTCGATTATTAGACATGTTTTAAAAGTTCGTGAGGAAGAGCGTAAATATATAAATCTTGGGCGTTTTTCTGTTTACGAAAAACGGGAGTTTTTAATACCTAATGATCCCGAGTTGGCCAACCTTTTAGCTTTTGAGCTCACTAAAAATCTTCCAGGTATAGGACTATGCAGCAAGGCCGAGACCGAAAACATTCTTTTAGCTCTTCGAGAGGCTTTATCCAATGCTATTTATCATGGAAATCTGGAGGTCTCATCAGATTTGCGCGAAAGTGATGGTGGTGTCAGGGAATTTAACGAAGAGGTTGAGAGAAGATGTGAGCTCTCACCTTATAAAGAAAGAAAAGTTCGTGTTCAATATGAATTGACAAATGAGTTTGTTGAATATGTAATAATTGATGAGGGACCCGGGTTTGATTTTGGCTCATTGCCTGATCCGAAGGATCCAGAGAATTTCTTCAAGAAAAGTGGCCGGGGTTTGCTAATTATCAAGATCCATATGGATGAAGTAGAATGGCGTTCTCCGGGAAATTTTCTTAGACTGAAAAAATATAGAGTGGAAACAGATGGAAGCAATAAAGTGGAATAGTGATTCGATAACTGTGTTAAACGCACAACTTTTGCCGGATAAGAGTTATTATCATAATTATAAGAATTTCAGGGAAATAGGAGCGGCTGTTGAGGCCAAGATTATACCCGGCACGGTTTCCCGTGCTATAGCTGTTGTTATGTCGGCTTCTTTAACGGCAGAACAGTCGGTTAATTTAAAAGCTGATCAGTTTAAAGAGCATCTTTTATTTGTTGTCGATTATTTTGAAAAGATAACTCTTGCAAATCCCTTAACTGGTGGAATTCTCTCCAAATTACGAAATGAAGTAGCCGGAAGTAGCAACAATACGGAGACCGTAAAAAAATTCAAAGAGATGTCCGTCTCGTTTTTTTCTGATCTGCATGATAGATGCGCGGCTGTAGCCGAAAATGTTCAACATACAATGGTATCTGGTGAGTCCATTCTTTTGTTTTCTGCAGCTGGTTCATCACTTGCTGCTCCTGCTGGTGGATTTATTACCTCGGCTCTTATTGCAGCAAAAAAGAATGATAAACAAATCAGT
>DAOTGZ010000347.1:0-1805 GCA_035447445.1 Spirochaetota bacterium | reverse complement strand
AAGTTGTCAAGAGACATGGTTCTTTCTATGGATATTGAAGAACTTAGGGCTATACAGAATTATTACAGGGATGAAAAGGTTTTAAAAAAACGGGAAAAGTCCGGACTTCCTTCCATACCTACCGATTGTGAGCTTGAAATTCTTGCTCAAACATGGTCAGAACATTGCAAGCATAAGGAATTTGCCGCGAAGATTACATATACAAATAGAGTCACAGGCGAAACAAAGGAGATTGATTCTCTTTTCAAGACATATATCAAGGGCTCTACAGAAAAGATTCGGGAAAATCTCAAAAAAAATGCAAACGACTGGTTGCTAAAGGTTTTCAATGATAATGCCGGAGTTGTTGAACTTAACAAAAAGGATACATTTATCTGGAAAGTCGAAACTCACAATTCTCCTTCGGCTATTGATCCATATGGTGGAGCAATAACAGGAATTTTAGGTAACAACAGAGATCCACTCTGTACTGGAATCGGTGGAGGGCGTCTTCTTTTTAACACAAATGTACTCTGTTTTGGCGATCCCTATTACGAGGGAGAACTGATTGATACGCAGCTTCATCCGCGACGAATTTTCGAAGGTGTTGTAAAGGGTATCGAGGATGGTGGTAATAAGTCGGGAATACCGACTGTTAATGGTTCAATAATCTTCGATGAACGCTATGCCGGTAAACCGCTTGTGTATTGTGGAACAGCAGGAATAATTCCCCGTGAATACAAAGGTCGCAATGCCTGGGAAAAACATATCGACAAGGGCGACCGCATAATTATGGCGGGCGGACGCGTAGGTAAAGACGGAATTCATGGTGCTACATTTTCGTCTACAGAGCTTAACGAGTTTTCACCGTCGAGTGCCGTACAAATTGGTTCTCCGATAACACAAAAGCTACTAGCTGATTTTCTTGAGCGGGCAACAGAGCGTGGTCTAATAAAATGTAGTACAGACAACGGAGCCGGTGGATTGTCTTCATCTATAGGTGAACTTGCAACGATATCTAACGGTGCAATAGTTGATCTTGAAAATGTTCCACTTAAATATTCCGGGCTAAAACCATGGGAAGTCTTTCTGTCCGAATCGCAAGAGAGAATGAGTCTTGTTGTTGAGCCGCGATATATAAAAGAGGTTTTTAATTTGGCGGATGAGATGGAAGTCGAATTGACTGATATTGGCGAGTTCAGCTCTGAAGGTGATCTTGTTATCCGTTATGATGGTAAAACTATTGCTTCGCTTGATCTTGACTTCTTGCATGACGGAGTGCCTCGAAAACATATGGATGCTCAATGGGATGGTGTCGATTTAAAGGAACCAACGCTTCCAGAAATAGATGACTATAACATGATTTTAAAAAAGTTACTGGCGGCGCTTAATATATGTTCAAAAGAGTGGGTTATTCGTCAGTATGATCATGAGGTAAAAGGCAAGAGCGTGCTTAAACCACTTATGGGAGACGGAAATTCTCCTCAGGACGCAGCTGTTGTGCGAACATCTTTTGATTCTTTTGAAGGGGTTGCAGTTTCAAATGGTATTATTCCCCGTTATGGAGATATAGATGCTTATCAGATGTCAGCTGGATCTTTTGATGAGGCTGTTCGACAGATAATATCTGCTGGTGGTGAGCTTCCTAACCTTGAAAAGAGCAATGGAATATTCTGGACAGTTAACGATAATTTTTGTGTGCCAGATAGTCTTTACGATCCGGTTAACAATCCTGATGGAAAGGTTAAACTTGCTAAGCTTGTTCAGATGTGTGAGGCACTTTATGATATGAGTACCTTTTTCGATATTCCAATGACATCCGGCAA
>DAOTGZ010000346.1:0-1810 GCA_035447445.1 Spirochaetota bacterium | reverse complement strand
AAATCAGTTCCACGTACAGCAGCTATCGAGGTTACAGTCTTTATCACGAGCGCATGCTCGTCATATAATTTATGAAATTTACCATAAAGAGAACCTGATTGAAGATTAAGCTCCATTTTTTTGATACTATTTGCGTCCATAACAAGATGAGAATTTTCCGTTATACGGACAGCCATGGAGGAGTGAAAACGTATATCAGCCAAAGCTGATGTTCCAGTCTGTAACTCATCACCCGGTTCGACAGATTGCCCCACTATAACGTGTTGCCACTCCTCTGCACCATTTTTCTTCACAGTAACATCCCCAACAACAAAGGTCACAATGGCCTTTTCATGAACAAGTGCCGGAGCCCTATATATCATTTTTTCAGATTTTACAAGATACCATGCAAAACCGGCAACAACCGATATAACAATAAGCAATACTACAATAATGATGCGTTTCATAATCCCTCGCGTCAGCGGAAAATTCCGCGAAATTTATCCTGTATAGCAACAATTGTATGGAAAGAAATATTGCTCTCATTTGTACCTATAAATAACCATTTGTCAAACAGTTATTATTTTCATAACATAAACTAAATATTTTGCACGACATTATCATTCAGACACTCCCGTGCAAACGGTTCCAGATGGATCAGAACATCAACAATATCCTCATTACTCTTTAATATGGAGTATTTCAACTCGCTACTTATGCGATGTCCCTCCATTACAGTTAATTTGCCGTTGACCTGTATATGAAGGTCAACAAAATAGTTACCACCCGCATTACGAGCACGAATTTTATGAAAAGAAAGAATTTCGTGATTATTTACCAACTCTTTTTCAATAGAAGCAATAAGCTCTGCGTTATGAGTCCGGTCGGTCAATACCTCAAAAGCAGGTTTTGCAATATCAAAAGATACTTTTAGAATAAACAGGGAAACGACAACTGCACCAATCTGATCTACAAAATTGAGCTTAGGAAAGAAAGCAGTTACGACAACAGCAATTAACGCCGGAACAGAACTGATGGAATCCGAACGATGATGCCAGGCATTTGCAATAACTGCCGGCGATTTATGTCTTTTTCCAATAATGACAGTTACACGATACAAAAGTTCTTTAAAGACAATACTAAGAAGCGGACCAGCTACAGCAATTATTAGAGTATCAGAAGATCGAGAGTTCCCAAAAGAATCAACTGCATTCCATACAAGTTTTACCGCAACCAACATAAGCAAAATACCGATAAATAGTGTAACTATTGATTCAATCTTCTGATGTCCATAGGGATGGTCATCATCAGGAGGGTTTCCCCAAAATTTAATACCGACAATAAGCGCAATATCCGACACAATATCAGATAAACTGTGAAAAGCATCGGCGATAACCGCTTGGCTGTTTCCTGCTGTACCAACAACGAATTTAACAGCGGCCAATATAATATTTAGTAGCATACCCGCGATTGTAACACGCCTTATATCTTTTTCCTTCTGCACGACCTCTCCTTTTGGGTAAATGAAATAAAAAACATCCATAAAATATCGACCAGTCAAATCTCACTTTAAACAAAATAAGTATATTAACCAGGTTAATTTGCAATATATAAAGAAATCACAGCACAATCAATAGTATTTGATTAATAGTCAAATCAGAAAATAGACATGGTAAAAAACATTATGATTAGTTCGTAGAAACCCATTATGCAACCAGTGGCAAGCAAATTTATCATCTCAAAGATAAACGTTATGCGTTTTTATGCAAAGGATAAATTTTACATTTACGACATATAACTGACAGATATAAAATTGACAGCTTTACAATAA
>DAOTGZ010000345.1:0-1845 GCA_035447445.1 Spirochaetota bacterium | reverse complement strand
AAACCGTCCTGGGCAAACTCATTGACTTCTTCACCAGGTTCTGGGATATTGCCGGCGGGGTGTTGTTGGGGAATTAATCTTGCATTTAGTAAAAATCATAATAAGGCCACCACTTTTACCACCACTTTTTTTGTGTCATAAAATTGCATCTATTTGATATTCTTTCATATAGGTGCGTAATGATTTTTCTTACGCCACCACTTTCCACCACTTTGCACCTATTGTTTTGTGGTCATGAAAACATCAAACAATTTTTTTGACCGTCCGTTATATTCACTCACAGTGAGTGAATTCACGGAGCTGCTTCGCAGCATGCAACGCCCCGAGCCATCAAGAAAGGTGTTCGGGAAGTATTTAACGATCAGTGATTTAATGGAAATCACCGGGTACAAGAAGCAAACCATTTACCAAAAAACCGCCAACAAGGAAATCCCGGGTAAGCGAAAAATTGATGGACGGGTTCTTTTTGAAACAGCGGCTATTTTGGAATGGATTGAATCCAATGCAATCGCTACTACATCAGAAACCTTTAACCAGTTGATGCACAGTCAAGGGAGGGCTGAGTTATGAGTAACGAAGCAGACGCCAAGATGAATGGCATTACTCTGGAAGATATTCTAGCAGACGTCGCCAATCTTTCAAGAAGTTCGAATCAGGAAGAATTATTCGTGATTAGAACAGCAAAGCAGTGCCTTGAAGATGCTAAACATATGCCCATCCCGGTGGATCTTTTTAAAGGATTAGTATATGAAGGGGAATTGACTATTCTTTTTGCCGATACCGGCATAGGAAAAAGTATTCTGGCGGTGCAGATTTGTGACGAAATCAGTAGATCTCACAAAGTGGCTTATATCGACCTCGAGCTATCGGATAAGCAGTTTCAAAAACGTTATTCCAATAATTATTCTGATGAATATCAGTTCAATGAAAACTTATTGAGGGTAACTTTTAATCCGTTAGGCTCCATCCCGGAAGGTAAGACCTATGATGATTTCTTTATTGAGAGTTTATTAAAGATCATCCATGACGAGAATATCAAGATAGTGGTCATTGATAATATGACACGACTAGTCAGCGGCGATACCGATTCTGCTCACATTGCGAAACCTCTTATGGATCGTCTTTCAGACATCAAGCATAGAGAGGGATTAACCTTACTTCTTCTCGAACACACCCGTAAAACAGATAACACAAGGCCAATATCTTTAAATGACCTCCAGGGCTCGAAGATGAAGGCCAATTTTGCGGATAGCATATTCTCAATAGGCAGAAGCGCTATTGGCCAAGACATCAGGTATATTAAACAATTAAAAAATCGCAGTGATGAAATTATATATCACAGCGAGAAAGTATTAACAGCTCGTATTACGCAACAAGGAAGTTTTTTACAGTTTGTTTTCATGGAAGAACAACCCGAATCTGCACACTTGAGGCATCGTGATAACAATGATTATGACGAACTGGTAAATAGCATTATAGAGCTATCGCAAACAGGCATATCTCAACGAGAAATTGCCAGAGAACTCGGAGTGTCTGTAGCCACAGTAAATAGACGGCTTAAAAACAAAGAGCTAAGTGCTAATAATGTTACACCTGTTTCACCTGTTACAGGGTGTAACGGGTGTAACAGTGTAACAGTAGCTACGGAAAATCAGAACGAACAGAAAACCATTTTCGAGTAGTTATGGCAGAATATAAATATAGTCTGGCAAAGAGAGGCAAATGGCTTTGCCCAAGGTGCGGACAAAAGACTTTTGTAAGATACATTGACTCTGACACCAGCAAGGAGCTTCATTCTTCCGTTGGGCGTTGTGATCGAGAAGAAAAATGTGGTTATCATTATTC
>DAOTGZ010000344.1:0-1989 GCA_035447445.1 Spirochaetota bacterium | reverse complement strand
GTCGGGTTTTGTTACCGGAGATGAAGTACCGGGACGATCAAGCGAGTTTATCTGAAGTGCGTCAGGTTTGATCTTATCTAAAGCCGACTTAATAAGTGTAAGTTCTTCGGGTGTATCGTTTTGACCAGGTACAATAAACAGTTCAACGACAAGTTTACCAGAATATTCTTTCTTAAGCTCTGCTATAGAGTTTACTATTTTTTGTGGATCAAGAGACAAATGAGGACCTAGTATGTTTTTAAAAACCTGCTGGCTAACCGCATCAAGTGACGGCACTATAATATCGCAACCAAGTATATCATGTCGCAAAGATGAGTCATCAAGCAGGGCAGCGTTTGTCAATAGAGCAATTTTCTGGTTCGGAAAAGTTGATTTTATGAACTTAATTATATCACCAATTCCAGTATGCAGTGTTGGTTCTCCTGACCCGGAAAATGTAATATAATCCGGATGTGATTTAGCATTTTTCATGTACATATCAATTTCAGCACATACATCATTTACAGGCACATATTCGGCTCGTTTTACGGTCAGATTTGTTGTTGCCCCGCACTCACAGTAGACACAGTCAAAAGGACATGTCTTAAAAGGAACCAGATCTATTCCAAGCGACAACCCAAGCCTTCTTGAAACTACAGGACCAAATATATATTTGTACATATCACCTTGCCTTCTTTTAACCTTACCAGCACAATTCTTCTGGCGGATAATCCGGTTGTCATAACCAATTTTTAATTGCATTTTTTGTACCCAATAAAGAGTTTGTTATCAGGTTTTATCCATTAACAACCTGCATATTTATTTGTCAAACTTAAGCATTCACAAAAAATAAAAAACAGATTACCTGTAACCGGAGAAAAACATGATAGAAAGATACAGCCGTAAAGAGATGAGCAATATCTGGAATCTGGAAAACAAATTCAGAATCTGGCTTGATATAGAAATTGCCGCTTGTGAAGCGAATAATAAATTGGGCATTGTACCTGACAAAGATCTGGCAATAATAAAAGACAAGGCCGACTTTGACCTAAATCGTATTCACGAAATAGAAGCTGAAACTCATCATGATGTTATTTCATTCTTAACTGCTGTGGCTGAAAAAGTCGGCGAACCAAGTCGTTTTATACACTATGGTTTAACCTCAAGCGATATCGGAGACACAGCTCTTTGCATTCAGATGCGTCAGGCAGGAGAACTTCTGGTTAAAGAACTTGACCGCCTTATCGAAGCACTTAAAGAACAGGCTGTTAAACACAAGTTTACTCCATGTATGGGACGTTCTCACGGTGTTCACGCTGAACCCACAACCTTTGGAATGAAAATGCTTCTTTTTTATGAAGAGTGCAAACGAAACCGTGTACGGCTTGAAAGGGCAATCGAAAACATCAGTTTTCTCAAAATGTCGGGTGCGGTTGGAACATTCAGCAATATATCACCTGAAGTCGAATCAATGATGGCTGAAAAACTTAATCTGACACCTGATCCTGTATCGACACAGGTAATACAGCGTGACCGTCACGCCGAATACGCTGCCGCACTTGCAATAACTGCCGCAACCCTTGACAAGATGGCAACCGAAATACGCCACCTTCAGCGTACTGAAGTCCGCGAAGCCGAAGAACCGTTTCAAAAAGGGCAAAAAGGATCATCCGCAATGCCTCATAAAAGAAACCCAATTATTTGTGAACGGGTATCTGGCATTTCGCGCGTAATAAAATCTAATATGTTTACCGCTCTCGATAACATAACACTATGGCACGAGCGCGACATATCACACTCCTCTGCCGAAAGAATAACCCTACCCGACTCGACCATAGCACTTGACTATCTTTTAGATAAGATGACCTTTGTAATTTCCGGACTTCACATATATCCAGAAGCTATGCTTGACAATATCAATAAAACAGGAGGCCTCTTTTTTTCCCAGAGTCTTCTGCTTTCGATTATCGACAAGAATGTTTCACGCGAAGACGCATACAAAATGGTTCC
>DAOTGZ010000343.1:0-1991 GCA_035447445.1 Spirochaetota bacterium | reverse complement strand
CAGAAATGATGATTATTTAAAAGCTTTCTTCTTCGATACGCTATCTATAACACCTCTGCTAATCTGTTTTTTAGCTGCTCAAGATGAATCTTCATATGCGCTAAACTTTCAAAATTATTCCGGTAATTATCAGCTCCTGGCAGAATAACATTTCGTGCTTCAGAATTTTATAACATGCTATTTGACCGTTGTTGTTAATTTCTTAATCACTGCAATTATTATTTGCATTTTAAGCACAGTTGTGTTATATGCTTTAGGGTAACAAATGATTTTTTTCATACAGAATACTTCCCGAACAACCATGCGACTAAAGTCTGATGTTTTGGAGAATATAATGAAAATACTGGAACGTCTTAAATCACTTGATCTTTTGCTGATTTGCGGGTCTTACGGTGCAGGAAAAAACGAATTGGCAAATAAATATTTCAACAACGGCCAGTGGAACCGTGTTAGCCGAAACGAAATACGCAAACTCATGTTCGAGATGACGCGTTTCGGAAGCCAGTGGACTGCCGAAAGCTTTAATGAAGAGGATGATGTACTGGTTAAGCATATTGAACGCAAAATTCTGGAACACTATCTGCATAATAAAAGAAAGGTTCTGGTAATTAATACCTTTGCGACAATAAAGTCACGTCAAAGATTTCTATCCATCGCAAAAAACTTTGGCCGCAAAACAGGAGCAATATATCTCAATATGCCCCTGGATTACTGTCTTTCACGATACAAAACAGGGAACCCCACCCTGCCCGAAACGGTAATAAGATCGATATACTCAAGAACAGAGCTGCCCGATAAAAAAGAGGGCTTTGAAGAGGTTCTGATTATTAATCCCAAAGAGCAAAACCGGCAATGAGCGAATCATAGACTCTCTATTTGCCGTCAACAGCTTCATGACATGGCTCATCTTGATCACTATTACGTTGCGCCTCTGCATTGTTAGGCTTAACACAATCTTCAAGCTTTGACTTTTTATCATCAATATTTTTATTAATTTTATCGTTCATAATATCCTCCAAAATAACCTACCTGAAGTATACTGAAATTTTTACAGTTTGTCAATGCGACTTAAAAGCACACTATTTTGTTTTTATCCTACGCAATCGACTTTATATGCAGCATGTAAAGCTACTTTATTCCTTCGTTTATCAAGCCCGATAAAATTACTATTTCCAATTTAAGAGAAGCCACAT
Organism: Spirochaetota bacterium; assembly: GCA_035447445.1. Lineage (GTDB taxonomy): Bacteria > Spirochaetota > UBA4802 > UBA4802 > JAFGJZ01 > JAFGRW01. The sequence continues at coordinate 798 of DAOTGZ010000343.1, read as the reverse complement.
TACACATGCAGGGCAATCTAATTTTAGTCTACCGGGTTCAAAGTGATATCTTTGAGAAATACCGTTTTTTAAACCCAATGACATTAAGGCATTTTCAACTGTAGAAGCCTTTTTGCTGGATTCAAGAACTGGCCTGATTCCATTCTCGACAACAATATCAGAGAAGCATGCAACGATCTATAAAAGTAGTGATGATGAAGCATTTAATGAATGCAAAACGAAAAGCAGAAGTAGAATGTACCATTTTAGCACTAAAAAAACTATCTGAAGAAGCAGATCAGTTTTTTAAGGGGATAAAGGCGAAATAAGAGCGCGTTCTGCATAAATCTTACCAGCTGCTTCAAAGTAATGTTTCACGGTTTCATCTTTAATTACTACATAGATTGCAACTTGGCTTTCGTTATATCGAAAGAATTACGTTTTTATCTATTGTTTTTTCGATATATCGAAATGTTTTTGTGTTTTTTACTTGATTTTTCGATATAACTGTATTTTATTTACTAAATGATATCACGCGAACTATATATGCGGAAAATCCGCCCATTTATAAATACTCCGGTAATCAAAGTTTTTACAGGTATTCGACGTTGTGGCAAGTCGGTGATGCTTGAACTTGTTCAGGCCGAGTTAAAAAAGCAGGCCATAAACGACAAACAAATCATCTCTCTCAACTTTGAATCCGCATCAGACGGACGCGTAAGAACACTAGATTCTATACTTGCAACCATTCACGAGCAATCTTCTAAACTTAATAACAGACGTTTGTACCTTTTTTTTGACGAGATACAGGAGTTAATT
>DAOTGZ010000342.1:0-1994 GCA_035447445.1 Spirochaetota bacterium | reverse complement strand
TTATCTTGAAGTGCTGGGGTTATGGATTTTGTTTTAAACGGTTTTAGACTTTGCGCTATTTTTGTTTTTGCAATAATCATTATTAATTTTTCATTATTCGTTATTAGTTGTCTTTTTTTCTTACGATTTCGGGCGAATAGCCCGAAAATCTAAAGCGAATAACCGTCTTTATAGTATTGGTTTTGAATAAGGTTACAGTCGTATAAACGTAGTAATAGAATCAGAACATTTTATTGGATTCAACTTTCACCAACGGAATATCACTCCAACGGGTTGTGTAACTAGGGGTCAAAAATTCACGTTTCATCTGCCAATTGCGGCTAATGCCCTCCGAAGCAAGAATGACGCTTTTTGATCCGTAACGACGGTTTATAGAATCCATTACACTCATAAGTTTTTCGTCACGATTCATATAATCTTTTTTTTCAAAAAGACTCATCTGTTGCTCGCTGTTTTCAATCAGGCCGTGAAGCATAATTCCTGTTTTCTTGTATTTATATCCAGATCTATAAATTGCTTTAAGTATGACTTCTGCCTGGTAAGTTATTGTTCTACTTGAATTGGTAGGGTATTCCAGAGATACCGATGCCGAGTTTGAATATTGTGGTTCGTCTTTAAACCTGTTTGTGCAAAGATAAACTGAAAGTGAAGAGCAGACAAGTTTCATTGATCGCATACGGGCTGCAGCACGATAGCCGTATTCATGTATTGATTCGTTAAGCAGGTTAAAGGAACTTACGGGGGTTCCAAACGAACGCGATGAAACAATGGATTGACGGGACGGAGGCACATGTTGCAAGTCGATACAAGGGGTGCCGTTAAGCTCTTTATGGGTGCGAAGACCGGTTATACTCATGCGTTTTTTGATCCATGTCTCACATAATTTTGTAAACTGTAACGCGTTATTAACGCCGTGGCTTTTTAAAAGTTTATCGTGACGATAACCTATGCCCCATATTTGTGAGACCGGAATCTGTTGTAGCATCGATTCCCGATTAGCTGGTGTGATACATGCAAAACCTGTTTTCGCAGTTTTTTTTGCGTAGTGATTTGCAGCCTTGGCCAGGGTTTTGGTATTAGCAGAGCCTACCGAAAGTGGAATTCCGGTGTATTTGTAAACAGTTTCTATTAATTCGCGGGCTATCTTTTGTATGGTTTTCTCATCCGAAATATCAATTCTTAAAAAGGCTTCGTCAATTGAATATACTTCGCAATCTTCCGAAAAAGATGACAGAATATCCATAACACGGCGAGACATGTCACCATAAAGAGTATAATTCGAAGAGAGCCAGACTCCGTTATTTTTTAAAAGAAAATCGCGCCATTTAAAAAGTGGAGCTCCACGGGGAACTCCCAGCGCTTTTGCTTCATTTGAGAGCGCGACAGCGCACCCGTCATTATTTGAAAGTATAATTACCGGACGGTCACGAAGCGAAGGGTTAAATACCCGTTCGCATGATACATAAAAATTATTGCAATCGGCCAATAGAAACATCACAGCGCCTCGTGAATAATATGAGTTACAACTCCCCATATCTCGAATTCACTTTCAGGAGCGATATCGATATCTGCAAACTCGCAATTTTCGGCTTTTAGAACAGGCCTTGTCCGATTAAGCAGTAAACGTTTGACAGTCAGTTCTCCGTCAATAACCGCGATGACCACTCTGCCCGAGCGGGGTGTGATTGAGCGGTCAACCAGAAGAATGTCTCCCGGAAATATCAGCGCGTCTTTCATGGAGCTGCCGGACACGCGTACAAAAAAGGTGGCAGCCGGGTTTTTTATCAGGTGAGCATTAAGATCCAGAGAGCTTTCGATATAGTCTTCGGCCGGAGACGGAAACCCAGCCTGAACGGAGCTGACAAAAAGGGGGCGTTCAATTACGGTTGGGGTTTCTTCGTTACGATGTAAGGTTAAACGGGTCATATATTCTCCTTGTGCTAAACATATGTGTAGTTATTACCAATTTATAAATATTGTATAAACAGGCAAGA
>DAOTGZ010000341.1:0-2041 GCA_035447445.1 Spirochaetota bacterium | reverse complement strand
CCCAGTATACACAGTGCCAACCGGTTTGTCATCAGTTGCCCCTCCGGGACCAGCAATACCCGTTATAGAAATCGCAACATCTGTATTAAATTTTTGTGCACAACCAATAACCATTGCTCTTGCACACTCTTCGGAAACCGCCCCATTTTTTTCCAGAATACCCTCTTCTACCGAAAGTTCTTTTATTTTTACCGTATTGCTATAAGAAATAACAGAGCCCACAAAAACATCCGAAATTCCCGCATAGTTAACAAGAGTCGAGGAGAGCATACCACCGGTACAAGATTCAGCACAGGATATTGTCATTGATGATTTTTTTAATAATTCTGTAGCACGACTTTCCAAGGTATCATCATCATATCCATAAATATATTCAGGAAGCCTGTTGACAATTTCGTCTTCGAGCGGTTTTATCAATTTCATTGCATGATCATGATCTTTAGCACCAGCAGTTATTCTTAACTGACATCCTGATGTTTTCGCATATGGAGCAACTGTAGGATTTTTGCCATCAAGAAGATCTTTTACTCTATCATTCATTTCAGATTCACCTATATCTGCAAAATGAATTACTCTGGATCTGAAAACCTGCGAACTAAGTTTTTCTATATATGGTAAAACTGAATTCTGAAACATCAGTTTCAACTCAAACGGTGGTCCCGGCAGCATTATTACGGTTTTGCCATTAGATGAAGCAATCGCTCCAGGTGCAGTTCCCCTACTATTATGACAGATAATAGAGCCCTCTGGAAACATTGCCTGTTTAAGATTGGAAGGTGACATGCTCCGTCCCCTCTGTTCAAAAAAAGTTGCTATTTCGGTTTGAGCCTTTGCGTCAGAAACAAGTTCAAGCCCCAGAAAACGAGCTACCGCTTCACGCGTAATATCATCCTCTGTTGGGCCAAGTCCACCTGTCGTAATTACTGTGTCACAGTTTTTAAAAGCGGTCTTAAAAGTATCTTGAATACGATCAGGATTATCCCCAACAGTATGATGCGAAAATACAGCTATACCATGTTCCGCAAGCTTTCGAGAAAGATACGCTGAATTTGTATTAATTATATCACCAAGTAAAATCTCCGTACCGATTGTTACAATTGAGCACTTCATTTACGGCCTCCCGTAATAGCTGTGTATTTCACGTCTTAATTCTTCAAAATTTCCATTTTCTATAGAACTCCTTACTCTCATCATTAGTTTTTTCATATAACTAAGATTGTGATATGTATTATAAATAAGTGCCGATATTTCACCCACTCTAAAAATATGCCTGAGATAAGATTTTGAAAAATTGCGACATACATAACAGTCACATTCTGGATCAAGTGGTGTGAAATCTTTTTCATATTGGCTATTTCTGATATTAATACGTCCTTGCGAAGTATAAAGTGTCCCATTACGCGCAATTCTAGTTGGCATTACACAATCAAACATGTCTATTCCATGCGAAACCGATTCAATTATTTCAAGTGGCGAACCTACACCCATCATATATCGTGGTTTATCTTCAGGTAGTTCAGCTGTTGTTATCTCTGACATTTCGTTATAAAGATCTTTGGGTTCTCCTACAGACAATCCGCCTATAGCATATCCAGGGAAATCAAGATCAGCAAGTCGTTTTGCACAATCTTTACGTAAATCGGGATAAGTCGATCCCTGTACTATGGCGAATATCTTTTGGCGTTCCTTATCAAAACTTTCTCTGTAATAATCGATAGCTTCGCCTGCCCATCTTATTGTTCTTTCGCATGCTTCTCGCGCATACGAGTGGTCAGCTGGATATTCTACACATTGATCAAGTACCATCATAATGTCCGAGCCGATTGATCTTTGTACATCAAGAACCGAACGTGGTGTAAAAAGGTGTTTCGATCCATCCAGATGAGAACGGAATTCTGCACCGTCTTCTCTCACTTTGCAAAGATCCGACAGAGAGAAAACCTGGAAACCACCCGAATCCGTTAGAATCGGCAGTTTGCAATTCATAAACTTATGCAACCCTCCAGCAGCATCGAGCACATCAACTCCTGGACGTATATAA
>DAOTGZ010000340.1:0-2054 GCA_035447445.1 Spirochaetota bacterium | reverse complement strand
GTGAATGGGGTGTCATTAAGCGTGGCTATATTGGGGGCAAGGTAGTATTTCTGTTTTGAGATTTTACCAAGCTGAATCATCGCTCGCAGTAACGAAGGCGCCCTTTCTTTATCGTAATCTGCACTTGCCTTGTAAAATTCATCAATAACAAGAATATCAATAGATTCTAGCTTTGGGATGTATAAAATCGCTCTTTCCTGAGGAAAGATAAATATATTTTTATCTGCCAATTCTATATTAACTGTTGTAATTATCTTGTATTCATCCGAAAATTTCTGCTGAAGTCTTCTTCTTGTTTCATCTGCAAGGGCTATTGTCGGGACAATAATCGCGATATTCTTTGGTCTATTTATTGATATGAATGCATCAATCACAAAACTTTTTCCGAAGCTGGTTGGGGCGCTAACAGCTAGGCTTTTACCTTCCAGTAATTTTTTTAGTAATAGAGATTGTTCTCTATGTAATGTGACAGGTAATTCAAGGCCAATATTAACTTTGAAAGATTCGTATATAAATCTATCTTGCCAGCTAGATGTTTCAGGATCGAGATAGGGGTACAGCCCAGCTTCGCGGATTAGATGATTCACGAGAGGCGAGTAAGAAATGCCTTCTTTTTCATGAAAGTCTAAAACCTTTATCAGCTCATTTCGTGCTGACAAATCGTTCCCGCTCTGGATATGATCATTGATGTTGCTACAGGCTTCAAAAATATCCATGTCATTGATCCTTGTAGTGTTGAACGTTTACCACGAACTTGTCTACGATATTTTCTTTGCTTGGAACAGGAAAGAGAATTATATGAAAAGTTATGTCAGAGTATAAGTGAACAGAAGTTTTGAGCTGTATGATTTGTTTTTTGAAGTAACTCGTCGCTCTGTCGCGATAAAATAATCGAACTTCCTCTAAATAGTTATCATCCAACTTCGTCGCTTTTTTGGTTATCTCACACTCATGAAGGATCAAAATTGGTATGTGAAGCCGTGGTTTCAACTCGTCGATAGAGGTCTTATTAGAAAGTGTTTGTTTTATTTTCTCCTTCAAGCTCTCATCAAGAACAAGGTCATCAAGGTCCTGAACATTAGTTATTATGGAATTTTCTTTTTTCAGCTTGTCTGTTTTTAGTGAGTTTTCTACTGATTTAACAATGCTAGATAGTCGTGCATCTTCAATGCTGTTATAGAATTTTGCCTCGCCGAACCAAATAGAATATGAATCATTAGGTTCTAGTACTATATGCACACTATCTGCACCTTTGGCATTATCTTGTGAGTTTTGTTTGTAGAATATCTTAGGGACAACGGGCAACGCCTGATAGTGGTGCTTCATTAACCCGTATAGTACGATTTCAGCCAGTTCGCTACCTCGGCCAATATCTTCTTTATCAGAGTCCGTAAGGCGTAAGTTTTTTGCCGCAGCTACGAGCAAGGAGTGATTAACTAATGACTCACGTTCTTTGTGGGAGAGAGAAGTTTCAGCAATGTTATCCCAAATAAAACTTTGAAACTTCGAATATCGCCACTGGCCGTCTTCGAAATCATTCAGGTAGCTTACGCTGAATTTTTTATCTATCGGAGCGAGAGTCTTATCAAGGTTAATCTCTGAAAAAGCGCAATCAAATAAAATATTAAATTCCATGTCTTACCGCTATTTTCTACGTTGGCTCAGTTAAGTTTTTTTATTTCAATATGTAAGGTTAAAACCACCGGCTTTAGCCGGTCAGCTTTCAGCTCAACTCTCCAGGCGGACTCAGATGCCCTTCAAAAGAACATGACTTAGAGCCAATCATATCGCTTTAGAGATGCCGTTCTTAAAGCGCCGGGCGCTGTGATGGGTGGACTTTCAGTCCCCTGCGCCCGGCGCAAGAACCCACCAGCTTTAGCTGGTGGTCGTTGAGTTTTGCTATGAAAACATCAAAAACGCATATCTCACAGCAGCTTTTCTATGGGATCGAAATCGACGCTATACATGACAATCTTGGCTGAATACAAACCTCCGAGTTTATTCTTTACACCTTCGTTTATCGCACGATAGTAGCCAACCATGCTTTCCCAACT
>DAOTGZ010000339.1:0-2144 GCA_035447445.1 Spirochaetota bacterium | reverse complement strand
CCGCATGAGCAGCTATCATGATAAAGTCGCGTAATATCTCGTGACCGGTATCTGATTACGGGACAGGCATATTTGGTAAGTGAAGTATACACAATCTCACCTTTTTCACCTTCTGGTAAAACCTCTCCTGTATCTGGGTCAATAATCTCTACATAAAAATGGTCTTCAAACACATGCATCCCGCTTTTAGCAGAACATTCTGCCGATACTCCAGGTCCTATTACTTCACTTAAACCGTATATATCATAAGCCTCAATACCAAGACGAGTTTCAATCTCGTTACGCATTGCCTCGGTCCACGGTTCCGCACCCAGAACCCCTATTCTAAGCGAAGTCTTTTTGATATCATAATCAGGACGTTTTTTTTCAAGATAGTCCGCTATATTTAGGGCATAAGACGGTGTACAGGCTAAAACTGATGTTCCAAAATCCTTTATAAGCATTAATTGACGCTCGGTGTTTCCGCCAGAGATAGGTACAGTTAAACAACCAAGTTTTTCTCCACCATAATGGAGCCCCAGCCCACCCGTAAAAAGACCATAACCATAAGCAACTTGCAGTATATCATCACTGGTAGCACCATACGAGCTCAGTGACCGGGCAACAACCTCCGCGAAAACATCAATATCCTTTGATGTATAACCCACAACAGTAGCGTTTCCAGTTGTTCCAGAAGAAGAGTGAACACGCACAACATCCTTAAGTGGTACAGCAAACAAACCAAAGGGATAGTTGTCGCGCATATCCTGTTTTGTTAAAAATGGAACCCTCTTCATATCGTCAAGACTCTTGAACGAAGATGGATCAAAACCGGACGCGTCAAATTTACGCGCGTAATAAGCGTTGTTTTTATAAGCATGATTCAGTGACCATTTAAGCCTCTCAAGCTGAAGTTTTTTCATCTCAGCCAAAGGCATTGCCTCAAATTCCCTGTTAAACATGGCTCTCTCCAAAACAAAATTTTAAACGGATAGTAAAAACAAATTCCGTCTAATTGGACGGAATTTGTTTTCAAGTGTCAATAGAATTTTTATGGGTGTTACTATTCCAAAAAGGAGTTCTTTTTTATAATTGGCTTTACTATATTGTTTTTATACACAATTATTTTGTCTATGATCTCCTCAGCTTTTTCAGTCACTACATAGGTTTTGTCGTTGGTAAGATGTATTACGGTATCGGGAGTCTCTTCCATGGTTTCAATATGATCACAATTAATATAGAAAGCCGTACCATTAAGTCTGTGCACTTCGATCATTTTGTTCTCCTCTTTTTACGGTTTTCCCGATCACCGATAATCATTTTTTCAAGTTGCTTAGGTGTTATTTTGTTTATATACTTTCCTGATACACCAGGATCGCTTAAATCGTACACATTTTTTTTTGATACTTTAAGTAAATCTTCTATCCAGTATTTTGCTCCAAGAAATTGATTATTGGTAAAGTATACCCTGCTTTCACGTTTAATTTCATAATCACGAGCAAGACGTATTGTTTTACGGGCAGCATTTTCAGCAGGATTAAAGCGATTAGCTGTACGCATAATATTGGTATACCAAGAAACACCCATACAATATGGATAATCGGTAAAACCCAAATCGTTACCGGCGAGAGTTATCGATAAAGCTGGTAAGGCCATAACGATAGACAAGGCCTGGGTTGTTACAACACTTCCCGTGCTAACAAAACCAAGATCGTATCCCGCGCGTTTCCAGAGAGACTCATACGGCTCTTCTCGAATAAGCCAGTTATAAAACGAAATGGATCCCTGCCAATTGCGTATATTGCTACTGCAACTGCAAGAAAAAGCAAGTAACCGTGTATTCGAAGTGTCAAAGGGCAAAAAAAAATCACGAGGTGAGGTTTCGCATGTAATCGCAAAATCTGGAGTAATCCCGTTATTTACAAGCGCACCGTAGGCCATGTCAACAGCAATAAGCACAAAATCATCACGGGTATGCAATTTTTTAATTACAGGTAAACATTTAGAAAGTGACTCGCCAGCCCCAACTATTAGGACATGAACCCCAGCAAAACAGTTCAACACCTTGGCAAGCCCGCCATGTTTTGAAATTAGAGCGGCATTTTTTGTCAAATTACGACTAAAAGCAAAAAGCCGCTCGTTAAGAACACCCCGGTTTAAAGAGG
>DAOTGZ010000338.1:0-2152 GCA_035447445.1 Spirochaetota bacterium | reverse complement strand
TATAGCGGCATTAAAGCTTTCGTTTAAAAAAGTCAGTTGAGAATCAAGCAAGTTCTCAAACCTGAGCAAAACAGGAGCATCAAGTCCCCGCTCTTTTATTCCCTTGATTATATCTACAAGACTAACAGAAACATCAGGCTTATCCGCGAATGGAGTCACTGAGACTTCACCCTTATCATTAATCTCGAAATAAGATGCTCCCCAGGTTTTTATTCCGTACAGATCCTCCGAGTTTTTAATCTTCCATCGATCCAAAAGTTCCGGTTTTATCATCACGTCTTCCTAAATAAATTAATTACCCGGTACAAAACCGGTTCATGACCTTATTGAGCTTAACTCTGATTATACTATATCAACACTTTATCCAATGCAACAAAAAAGTATGGACAAAGCATTTAATACCCTCAATTTGTACAAATACCAATACTATTATCAGTCTATTTCTATCAATACCAAAAAAATTTATTAATAACTTACAACAGATTTTTTTTAAAAATAAATATTTTCAAGGAACCGCCTAAATGAAAAAGGCTCTAATATTATGTAACGGCCGCATAACAGACTACACAGTACTTAAACAGGCTCTAGCCTCCTTAATGAGTGAAAACCCTACCGTTATCGCGGTAGACGGGGGTGCTGGCCACGCCATCAATTTGGGATACAAAATAGATACCGCACTTGGTGATTTTGACTCTATCGAACCCGAACATATGGAGCATATAACCGAAAATGATATTGAAGTAATCTCTTTCCCTGCCGACAAAGATATGACCGACTCGGAACTGGCTCTGCATCACTGCATACAAAATGGATTTAAGAACCTGACAGTCGCTGGTTTTAGCGGAACCCGCCTTGACCACACAATCGGGAACATTATGCTATTGGCGAAATTAGGAAGGGATATCAAGATCCGGCTTGTGGATGAAAATAACGAAGCATTCTTTTGCACCGATATAATTGAACTTGAGGCTCACGCCGGAGCCTACATCTCGATAATTCCCCTCTTTGGCGATATTGTTGTAAAAAATACTGAAGGTCTTCATTATAAACTTTCCGACAAACGGGTAACTCCCGGTTCTACCCTATGCATTAGTAATTTTGCTGTTGACAGAAAGCAGATTATCGAACTAGCTGAGGGTCAAGCTTTAATAACAATATCAAGGGACTAACAAAATGAACTATCGTGGCACATGGCTTGAAATTGATACAGAAGCTATCAAAAATAATCTGGAAACAATTCATAATATTACTTCAAACCGCCCCATACTATTGCCCGTTAAAGCAGATGCCTACGGCCACGGAATGATCGAGACAGCCCGTTTCGCGGAAAAGAGTGGGCTTATTAATATGTTCGGAGTCGCCTCAATTGAAGAGGGCATCTGCTTAAGAGAAAATGGAATTAATTTACCCATACTAATATTGTCTTACATCATCCCTGGTGATGAACAGATAAACGCGCTAATTAAGTACAACCTGATGCCCACTATAGGTGATATAGACACTGCTCAAAGATGTAATCTTGTCGCTGGCGCGCATAACATAAAAATAAAGATACATATAAAAACCGATACCGGCATGGGGCGACTTGGCTGTCCTGCCTCTGAGAGTGTTCATACTTGTAACATAATAAACCAGCTTGAAAATATTTTCATCGAAGGCTTTTATACTCACATGCCCGTCTCTGACGAAAGTAGCAACCCCTTTAACAATAACCAGATTGCCGATTATAAAAAAATTACCGAAGCTGTTCGCGAAACCCTCGGACGTAAGCCTGTTTTACACATGGCCAACAGTGGAGCTGTACTATATTATCCCGATACTTTTTTTGATATGGTACGTCCGGGTATTATAAGTTACGGATACATGCCCGACCCGGCATCGCCTCACGACAAGCGATTTAAACAGAGCATGTCTCTATTTTCCACAATAATCATGATGAAAAAAGTCAATGCCGGGAGCGCCCTCTCTTACGGACACACTTACAAGTTAAATAAAGAGAGCTGGATAGCTACAATTCCCTGCGGTTATGGGGACGGCTTTCATCGTTCACTTTCCAATAACGCATTGGTTGTTATTAACGACCGAAAGTATCCAGTTGCGGGGCGTATTTGCATGGATCTTCTTCTTATAGATTGCGGAGATGATTATTTTG
>DAOTGZ010000337.1:0-2157 GCA_035447445.1 Spirochaetota bacterium | reverse complement strand
CCATTTTTTCCTCACTAAAATATTATTATACGAAAAGATTACTTACAGATTCTCCAGAATATATTCTCTTAATCGCTTCTGAAAAGAGAGAACATGTTCGTAGAATCGTCATATTATCCAACATTTTATCTTCAGGTATCGGTATTGTATCAGAAAATATTATTTCTTTAAAACCAGCACCCTTAAGATTAGAAACTGCATTTCCCGATAAAACCGGATGAGTAGCTATACAATATATATCCTTGGCACCAAAATCTTTTAAAGCTTTGGCTCCACCAGAAATTGATCCGGCAGTGTCTATAATATCATCTATAAGAAGACAATTTTTGCCCTCTACTTCTCCAATTACATTCATTATTTCACAAACATTTGCTTTGGGACGACGTTTATCAATAATGGCCAAACCGCATTGTAAATGTTTTGCAAGATAACGTGCACGATCGGTTCCACCGCTATCAGGAGATACTACCACTAAGTCATCAATTTTTAAAGAATTAAAATATCCTATTGCTATTGGTGTTAAAAACAGATTATCGACCGGAACATCAAAAAAACCCTGAATCTGATCTGCGTGAAGATCCATTGTCAGTACACGTTGAATTCCGGCTTTCATTAATAAATTGGCAACAAGTTTAGCAGAAATTGGAACCCGCGGCTCCATTTTTCTATCTTGTCGTGAATAACCGAAATAGGGAATGACAGCTGTTATTGTACGGGCTGACGCTCGCTTTGCAGCATCAATCATCAGCAGGAGCTCCATCAAATTATCATTGGCAGGCTTACAAGTCGACTGGACAATAAAAACATCACATCCGCGGACACTCTCTTTTATCTTTACAAAAATTTCTCCATCAAGAAATTTTTTACAATCAGATTCAGTTAAAGAAACACCCAATTTGTCAGTTATATCGGTAGCCAGGGTTAAATTGGAGTTGCAACTTATAATTTTTATATCATGTTTCTTTTTTGTAATATCAAAGTTCATTATATATTTTCTCTGCCTGTTCCAGTTCTTTTTGACTATTTATTCCAATGCCTTCGCGGTTGTCCGAAAGAACTGAGGATTTAACAATATACCCTTTAGAAGTTATATATTTAACTATGTCCGGTAAATAATACTCATTTTGGGCATTATCTGTTCCAACAGATTTTAATCCTTCAAACAGCAGGGAGGAGTCAACTACATATGTACCGCAATTTACTTCATTTATCTGTTTTATAGAGTCAGAGGCGTCTTTTTCTTCAACAATTCCGATAACATTATCGTTCTCATCTTTAATTATCCGTCCATAACCATATGGATCATCACATATCATCGTCAAAACAGCAGCTTTACATTTTTCTTCACTACAAACAGAAATCAGCTTTTTAAAACTTTGGGCTGTAACAAACGGCGCATCACCGCAAGTTATTATAATCAGTCCGCTATAATCTTTAAAATAGGATTCCGCTTGTAATACAGCATGACCGGTTCCCAGCTGCTCTTTTTGAAAGGCATAAGATACAGAATCACCAATCTCGTTTTGAACATCATCTGCTCTATAACCTACAACCACACAGACAAGTTCAACATTAACTTCGTTCAGTGAATCAATTACATGTTGTACAAGAGGTTTATTATTAATACGGTGTAACACCTTAGGTAAAGAGGAATTCATCCGAACACCCTTTCCTGCCGCTAAAACAATCGCTCTCATACTTTACCTTCTCTCTGAGACGCAAGGATTCGAACCTTGGAATGCCGGGACCAAAACCCGGTGCCTTACCGCTTGGCTACGCCTCAATTTATATCAAATATGATACTACAGAATCAAATCCTTTCTCGTTCATAAAACCTGCCGCTTTGCAAGCCGTCTGCTTTGATTTAAAATACCCAACCACAGACGAACCGGAACCGGTCATCAACGAAAAAATGGCTCCATAATCATACATGAACTTCTTTACACATGCTATCTCGGGATACTTTTCGATAGCATAATTCTCAAAACTATTATAATAATAACCAAAATCCAATAAATATATCAACTCTTTAATTTTGTTGCTGCTATCATAATGGTTATTATAACTTAATACCTTTTTATAAGCTTCTTTAGTACAAATATGAAAATCATTAAAAACAATTACAACCCATAAACTTAACTTCAATCTTTTATAGAC
>DAOTGZ010000336.1:0-2158 GCA_035447445.1 Spirochaetota bacterium | reverse complement strand
CTGGTCCCGGACTCATAATAAGCAGAACAGTTATTATCGCAGTTGACATCATGAAGCTTTTGATAAATTCAAGCATGGGTGTAATGACATCATTTGTAACAGTTTCTGTCTCAGAAAAAACATTTTTTACAAGTTCGGAAGAGTTGCGTGCAAGAAAAAATTCATAAGGGAAATATAAATATCTAGTAAAAATGGCTTTTGTAAGGTTATAAGAGATAGTTCGTGCGACCTTGAATTTTACAAAGACCGACAAGGTTAACAGCAGATTTCCGGCAAGAAAAAGAATCAATACTGCCATTCCCAAGTAAATTACAAAACTATGCAGAGGAGGGCTGCCGAATATTGAGTACAGTTTATTGAGATATTCGTTTGACATTATTAGTGAAGTATCACCCATAATTGCAACAAAAGGCATTATGGACGCAATACCGGCTATACTTATAAAAGCTGTTATAAGTATAACAATTATCAAAATAGCGAGCTTCCTTTTGTCGCTTGCCGATAAAAGAGATAATAATTTACAAAACGCACTAAACATAATATCACCAACAGTATCTATTACACAGGGAAAATACAATAGGAAACTTCAATAGGAAACTTTGAAAAATACAAAAATTTCTAAATTAAGGAGACAATCCTTTTCTTGTATCAAATATGATACTTGGTAAGTTCCTGATTGTGGTTTCTTTTAAAAAATATCAATATGCAGTAAAATAAACGTAGGGCATATTGTCAAACACTCTTTTTCGGGTTTATTAGTTGTTTTTTAAAACAATGGAATGAAATATATAGGTGCAAAATTATATATAATCAATATGGGTGCATATAATATGAAAACAGAGTCAGAGAATTATTTAAAAAATATATTATTTGATAAAGAGAGTAATCTCTCCAAATTCGCATGCTTAAGCAAAGAAGCAGTTGATTTGATTCCGAACTCTGATAAAGCCTCTCCTTATCGAACTTCATTTGGTCGTGATATTCACACAATTATGCAGACAAATACCTACGCCCGATATATGGATAAGACCCAGGTTTTTTATCTTTTTTCAAATCAGCATATTACGCACCGATCCCTGCATGTGCAGTTTGTCTCTACGATAGCGCGAACCATAGGGCGCTTTCTGAAACTTAATGAAGACCTGATAGAGGCTATATCTCTTGGACATGATTTGGGGCATCCAGCCTTTGGCCATGAAGGCGAATCTATATTGAATTCGATTGCCCTTGAAAACGGTGTTGGAGCTTTTGCTCATAACGCTCAGAGTGTCCGGACACTTCTTAATCTGGAAAATAACGGTCTTGGTGTTCCGGTTTCACTTCAGGTTGCTGACGGTATACTTGCTCATAACGGTGAAATGCTGCAGCAGCAGTATTATCCATGTTTAAACAAAACAACGGATCAGTTCAAAAAAGAGTTTGATCTGTGTATGAAAGATGTGAGTTATTCAAAAACCATTCGTCCCATGACAATGGAGGGTTGTGTGGTAAGAATAGCAGATGTTATCGCGTACATTGGGCGGGATATTGAGGACGCGATAAAACTCAAGATGATAAAACACTCATCAATACCCCGTGAGATAAGCAAGGTTCTGGGGCAAAACAATAATCAGATTACCGAAACCCTGATAAGCGATCTGATATCATGCAGTTACGGTAAAGAGTATCTGGGTTTCAGCAGGGAAATATTTTCCGCTTTATGCAAGTTAAAAGAATTTAATTACAAAACCATTTACTTCAATCCGTTGATAAAGAGTGAAAGTAAAAAAATAGACCGGATGTTTCACCTTCTTTTTGATCTTTATTTCGATAAACTGAAGAGAGAAGAAGAGTCGTCAGATATTTTTATCTATTTTTTAAAAGACCGTAAAAGTGATTACAGTAAAACCACTGATCCGGCAAGAATAGTTATTGATTATATGGCATCAATGACAGACAGTTTCATAGTCAACCAGTTTAACAAACTGTTTTTTCCTAAAAATTTCGGTTATTCCATTTTGTCCGATTAATCTCTTTGTTTTGCAGTCAGTATTCCGTCTCGGCAGTCAGTTCTGGGTAGCTTTTCTTGATGTCCAGTATGGTGTCAATTTCACGGTTAAAAATATCCACAAGTAATGGATCAAAATGCGTGCCGGATCCTTCGTTAATATGGTTTACA
>DAOTGZ010000335.1:0-2182 GCA_035447445.1 Spirochaetota bacterium | reverse complement strand
GGAATAGTTTCTTCTTCAAGCATTAAGTGATAAGCGTCTTTTATGTTTTCTTCAAGTTCTGCTAACGTTTCGCCCTGACTGAATACACCTGGTACTTCTTTTATTTTTCCAATATAAAAATCATCATCAATCCAGTATTCAAGAGTAAAAGATCTGTTCATAATATATGCACCTTTGGTTCTTTTGAAGAGAGTGAGTGTTTCAAAAGTGATTGAAAGCCATTTTTCATAATAATAAGATTGAGTACTTGTTTTACAATGTCTTTATCTTCGTCGTTTAACTTGTCGATAGACTCAAGTTGTCGCAACAGTTCTCTGTCTTTTATTTCCACTCGTGCGGATCTTCTTTTTGCTCAGAAAAAAATAAAGCCTCAACTGTGCCAACAGTCATGGCTTAAGTATCATTAATATTCTAAAAAGACTATCAGACTCAACACCTTGGGAGCTCCCTCTTTGTATGCGATTTTCAAATCATTTTATGCGGCCGGTAGGCTTTTCATGCCTCGAAATAAAAACTCCAGAAACAAGAAAGGTCGTGTGGGAAAGTTTCTTTCAGGTCGTTCAGTATACGTGTCTAGTTGAAAAGTCAATTATCAGAGCTTGTCGAATTACATGAATGCTTTCTGCAACAGAACGTCGCGACGAAGATCAAATAAATACAAAACATAAAAAAAATATCCAAAAAAAGGCAAAAACTCAAATAATTCACTTGACGAATAGAGCCATTTTTTCTATTTTATTAGCACTCTATATATTTGAGTGCTAACTTAGTGGTGATTATGGAAAACAACGGTCAACATAGAAATCTTACAGAACGCGAAGCTGCTGTGCTAGGGGCTCTGGTTTTCGAATATATCTCTACCGGAAAACCTGTTGGCTCACGGTCTTTTGTTCAAAAGTATTCTTTTAATATCTCGCCTGCAACAATGCGAAATATTATGTTTGATCTTGAATCTATGGAGTATCTAGCACAGCCTCATACATCGGCAGGGCGTGTTCCAACGGATAAGGGCTATCGCTATTATGTTGATCGTCTGGTCGGCTCTTATGAACTTAAAAATGCCGATTTTTCGGGCATTCGTTCTGACATGCTAACGCGTGAGATAGAACTTAACAAGATGTTCGAGTCTGTAACTAGAATGTTGTCAGATGTATCAAAATATGCTGGGGTAATTCTGACTCCGAAACCGGATTTCACAGTTGTTAAGCATATTGAGCTTGTTCCGCTTGGGCACGGTAATCTTCTGTTTATTTTAGTAACCAGAACTGGTATAGTACTTAACAAACGTGTTACTGTTTCTCAGACTTTAAATCAGGATGAGCTCCACAGATTTTCAAAATACTTAACGTCAGAGCTAAACGGGTATTCGATATTTTCAATAAAAGATTCGGTTTTAGGCGAATTACGCTCCGGCCTTAATCCAAATAATGAAATGCAACTTGCAATAGATATTGTAGAGCTTGCTTTGACAGAAGACGAAAGCCAGGAGCTTTATATTGAAGGTCTTGAAAATATACTAAAAATACCAGAAATGGTTGATGAGTCACTTCTATTGCCTTTTTTACATCTGATAGAAGACCGTAAAAATCTTATTGTCATTCTTAAACGTAATATGCGTTCAGATGGTGTTTCCACACTTATAGGTGAAGAGATCGATCAGGCAAGTATAACCGGGTGCAGTCTTGTTACCTCTACTTACAAGATTGGCAATAATCATGTAGGTGTAGTTGGTATTATTGGGCCGACCCGTATGAACTATAAAACTGTTGTGCCACTTGTTGATTACACCGGCAAAGTGGTAACAGAATTATTAACAAAAATGTCGAAATAGCAAGGAGAAATCATGGCTGAAATGAGAGAAAAAACGGCTGAAGAAAAAAAGATTTCTGAACAGGATCCTGTAGAGAAAAGCTCTGATAAAGGTTTTCCAGAAAAAGAGGATGCTTCTGTTCAAAATGGAGATAGCGGTTTAAATGAAGATTCATCTGATAAAGAATCAGATGATGAAGTGAAAAATGATGCATCATCTGACTCAAAAGATGAAGAAATCACGGCGCTAAAGGATCTTATGATGAGGCGTCAGGCCGATTTTGAGAATTATAAAAAACGGTGTATCAAACAGGAAGAGACAAACAAGCGTATGCTTATAAGGGATATAGCCCTTGATATTATAGGAATAAAT
>DAOTGZ010000334.1:0-2263 GCA_035447445.1 Spirochaetota bacterium | reverse complement strand
GCTGAATAGAGATAATCTCGATTATTCCATCACCGCATCCGGCAACAAGTCTTTTTTTGCCCAGCCTGGCTAACTGTCCCGGCTTAAGATCAATCATCTGATCCTGTGGAACTATCGCAGTTTGCCACACCTTTATTTCTGTATCACGGAATAGAGACCACGCACCTGGCTTGGGATTCATTGCTCGGACAAGATTATGTATTTGTAACGCTTTCATATTCCAGTCAATACGTGCCGTACTTCGTGATATCTTCTTGCAATAGGTGGCCTGAGATTCATCCTGTTTTACCGGATTTAATGTTTCTTCTTCAAATCCTTTTATCACATCGTCTACTAATGATATACCTACAGGCATAACCTTTTCGTAAAGCTCTTTGGCATTCATATCAGGATCAATGGTAATATTCTGTTGAGCAAGTATATCACCTGCATCGAGTTTTTCGGTTATCTTTTGTATGGAGACAGCAGTTTCAGAAATTCCATCCATCAATGCCCACTCTACCGGAGCGGCTCCCCTGTATACAGGTAGTTTTGAAGGATGAAGATTGATGGTTCCATAGCGAGGCATCTCGAAAACGGAAGCCGGTATAAGATGACCATAAGCGAATACTATAAATAAGTCGGCATTAAAACTTTTAAGATGCTCTACCAGAACATCGTCTTTAAGGGTTTCCGGTTGAAGTATCTCGACATTGTTCTCTTCGGCACACATTTTTACCGGTGGCTTGCAAACCTTTTTGTTTCGTCCCGCCGGTTTGTCGCAATTGGTAACTACAAAACAGACATCATAGTTAGAGCAAAGATGCGCCAGCAAACCACGAGCAACTTCAGGTGTACCAAAAAAGCCGATTTTCATATTTAAGACCTCAACCCACTAATAATAAAAATCATCTGACATTGAAAACTACAATAAATATTAGAAGAGAGCCTGTTTATTCATTTTTTTTATTTTTTTCAGCTCCTTCGTATACTCCTTTCGGATATACTCCTCAAGATGATCAACAAACATTATACCATTAAGATGATCAATTTCGTGTTGTAATACCCTCGCTAGTATGTCATCGGCCTTGATCTCGATCTGCTTGCCATCTAGATTATACGCGTTAACAACGACTTCTATTGGGCGGTCTACGGTTTCAAAAATTCCCGGAATAGAAAGGCATCCTTCATCATAAGGCCCTTTCTTTTCTGATCTCCATACAATCTCAGGATTCACGATAACAAGTTTTTCTTTATCATAAGAGGTAAGATCAATTGTAACAAATTTTTTTGAAAGCGCAATCTGGGGCGCCGCCAGACCTATACCGTTATATTTTTTCATTATTTTAAACATTGCTTCTGACAATGATACAAGATCTGAATCAAATTCGGTAACAGGTTCCGCATTTTGCCTAAGCTTTTCGTGACCGTAATACACAAGATGATGTTTCATATTAACCTCCAAACAACTACTTAACCAGTTGATTATATTCGTCTTTAATTTCAATAAATTTTCTTCGAATACATATTGAGCAACACTTTAGAAAAGAAATAATCGCAATTATATAGCTGAAGATTTTGACTCATGAGGTTGATTGATGGTCGTCAATTTGATAATGATGCTGTTTAATAATCCATTTTTCAGAAAAAAAACCGAAGAAAAATCATTCTGATTCAATTATGCTTTCTAACAATTCACTTTTACCATGCAAAGATCCGGAAAGCTGGCTAACAATACAATAAAACGATTTAAATGATGCTTAAACTGGATAACAAACCAAGTAATCAGTTCTGGAATCGAGATATGTCTCTCTCTTACCAAGAAACCGGATTTGTCCAAAAACAAACCCCCAAAAAACATTTGGGGGTTCCATACTTAAATATAATATTCTATCACAAACTACTCATTAGGGTACATCACTGCCCCACAGATTATAAAAGCTCATCGGATATGGATAGTTGTCATTCACATCTGAAACCATTATCCAATCTGCAGGAGGGGTCGTAAAATTCCAACCAACATATTTACTTTCAGTGTGTACTTCAATGTCAGTTAAACCAGTAATACCGGTCGGACTTCCATTACCCGCAACATTGTTCCGTCCAGTCTCCACCGTATCCCAGTAGCAATTTTCAAATACGCCATCGGCATAAAAACCAATGAATCCACCCACCATAGTACTACTGCTATGAACCAGTCCTGCAGCATAGGCTTGCGATATTGTCAACTTGGGATCCATAGCCATAATTTGCCCTACAAAACCGCCCACCATTACCATTGTGA
>DAOTGZ010000333.1:0-2289 GCA_035447445.1 Spirochaetota bacterium | reverse complement strand
TTTATTGATAAATCAAAATGGACATTTGATTTAGGGAACGGATTTTACAATGATGATGAGTATGTACCGGGCTGGGGAAACAATGAAAAACAGTACTATACGGACTCAAACTGTTACGTAAGATATGGCTCTTTGCATATTAAGGCCAAAGAAGAAACAACAAAGGCCGAAATAAACGGAGAGAAAATACGTTTTGACTATACCTCTACACGTATCAAGACAGATGGCCTTTTCAGTAAAAAATACGGACGCTTTGAAATACGAGCCAAACTTCCTGCTGGCAAAGGTCTTTGGCCTGCAATATGGTTGCTTCCACAAAACAGCGAATACGGTTCATGGGCAGCTTCCGGAGAGATTGATATAATGGAAGCTAAAGGAAGTGACTTTTTAAAAGTATATGGCACTATTCACTATGGGTCGGAATGGCCCTCAAACCGCTTCAGTAGTGAGTCGTATGAATTTCCATTTGCCGATCCTCCAAAAGACATTACCCAATGGCATGTTTATGCTCTTGAGTGGGAACCCGGTGAACTACGCTGGTATGTAGATGGCAATCTTTATCAAACACAGAATTTATGGAGCTCCAATGATAACCCCTATCCTGCTCCATTAGACAAGGAGTTTTATCTTCTTATGAACCTTGCAGTTGGTGGTACTTACGATGGAGATCCTGACGATTCCACCAAATTTCCAGCAACAATGGAGATCGATTATGTAAGAATATACGAATTAACCGGACGTAAGTATCGAGAACCCGTAAAACCCGATCCGAGCGAATATATGGATCCACGCCCCGCGAATGCCAGACCGGCTCTGAGTGACGGCAATGAAGTATATAATAATGGATTTAGCATGAACAAATCCGGTGTAAAAAATATCTCAGGACTGAAAGGAAGCTCCTACTGGTATTTTCTTCATCTGGAAGCATTCGGAGGCGATGGAGAAATAAGCTTTGAAAATATTGAATCAACAAAATACGCAAAAATTGAGATAGCTGAACCAGGCAACCAATTTTATTCTATTCAACTTATACAGGATGTTCCAGTAGTCAAAGGTCACACCTACAAAGCCAGTTTCAAGGCAAAAGCAACAGATACAAGAAAAATTATGGTTAAAATCAGTGGTGACCAGACACGAGACTGGAGATCATATTCGCCGGTCACGGTAATTGAGCTGACACCCGAATTGAAGACTTACAGCATAAATTTCACAATGCCCGAAGAAAGCGACCTTAACGCAAGATACGAATTCAATGTTGGCCTGGATAAATCAACTGTATGGATTGGAGAAATTACTCTTACCGATATAAGTCCCCGTTAAGTTCAGCCGGCCGTGACCTGCTAAAGGGAAGCGGTCGGTAACTTTTGACATACAAATAACACGAATATCGATTTTTCACAAGTTTATAAATTACTTGACTCTTAATAGGGTTAATTTCTATTAATTAAGTGCAATTGATTGATGACTTTTTAATAATTGTTATCATTTAATTACTCTTGTAGTAACTTAATCGGAAATAATCTTATAATATTCATTCTTTGGTTTTGTTTATTATAAAACATGATTCCGAAATATAATAGGAAGATAAAAATGTCTGAAATAAAGAATGTAAATGTTTTTTCGCTTCTAGAGTCTGCCGCCAAGGATGAGCCAGATTCGGTCTTTTTCAATTTTGAGGGAGACACAGTGACCTATAAAGAGGGTTTTGACAAGACAAGGATTTGTGCGCAGCATCTAATATCACGTGGAGTCAAAAAAGGCGACAGGGTAATTTTATGTCTTCAGAATACACCTGATTTTGTATACAGCTATCTTGCGATTTCGCAAATCGGTGCGGTTAGTGTTCTGGTTGGTCCTGTTGCAAGAAGGTTTGAAATCAAGTACATTGTATCACATTCGCAACCATCGCTTATCATCACTTCTCATACAATGCTTGATAATTTTACGGTAAATAACTCCTTTTTTGTTGATACGGATAAATTTCTGCTAGTTGACGATAGCCATAAATCACGAAGCCTTGCCGGAATAATCGAAGCCGGGAAACCATATGAAAAATCCGAAGCAATTACTGATGATTCAGCTGTATCAATTATCTATACATCAGCAATGGATGGTTTCCCTCTGGGTGTTCAGCTTACTCACAAAGGAATACTCGCATCCACCAAGGTTCTAGCGGGTTTTCTAAATCAAGACGATAAATGCATCAGCGTGCTTCCACTTTTCCATGCTTTTGGATTAACAGTTACGCTTATCATGCCTATACAGGGTCGGACTCCATTTACACTGGTA
>DAOTGZ010000332.1:0-2306 GCA_035447445.1 Spirochaetota bacterium | reverse complement strand
ATGGTCGCGGCGTGATCACCTTTTTTTAGTGAACGACCGGCGGGCTCTACTCCAATAAGGTGAGTATCCTCTTCATCAAGAAACGCGCTAAAAATTCCCATCGCGTTACTTCCACCGCCCACACAGGCAACAACATTATCCGGCATTTCACCAGTCATTTCAAAAAACTGCTCCTTAGCCTCGATACCCACACATCGTTGAAAATCTCGAACCATCATTGGAAAAGGATGGGGACCTACAACAGAACCTATACAGTATATGGTGTTTATAGGATCCTTAAGATAAGACATAAAAGCCGAATCAACCGCCTCTTTGAGTGTCTTAAGCCCAGCGCTTACCGGCACAATTTCCGCGCCAAGTATCTTCATACGAACAACATTTGGATGTTCTTTAGCGATATCCACCTCACCCATATGTATTTCACACTCAAGTCCAAAGTACGCGGCGGCCGTCGCAAGCGCTACACCGTGCTGCCCCGCGCCTGTTTCGGCAATTAATCTTTTTTTGCCAAGATATTTAGCCAACAACGCCTCTCCCATACAATGATTCAGTTTATGTGCTCCGCTATGATTAAGGTCTTCTCGTTTCAGGTAAATACGGCCACCCAGCTCATTTGATAATCGCCGACAGTAGTAAACAGGAGTAGGACGCCCCTGAAAATGCTTGCGTATATCACGTAATTCCGCAATAAACTCGTGAGATTTACTTATTTTGTAATAAGCATCAGTAATTTTATCCATTTCGGTCTGAAGGTCGGGAGGAATAAAGCTTCCACCGTATTCTTTAAAAAAACCTTTTTGATCCGGCATACTTTTAAAATAATTATTCATAGCGGTTCTCCTTGTGCTCGCAATATTATGGATATTATTTCATTTATGATTGTTTCTGTCAACAGAATCATAACCCATTGATTATTTCTACTTGTAATGTTTATAAAAAATAGTTGCTATTTTATAAAGGTTTTTATATTATATATTTCTTGCTCCCAGTTCTCGACACTACCTTCCGTCTTCTCTTAAAAAACGGAAACCCCATTATTTCACATCAAGCAAGCATAAAAACTTTAAAAAAAATGGAGTCTATTTATGCCTATAACAGTCGAAATCATTAAAGAGTTGCTTGATCCACAAATTTATCAACGATCCCTAGATTACTTTTACACCGACCATGTCAGATCTGTAGTTACTGACGACTATCCACTAGTTACTGCAATGGTTAAGGGAAACAATCGCAATGTGTATCGAGTAACCATAGATTTAGAGTCAAACAAATATATTTGCAGTTGTCCATATCCGCACACCTGCAAACATATAGGGGCTGTACTTCTTGAACTAGTTGATATAATGGACCAGAATCCTAAAACATACAGCCAAGAACAGGAAGCTACCATTCTTAGAAATATCATTAATGAACGCAAAAAAATACTAAGTCAAATGGGCGAAAAGACTGTAAATATAAAACCGTCTCAAGCAGTCGCTAATAACGACTTTTTACCCGAAGCAACACTTCGTTCAACAACAGCTAAAGATAGAGCTGGGAAATTTACATTTGTTTTGCTTGTACGGTATGACAAGTATGCCGACAGGTACTATCTTCGCAGAGGTCTTCGTTATATAAAAAAGGATGGAAGCCCAGGGCGTATTGAAGAGTATAACAGCAAAAAGGAGATTGTGCCCATCCCCAAAGAGTGCTTACTAATAAATACAATGCTGCTTCATAAAGATGAAATAGACCTTTCCGAAGCGACAGACTATATCGCACAAGCAAATGATTTGCCTCTATTTTTTAACAATAACAAAAATTATTTTCAGCTGGAAACTAAAAAAATTTCGAAGATAACAATCAAATTTAGAGTCAGCTATGTCGAATTCGAGAATGGATCATCACAAATAGATACAGAAGAGTGCGTTATTTTTAAGCCCCTTATTATTATTAATAAACAGATAAAGCAAAATCAGGGTATTCCCATAGAACGTTTTTTTTCTTCGGCCCGAAACTTCGGTGCTGTCTCGGAAGACAACTTACTTCATATTGGCATAAATGCCCCCTTGACATCATATATAATTCAAATGCTTAAATCCAAAAAAGAGCTGGATACCAATGACATACAAAAGCTGCAGGCCTACGCACAAAACAATTCATCCGCAAACATCGAAGTTGTATTTAACCATAGGGAGGTTAACTTCAGATTTTGTGCTCCTGAGCCTGTTTTGTATATAGAGGGGGATATCGTTAATTGCTCTTTTACATTACACTTTAAATACAATACTCGAGAAATCAGTGCTGGGGATCCGGCATCCCTACTG
>DAOTGZ010000331.1:0-2320 GCA_035447445.1 Spirochaetota bacterium | reverse complement strand
GGATGCTTTAACAAGCGATCCGATTCTTAAGGTTTGGAGCGACAGGGAGCAGTGGCACAAGATTATCGACAAGTGCCGCGATTCATCAATTGGTTTACAAGAGGAGCAGATCTCCAAAACAATGTTCGGTTCTATAATCAAAAACTGGCAAGAGCAGGGGATAGCACGAGCTGATATGGAACCTGATTTTGTTTTGGCAATGTTCGACTCGCTTTTTTTGGCTCATCTATACCGAGATGATATTGGTGCGCAACATTTTCCGGCGTTAATCGATACCATGGCGCGATTTATAACAAGGGGCATTATGGTCTCTGATAAAAGAGGTAGATCATGACTGATAAAAAATCATTAAGCGATTGCAAACTCTTTGTTGATTTTCCGTTACGGGGCGAGTGGTCGGTTGTTAATACTCTAGGGGATAAAATACCCAGCCACGGAACAGACTCTCTTGGGCAGCGTTATGCCTACGATTTTATGATAACAGAGCAGGGATCAAAACTAAAATTTTATAAATCATCTAGTATAAAATATCGTACAATCGGTGTTGCTCTTGCCGATTGTTACTGTTACCGTAAACCGATTTATTCGCCTGTTAGCGGCAAGGTTGTCACAGTCAAAGA
The DNA here is from genome assembly GCA_035447445.1 of Spirochaetota bacterium. Lineage (GTDB taxonomy): Bacteria > Spirochaetota > UBA4802 > UBA4802 > JAFGJZ01 > JAFGRW01. The sequence goes on along the minus strand of DAOTGZ010000331.1, from coordinate 1,700 downwards.
TGGGGTTAAAGAACCAAAGAGACTGCAACCGGTACTTGATATACTAAAGGTAATTTTGCGTATGGTAAAGATTGCTGTCATCGGGCTCTTTGTCTCTGCCGAAAAAATAGAACTTCATAAATTTATTGGCAACTATATCATAATCAGGTTTGACGATCACTATGCGTTTTTTGCGCATCTTGTTCCGGGATCAATACGGGTAAAAGAGGGTGATCAGTTAAAGGTGGGTGAGCTAATAGCAGAGGTCGGTCACTCCGGTAATTCTACAGCTCCGCATCTCCATTTTCATATAATGGATACCGAGGATTTGTTAAAAGCAAAAGGAGTCTTTTGCGGTTTTAAAAAGTATCGTATAATAAAAGATGATGTCGAAGAGGATGTTGTAAACGGCATCCCCAAGTCTGATCAGATAATCAAATATTAAGAGGAAGCTTATAATGAAAGATTTACATATAACTTTGGGCGATGGTCGTAAGCTCGCGTTTATTGAAATTGGTGATCCGCAAGGTGTGCCTGTTTTCTTTTTTCATGGTACACCGGGTTCGCGTAAATGCCTAAAAGAAGATGCAACAGAGTTTATTCAAAACGGTATCAGGATTATAGCTACAGACCGTCCCGGTATGGGCTTGTCCGACCCGCAAGCTAACAGAAGCTATAGGGGCTGGGCGTGTGATGTTAAAGAGCTTGCCGATTATCTGAGGATAGAGCGCTATCATGTTGCGGGTGGTTCTGGAGGAGGGCCTCATGCCTTGGCTTGTGGTATCTATACTTCCGCGAGTGTACTTTCCGTGACGTTGATAAGCAGCGCGGCTCCGCCTGATATTCCGAGGCTTTCAAAAGGTATGTCAAAGGGTAACCGTCTTGGTTTTTTTGCGGCGCGTTACCTTCCTTTTCTGCTAAGAATGGGATTCAAAAGCTATGCTAAGCTTGTTAAAAAAAATCCAGATGCCCTTATGCAGTCCATTAAAAAACAGTTATCCCCTTGGGACAGAGCAGTATTCGAAAAGGCAGGAGATTCAGATGTTATGCAAAAAGCCTTTATTAAAGAATTGAACGAAGCCTTTAATCAGAATCCACTCTATGTGGCCGAAGACTTTTTGCTTGTAGCGCGTCCCTGGAACTTTGACTATTCTCAACTTGATATGCCTGTATTTTTGTGGCACGGTGAAGCCGACACGCTCATGCCGGTAGCCCCTGTAAGGCAGCTTGTGCAAATGATACCCGGCTGCGACGCGACATTTATACCAGAGGCCGGGCATCTGCTTATTGAAAGCGATGAGGTTGGCAAACAAATTATGGAAAAGATTGTTGCTCTGAAGTAAGATTTAAAAAAATATATTAAATTGTAAAGAGTACTCGGTAAATGCATTTTTAAAGATTTCGTATTTTTTTCCTCTAATAACGAAAGAACTGTTCCGAGAAAATGATATTGTTTGTTCTACACCGTATTCCAATCGTTTGGTTTCGTCTCCCCAAAAAACTTTGGAATATTTACCGTATAAATGGCTTTTCCAGAAGTAGCGATATGTAGTTATAAGACCTGTAGAACCACCAAGATTATTTAATGTATTGTGTTCGTATTTATTGTTAAAGTTAAAATTTACATCAGCAAATCCGTAAATTTGTCCTAGAAACGCTAAATCAAAACTGACACCGGTTGATGTATTTGTATAGAAGGTTAATTCGCTATCTGATTGAGG
>DAOTGZ010000330.1:0-2322 GCA_035447445.1 Spirochaetota bacterium | reverse complement strand
TACTAATGATCATTATGGGCAAACATGAAGTTGAGAAGTTTTTCCATGAAGTTGAGTGGGAGACCATTTTTTTCTTTATCGGACTCTTTATTCTTGTAGGCGGACTAGTCGAACTCGGTGTAATCGAAAAAATGTCAAAATTCATTATTGCTTTGACTAAAAACAACATTAACCACACTGCTTATGTAATTATATGGGTATCTGGCATTTTCTCTGGAATTATCGACAATATCCCCTTTGTAGCTACAATGATTCCCTTGGTCGAAAACATCGGCGACACAATGGGTGCCAACGCGATTAAGCCATTATGGATAGCCCTTTCTCTTGGTTCGTGTCTTGGCGGCAATGGAACATTGATTGGAGCATCAGCTAACGTTATTAGCGCTGGTATCTGCGAAAAAAGCGGCTACAAAATATCCTTTCTTGATTTTACCAAATATGGAGCCATGGTAACAATTATTACTCTTATCACATCAACGATATATATAAATCTTGTTTTCTTCTGATTTACACCAACAACCCTAACCAGAGACGATACCGACTATATCTCTGGTTAGGATAAACTCATTATGAATAAATAATAAAAAAATTTTAACAAAACAGTCTCCAATTACGTATACATATGTAGATAATTCTTTGGAGGCATGTTATGGAACAGACCGACTTCAGGACATCAATCGATGTAGAACTAAGCAGACTGGCAAAAATTGAAGAGTATGCGGCAAAGCACAATATGGACATTTCTGATGTAATAAATACCGTTCTTGATACGTATTCAAAAAAACTGGTCAGGAATCCGGTATCAAATGATACTCTAGTCAAGTACCAGGAAAGAGGTACAAAATACGAATCCGTGCATATCCGGTTTTCAAGTATTGCAAAAAAGAGATTAAAGGATATTGCTAATCTTTACTGTTACAGCTTGTCGTACATGCTATTTCTGGCAATGGATTTCTTTGAGGATTTCATGAATGGTGTCAAAGAGTTTGTCCGTCCCTGTTTTCATTCTACTTTTGTTCGCAATTCTTCAGGGTTTCCCTGCTTTATCAACAGTTGGGGAATAAACTTTTACGAAGATCAAGACCACTTTTCTGGCTAAGAAACCCGAAAAATCCTATTTTTTTTGATTTAGATTACCTGTTTAACTGATTATTAATCAGTTAAACAGAACAGAAATAAAAAAATAGACAATTCGGCTATCAATTTTAAAAAAGCATTCTCTCCAAACAGCATGCATCAATATCGGTATGCCTTTTTTAAAGAAATGACGCCGAATTACCAGCGCCACTTCCCTACATAATTACAATAATGACCCTGACGCAAAGTCGGTCAACAGACGCACCCCATAACCAGTCGAATACTTTCCATACATTGCTCCTGCACTATCGGCCCAGGCTGTGCTTGCTATATCGATATGTGCCCACCGACTCTTGTCGATAAACTGTTTGATAAAGGCGGCACCAACAATTGTTCCGGCTTTACGATCCGCTGATATATTCGCGATATCTGCTATATCCGATTTGATTAGTTTTTCATAAGCCTTATTGATTGGCAACTGCCACAGTTTTTCACCAGTTTTTAACGAAGAGGATACGAGGGCATCCCTCAACTTATCATCATATGTAACAAGTGCCGCATACTCACTTCCAAGCGCGATAGAACAGGCACCCGTCAATGTTGCCATATCGATAATATAATCGGCTTTTAGATCCTTTTCGGCATAAGTCACCGCATCAGCGAGAATCAGGCGTCCCTCCGCGTCGGTGTTCTGAACATGAACGCTTTTTCCTGAGTATGATACAAAAACATCCCCCGGTTTGTACGACTGTGAATCGACAGCGTTTTCGACAAGTGGAATAACAGCATAAACGTTAACCGGCAGTTTAAGCTCTGCAATTGACTTTATCGCATACAGCACCGAAGCCGCACCAGCCATATCATAACGCATATCCAACATGCCAGCAGCCGGTTTCACATCAAGCCCGCCTGTATCAAAGGTGACCCCCTTACCTACAAAAGCTATCCACTTGTCTGATGATTTACCACCTTTGTACTTTAGTTCTAAAATACGAGGACGATATCGTCCGGCACGACCTACCGCGCATATAAGATTCATCTTTTTTGAAATAAGCTTTTTCTCGTTTAATACACGCATAGACATGTTTTTTATTTTTGCGATAACAGTTGCCGCCTTTTCAATTGAATCGGGATTAACCTCTTCGGTACCCGAATTTACCATGTCTCGACATAGATTGCTGTTGTTACATACAAGTGCTGTATTAAGAACCTTCTCTTTGTATTCTCCGGTCTCACCCAAAAAAG
>DAOTGZ010000329.1:0-2344 GCA_035447445.1 Spirochaetota bacterium | reverse complement strand
GACTGTAGTTTCTGGAGAATTGGCTGCAGAGGGCATGTGTGAATATTTTTCTAATAATGGTTATACTCCATCAGCCGCTGTTATTACAAAAGAATATAAAGGACAATGCGATCGCCTTGTAAAACTTGAAGAAAAAGCCGGCAGTAACGGGGTAACTTTTTCAGAGTTAACATTTGATCTAAGATCGGTTATGAGCAGGTATGCCGGAGTGTTTCGAAATGAAGAAGGGCTCAAACTAGCTAAAAAGGAGTTATGCCGGATTCTTGAAAAAGTGGATGGTGCTGTGGTTTCTAAAAACTTTTATTCCATGTCTCCTGAAATTGAAAATGCACTGGAATGCAGAGGGATGATTCTTTTGGCAATGACGGTTGTAGAGGGTGCATTGGCACGTAAGGAGTCAAGGGGATGCCATAACAGGGACGATTATCCTGACATGTCAGAGGAGTTCCAGAAACGTACATTGACTCGTTGGAATAATGACACACAATCAGTTATGATAGATTATGAGGACGTCAGTTTGCATGTATAAGAGAGTAAAAATATTACGTTATAAGCCTGGGAGTGAAAATAAACCGTACTTTGAAAGCTATGATGTTGAGCCAGATGGTGATACTATTCTTTCGCTTTTGCAACAGATACAGAAATATATTGATCCTTCTTTAAAATTTGATTATGTATGTCGGTCAGGTGTTTGTGGAAGTTGCGCTATGCTTATAAACGGTAAACCTCGTTTGGCCTGTAGAACCTGTTTGAACGAGGTAAAAGGGAGCGTGACTATTGCTCCATTGCCTGGTTTTCTTATGTTGGGTGATTTGTCTGTAGATACAGGAAGTTATTTTATAAAGATACATAACCGCCAGGCGCTTAATGTGAATAGGTCAAAACAGCAGGAGGCTGAGCTCGCAGCTAATAGTAATTATGAAAACGAACTTATGATGCATCTTTACGAGCTTGATCGTTGTATCGAGTGTGGTTGCTGTGTGTCTGCATGCGCTACCGTGCAGATGAATGCTGATTTTGCCGGAGCGGCCGAGTTGTTGAACGCTTGGCGCCTTATGAGTGATCCGCGTGATGGCCGGGCCAATAAAGATTGGTATGAGCTTTACGCGACTGATAACGGAGTTTTTGGATGTACGGCTCTTTTGGCCTGTGACAGCTATTGTCCTAAAAATATTCCTCTTGCTTCTTCGCTTGCGTCATTTAGAGTCGCGTTATTGAAACTGGGAGTCAAGTTATGAGAAACATTGATTACAACGAAATTGTGGAGACAGTTGCGCATGCTTGCATAAACTCCAATATCAGATTGCCGGAATGCACAATGCAATATTATCGTACTGCACTTAAGAGGGAAACCGATGGCAGATCGCAAGGCATTATAGATAAATATTTACAAAATGTGGAAATAGCCGACAAGCAGAGTCTTCCGCTTTGTCAGGATACGGGAACAGCAGTTTTTTTTGTAACAATTGGTGTTGATGTTAAAATAACTGGAGGTCCTACGCTGCTTGTATCGGACGCGATAACAGAAGGCGTACGAAAGGGGTACACTGAAGGTTATCTTCGAAAATCTATAGTATCTGATCCGCTTTTTGACCGTAAAAATAGCGGCGATAATACTCCCCCGATAATTCATATTAATCTCTGCGAAGAAGATATTCTTAAAATTGAGTATGCTCCAAAAGGTGGAGGGGCGGAGAATATGAGTCGTCTTAAAATGATGACACCGGCAGATGGAGACGACGGTGTAGTTGACTTTGTTGCCGAGACTGTTAAAAACGCCGGGGGCAATCCGTGCCCGCCTGTTGTAATTGGTGTTGGGATAGGTGGTAACTTTGAGCGATGCGCTATTTTGGCCAAGAAAGCGCTTTTCAGAGAGGAGCCGCACCCGGATTCACGTTACGCAATGTTAGAGCAGCGTATATTAAAAGCAGTTAACGCGCTTGGTATTGGCCCTCAGGGTTTTGGAGGTAATGTAACTGCTTTTGATGTTCATATCGAATATGAATCTTGCCATATAGCTTCTTTACCCGTAGCCGTAAATATCAATTGTCATGTGCATCGCCATGCCTTGATTAACTTGTAGGAGAAATTAATGGAAATTTCACTGACTGTACCGTTTAATCAGGATGATCTGGAAAAACTTAGAGCTGGGGATGAGGTGCTTCTTTCCGGTGTTATTTATACTGCCCGAGATGCAGCACATAAAAGATTTATTACTGCTCTTGATTCCGGCATGGAGTTGCCCCTTGATTTGAGCGGCCAGGTTTTGTATTATACGGGGCCAACGCCCGCGCGTCCTGGACAGGTTATTGGTAGTGCAGGCCCGACGACATCGTACAGAATG
>DAOTGZ010000328.1:0-2347 GCA_035447445.1 Spirochaetota bacterium | reverse complement strand
GCTGAAACAATAGAAGCACCGATCGCAACACCCGCGTCCATAGATTTGGCAACCCAAACAGGAGGCATAGTGTCAGAATCACGACCTGAATAAGTTACTACCTTAACCTGAACACCTTTCGAATCTTCGGCATCTTTTTCGTTATAGTTATCAATAGCTGTGTTTTTTAGAGTACATCTAGAGTTTGGATGCGACATAGGAACATCTTTCATCTCTGGAGTCCACTCGCCCTGAAAGTTAACACCCTTTGCAGGAACAGGCTCGCCATCTCCGACCCAACGAGGTTTCTTGTTTTCGTCTATAAGTACGTTTGAGAAAATTACTTCTGTTCCCTCTTCACGAAGACGCTTCATAAGATATGGATCACCTTCATAGTTAACATCTTCAACAATACCGAAGATACCTCTTTCAGGGTTAACCGCACGAACAAGACCGCCATTGTCGATCCACATCTGTGCAAGGTCATCACCTATAAAATCGGTTCCTACCATTGCTGTTGTAGTTTTACCACAACCTGATGGAGCAGCGCCAGCAAAATAGGTCTTGCGGCCATTTGGCCCTGTAAGACCGGTAATAAACATATGCTCTGAAAGCTCTTTACCAGTCTTCTGGTAAACGGCCCAGTCACATGCAAAACGGTGATTACCCTTTTTAAGAAGAAGAGTGTTACCTGCATAGGTACAGAAAGTTGAATAGGTTGTCTGCCAACTTCTGTCCATATAGATTCGGGCATTAGGAACATCTTCCGGACGGTTTGGTCCCTGAGAGTGACAGTTTGTAAAGAATACACCAGCACGCTTTACCTCTGCATCAAAATCAGAGAATCCGTTACGATACAAAAGCTCACACGAAGTCTGAACGTAAGTTGATGATGTAATCATTATCGCAGGAATAGTTGCTGAAGCACCAACTGGTCCACGGTTAATAAAAGCAACATACATTGTAAGCCCTTTCATTATACCGGTCATATTCTCTTTAATATATTTATGAGACTCAGCACGAAGTTCTGTTTTTGCTATTGAACTTGTCTTCTCGCCTTCGTTTACAATGTAAAAAGTCTGTTTAACAAGACGTCCCTGATCCTGAGGAAGGTCAAAATGTATAGTATGGTCTTTAATAGCAAGAGGCGCCTCTTCACCCGTTTCAAGGCTGCGTTTTTTTACATGACGGTAGTCTTCCTCTTTATCACTGATAATAAAAACATCATCAGGATCACACATTGATATCGCGTTCGCGATACGTATAACAGCGTCTTCTGTTTTAATTTTTGCAATTTTTGCAAGGTTAGCATCATCCATTTTTTTCTTGAAAATGGCATTTGCTTCATCCATCGTTTTTATCCCGCCCACTTCCGAGATAATATCGACTCCTTTTTTCAATTCTAACATACTTTACTCCTATCTAGGATTTTTTAAAACCGCTACTATCAGAATTAAATCAAGATACCTGCAAAATAACAGTATCAACTGCATACAAGCGGTTTTATCTTAATCGAAAGGATAGGGGTAAATTGTCAAGAAAAAAAGTTTAGTGTGGACAAAGGAAGACCGTTGTCTTCAGAACAGTTCTGAAAACGGGGTAAAAGGCGTTTATAAAAAGCGGAACAAAATAATAATGAGCCGCCTTATGGCGGCTCATTATGCATCCCCGAGGGGGTTCGAACCCCTGTTGCCGGGATGAAAACCCGGTGTCCTAGACCACTAAACGACGGGGACATTATGTTAAACCCTTACGGGATTTGAGGCGCCGGGGGATCGAACCCCGGACCCACTGCTTAAAAGGCAGTTGCTCTACCGACTGAGCTAGCGCCTCAACGTCTGTACCATGTACTAACAGAGCATATTTGTGTCAAACAAATTTAGATTTTTACGAAAGTTTTTTATTCACAACAGTTTTTCTGTCTTATAATTCTACTCAAACGTGAAAATTATAACTAGTGTTAATGAATTGTGTCAGTACCACCAGGAAAATAGTTCTTACGTGCCCACTCAAGATCGCGTCTCTCTTCTGGTGTCAAGGACTCAAGACCCGAAGCCGCAATCTTTTCAAGCATCTTGTCAATAATGGCCTTAGCTTTTATACGCTTATCGATCTCAACTCGTTTATTTTCAACTCTTTTCTTTTTAAAATATTCCGAAATAAAATTTATTTTTTTTGGTGTATTAGCACGAAAGGGCTCGCCGCTTTTAAAGCTCATTCCTGTTTTTAAGAGGATAAACCCGGCTAACAATCCACCAAAATGGGCAACATGGCTTATTCGACCCATCTGACCGTTTATTGAATTTAATGTACCGAAAAACTCGATGGTTCCGAAAATAAGCACAAAATACTTCATCTTCATCGGAAT
>DAOTGZ010000327.1:0-2367 GCA_035447445.1 Spirochaetota bacterium | reverse complement strand
GGGCTATTCGCCCGAAACCGTCCAAACAATCGCGCTTGAAGATTGCGCAATTGTTTGGACTATGTGGTTCATTTTTTTGATTTGCATTATGCTGTCGTTTTTTTATATAACTAATTGTATAAATCTGGAAGCAAATGGAAGCAGAGCTTGAAAATCAAAAAAACCGATATATATTTCCTTCTTCTATTTTTGGAAAACTATTTTTTCTTTTCCAGTAATGCGGCTATTAATCTTCTTCCGCCCTATCTGGAAAAGCTCGGCGCTTCTCACGCTTTTACCGGCTTTTTTATGAATATAAACTCATTAACCCTTGTTGTGGCTGTTGTGCTTTTTAGCCACTATATACCACGTCTTGACCGTAAACGCACACTTAACACTGTTTTTTTTATAAGCATGGTAGCCAATTTTATTATGTTCATTTTTCATAACAATCTTCATGTTCTGGCAGTGCTTCGTTTCGCGGCATCTTTTGCTTATCTATTTGGTTTCACAATGCACGCAAATATGGCTTTCGAATTGATACCTCGACATCGTCGTGCCGGAGGAATTGCGCTTTTTGGCTTGTCAGGAGTATTCTCGAATCCGACTGGAGCGGTTCTGGGCGAATTGATAATAAATAATTTTTCGTATCGCGGTCTTTTCGTACTTGCGTTTTGCTTTTCAACAGGGGCATTCTTTTTATCAATGTTTATAAGAGAAGGTGTGGCTTCAGTAACAGAACGATCATCCCGTAATTTCTTTTCTATATTAATGCGAAAAGGATCTCGGTCTCTTTATCTTTACGGCTTTCTTCTTGGTGGAGCGTTTAGCACGTTCGCGACATTTTTGCCAGGACACTCAAAGGCATCTCTTGGGTTTGCAAATCTCTCTTATTTCTTTGTTTCGCATGGTGTTGTATCAATAGTTATGAGAATATTTTTTAACAAGTGGATGGATCGTCTTAGACCATCTCTGCTTGTATCGGTTGGGCTCTTCTCTGCTTCGATTGCGATGTTTGTATCTTTAAATCTTGTTGCATATAATCAGTTAATTATTTCTGGTCTGTTTTATGGCCTTGGGCACTCCATTTTGTATCCTCTTCTTGGTACACTGATAATTCATACCGGCAGCGATGGCCTTAAAGACACGCTGAACAATGCCTATATCGCGTCGTATACCCTTGGATGTGTTGGCATAACAACTCTTCTTGGAGTCTTAGCCGACCTGTCAGATTTGAAATATGTATTTTTGGTTAAAGGAATTGTTCTATTTGTTAATTCATTGACAGCCCTCTATTTTATACGTAAAATTCACCAGCAGCGTTTCGGAGTGTGTCCGGCAGTCGCTGAAGAGGAGTAGATTTGTTTAGCCGGCCTTGTTGACTTGATTAAAACAGGTATTAGATATGTAAAGGAGAATCCGATAATGAATGAAGATACCCGCTGGCTTCAACGGTTTGCGAATTATAGAAAAGCGTTACAGCCTTTAAATATGGCTGTCAATCTTGCGGGTAGCCGTGATCTGTCAGATCTTGATAAACAGGGCTTTATACAGGCTTTTGAGTTCACGTATGAACTTGCCTGGAATGTTGTGAATGATTTTTATGAATCAAAAGGAGAGATCAATATTCAGGGGAGCATTGATGCTTTCAGATTGGCTTTTAACAGGGGGCTTGTCTCGAAAGGTGAAGCACTGTTAAATGCTGTAAAAAGCAGGCGTTTAACAAACCATACTTATGATGAAAAGGTTGCCGAAGAGATTTTTAATTCAATTAAAAATTCTTATATCCATGCGTTTAATGAACTAGAATCAAAACTATTAATTGAAGAAGAGAAAGATAATTAATGTGTATGGTTTAAGCGATGATGTTCTGGAAAAATTACGAAACATCTTCTCCGAGTTTGAAAATATTGAAAAGGTTATACTTTATGGATCCAGGGCAAAAGGTAATTATAAATCGGGCTCTGATATTGATCTGACTCTTGTTGGACGAGAGCTGACTCTTGCAAATTGTCTATATCCTGTTATTGACAGGATAGAAATGCTTCTGTTGCCTTATATGGTAGATCTGTCCATCTTCACTCAGATTAGCAATCCGGATCTGATTGAGCATATTGACGGTGTCGGAAAAATCATTTATCAGCGATCTGATTAATCCTGTCAAAACTTGTATTACAAAATACAAAATTATTCTTGTCTAAATTTGCCGCATTATGTCACATTGAATAAGATTACAAACAGGAGAATTCCTATAATGAATATATATGGATATATTGCGGATCAGCATAAACTTACAGAAAAGCAGGTTGTGTCGGTGGTTCGCCTTCTTGACGATGGAGCGACAATTCCCTTTATGGCAAGGTATCGAAAAGAGGCGACCGGGGCCCT
>DAOTGZ010000326.1:0-2369 GCA_035447445.1 Spirochaetota bacterium | reverse complement strand
AATATTACGGCGCATTGCCATTGTATGGTGTTCGAGTCTTGTAATCTGGATACCGGCTGTTTCAATCATATACAGCCTGCCGCAAAACCTGCAACTTCCACTTTTCAATATTATTCTCTGTTTTTTTGCGCTTATTTTGGCTCTGGTAGCAAAAGGCACGGAAAAATCTGAGCTCGAAATTCATAAAACAGGAACCATTTTGCCATGATTGATGTTATACTTTTCCATAGCTCCAGCGAAGCCATGTGGGCCTCCCGTGTTTTAAAAAAAAATAAAATTGAACATAAACTGATCTCTGTTCCCCGGCATCTCGGTTCTGACTGCGGTTACTGCGTTTCCCTATCCAAAACAGATTCACCAAACGCAATGGAATTTATACGCACAGAAAAAGTTCCGTTTGACAGATTGGAACAAAATGTAACAATTTAGATCATATTTATTGAACAGTATGGAGTCGTCATGGAGACATTAGTACTTATTTTCTTCACATCTTTTGGAGTTGCCTTTTCGGGAGCTCTAATGCCTGGCCCACTTTTAACTGTTACCATAAGTGAATCTACAAAACGTGGAATGTCAGCGGGACCGCTACTTGTAGCAGGTCACGCGGTACTTGAGATGGCATTAATTGTTGCTCTGGTCTTCGGATTAGCTCCTGTTTTTAAAATTGATCTTTTTTTTATATCTGTTGCTTTCGCTGGAGGACTTGCCATGATTATTATGGCAACTGGAATGTTTCGCTCTCTTTCGACGCTTACCGTTAACAATGTTAACGATATTAATAAATCCGACACACCGGCAAGTGGCAACCTTATTTTCAAAGGCATTATTATGAGCCTAGCAAATCCCTACTGGACAATATGGTGGGCTACCATAGGCATAGGTATGATAATTTTATCAAAAAACCTGGGTTTAGCTGGGGTAGTTACTTTTTTTCTGGGCCACATTCTGGGAGACCTAGTCTGGTATGCTGCTGTTTCTATCGCGATAAGCAAAGGAAGAAGATTGTTCACCGACAAAATGTACAGGGGAATTATTGCCACTTGCGCTGTTTATCTTACAGGTTTTGCGGTCTTTCTTATATTTTCGGGTATAAGAAAACTTATTTAAGCACCTCGACTTTAAATTTTTTAACAGATAATAATGGCGGCGCCCTTGCGAACGCCACCATTTTCTACGATCAATGATATCTCTGCAAACTAACTATTTTAATTCGAATTCAGCCTTAAGCGGAGAGCTGCCCATTAGTTTACAGCTAACAGAGTCGGGAGCGCCTCCCCCCACGTAAATCTCAAACAGTCCCGGCTCGAACCTGGTACTGCCATCATCATCAAAAACCACCATGCAATTTGAATCGACAACAAGGCTTACCTCTTTCTTCTCGCCTGCCTTTAGGTAAACACTTTTAAAAGCAGCCAGAGAATAATTGGGAACCCTTACTGTAGCATCAACATCTTTTAAATAGACCTGAACCGATCCATAGCCATCAAATTTTCCTTTGTTAGTAACCTTGATTGAAACATTGACTGATTCTCCCTGTTCAACAACATCTTTTTCAATTTTAAGTCCGGAGTATTCATAATTATTATAACTAAGCCCGTAGCCAAATGGATAAAGTGGATCAGTTTTTATAAACCGGTAAGTACGCCCCTCCATACTATAATCACGAAAATCAGGCAAATCTTCTGTCTTCTTGACAAAGGTTACCGGAAGACGTCCGCTAAAATCGGACTTACCCAAAAGAAGATCAGCAAAAGCCTCACCTCCCATTGGGCCTGGATACCATGCTTGTATAACGGCATCCGCATTATCGTTAGCGTAAGTTAAATCCATGGCACTGCCGGCAAATACCGCAACAATTGTCTTTGTACCGGTCGCAACTATTTTTTCGAGCAGCTTGTTTTGCATTCCTGGAAAAGAGAGATTGATCTTGTCTCCACCGGCATCCGAGTTACCAACGTCACCCTGTTCGCCCTCAATCTGAGAATTGAGCCCAAGACAAACTATAGCGACATCACTTGCTTTTGCAACGCTTACAGCCTCGGCTACTCGATCATCTTCGGTTGCCAACGGTTCAACACGGTCTTTGCTGATATCACATCCTTGAGCGTAATATACACGCGCAGTATCTCCAAGCGCATCCTTAATCGCTCTCAAAGGGGTAGTTGTGTATGAAGGCGTTCCGCTATAGTTACCAAGAAGCATTACGGGGTCATCGGCGTTAGGCCCTATAACAGCAATACTCTTCAGTTTATCTTTTTTTAACGGTAATATATCATTATTTTTTAAAAGTACCATCGAACGTCGTGCGGATTCGAGAGAGAGCTTATGATGATCGGGATGATCATTCTTTTCGAAAGGTATCCGTGAAT
>DAOTGZ010000325.1:0-2389 GCA_035447445.1 Spirochaetota bacterium | reverse complement strand
AAACTTGATCCAATCTGAGTGGCAAGTCTGATTCGTTGAGCTTCTCCCCCCGACAAAGTACCAGCCGCACGCTCGAGAGCAAGATAATCAAGACCCACATCCTTTAAGAACTTGAGCCTTAAGCTAATCTCCTGTAAAACCTGGACAGCAATCTTTCTTTCGGTATCCGAAATAATCAGGTTTTCAAAAAAATCAAAGGCCTCTTTTATTGAAAGTCTGGTTATATCTGAAATATGTGTTTCAGCAACACGCACAGCCAGAGATGCTGGTTTAAGCCTGTTCCCATTACAAGCAGGACATGGCTGGTTAACCATATAGCTCTCCATCCAATGACGCATATCCTCGGAATTTGTCTCTTTATAACGACGTTCAAGATTTGGTATTGCACCCTCGAAATTTCTATTAAATGGGTAACGTCTTGATTCTCGATCTCCGGTTCCGTAAAGAACCATATTCTGTTCTTTTTTTGTAAGTTTTTTCCAGGGTTTTGAGGTGTCTATATTGAAGTTGCGTTGTAAAAACTTAACCTGCTCTGAGGTCCACTGCTTGCCCCAAACCTGCACAGCCCCATCATCAAGGGTTACAGAATGGTCCGGTACAATCAGATCTTCACTAAATCGCATAAGAAACCCCAGGCCGCTGCACTCTTCGCACGCACCAAAAGGACTGTTAAACGAAAACATCCGCGGTGAAAGTTCAGGAATGGAATAACCACATTCAGGACAGGCGTGTTTTGAAGAGAAGAAGAGCTCGTTTCCATCAATATCAGCGACAAGCACTCCTTCAGAAAGATCCAGAGCGGTCTCAACCGAATCAGCGAGGCGTGGACGCACACCGTCTTTGATTACTATACGATCAACGATTACTTCTATGTTGTGTTTTTTATTCTTATCGAGCTTTATCTCTTCGTCTAAGGTACGAGCTTCTCCGTCGATACGTAAACGCACAAAACCTTTTCGCCTGAGTGATTCGAAGGTATCTTCATGAGTACCTTTCTTGCCCTGCACAACTGGAGATAATAGTTGCATTTTTGTCTTATCTGCATAAGTTAAAAGCTGCCCGACTATCTGATCAACTGAACGAGAAGTAATTTTTATATTACATGAGGGGCAGTAAGGAATGCCTATCCGAGCGTACAGAAGCCTCAAATAGTCATAAATCTCGGTCACAGTACCCACGGTTGATCGCGGATTACGGTGAGTACTCTTTTGTTCAATAGAAATCGCTGGGGAAAGGCCATCAATAAAATCTACATCCGGTTTTTCCATAATACCAAGAAACTGCCTGGCATAAGCTGACAAAGACTCTACATATCTTCTCTGCCCTTCCGCATAGATCGTATCAAAAGCCAATGAAGATTTACCTGACCCTGACAATCCTGTGATAACCACAAGACTGTCTCGGGGAATATCTATCGATATATTCTTAAGATTATGCTCACGGGCACCGCGAATATGGATAAAACTGTTATATTTGTGCGACATTCATCGAACCGCACATTGGACAAACACAATCAGTGATATCTTCGGCCTCGTTATACTCGTTATTTTTTTGAACTATGGTGTCATCCCAACGATAATCACAATCATCGCATACAAAGGAGACATCTATGCGGACGGCGCCGACAGGATCCTCGATCTCATCTTCTTCATCCTCATCTTCAAGTTCATCTTTTACAAGTTCATCGTCTTCTTCAAGTTCTTCTTCGTCTTCGCTGTAAAAGCTGTCCTCATAAACTTCATCATTAAAATCTTTTTCAAAATCCAAACTCATACTTTTACCTGACTCATTCAAGAATATCGTTTCCCTAAAAAAGGCAAACGTAAGATATTTAATTAATCACAAATACCGTGTTTTAAAGAAAAAAACCTAAGTATATTTGTCAAACAGATTTATAAGCTTTTTTATGTTTATAAAACTTACAAGCATTAAACAAATATAAAATCCATACGTACGTACTGAACAGCAAATCATCTTGATGTTTTAATAACATTGAAAATAACAGAAGTACAATAAATAATTTTGTTATTCATTAAATATATATTAACTACTTTTAACTCTTTTTAAAGCATTTTTTAAGTTATTAAGCTAAAAAAATTGTATTTAAAATCTGATATGTTTAATCGGCATGAGGATGAAACTGCTGATAAACCTGTTTCAGTCTCGCCCGTGTTGTGTGAGTGTATATCTGAGTAGTAGATATCGAGCTATGTCCAAGCATATCCTGAACAGCCTTAATATCAGCACCGTTGTTAAGTAACTCGGTTGCAAAACTATGGCGTAATGCATGCGGAGTTACGGACGATGTGAAACCACTCTTTCTGGCTCTACGCACCACTATATGAAAAATACCGCGAACCGTTATTCTCGCCCCCCTAGAATTCACGAT
>DAOTGZ010000324.1:0-2397 GCA_035447445.1 Spirochaetota bacterium | reverse complement strand
TTTCAGATTTTAGTTATATTTTGACTGATATTTTTCGCTACGACGATGAATTAATATCTAAATGTACTGGTCTAACAAAAAAAGAGATCAATTCTTATTAATAATACACCGGTGTGTAGTAGGGCACGATGCATCGTGACCTACGCGAGCTGTACGATATAATGTATCAGTTGAAAGATTATCTGGATAACGAAAAAGATTTACCGCTTATAATGTCTTTTTTAATTTATATGATGAGTTTTACAAATATTACACCTGAACGCTTAAAGACTGTAACTCGACAAATATCAGATAAAGGAGGTAAAATTGTAATGACAACTGGAATGAAATTAATAGAAAAAGGTAAACTTGAGGGTAAGCTGGAAGGTATCAACGAAGGTATTACAAAAGGTAAAGCAGAAACAGCCATAGCCATGATTAAAGAAAGTATTCCATTAGAAATGATATCTCGATGTACCGGTCTTACAGAAGAAGAGATTGCTTCGATTAAATGATAACTTCGTTTAATGTCGTTCCGGCCTTGTGCCGGAACCTCGTGTTATTGTTTTACTTCTTGATCAACAACAGTTAGTCATTGGTCCTTTTTTACCTTCCTGCCTCTGTTTAAATGATTCAACACCACCGTCTCTGTTTGACCCGCTAAATGGACCTATAATTTTTGTATATTTATGCAAAAGATGCCGGATCGGGCAAACAGCTGCCGGTCACCGGCCAGACAATATACATACGACAAATGATGACGGCAGCTATCAAACAGGTAACGATGTACCCTCGACGCGTTTTCTCGACAACGGCGACGGTACCGTCACCGACAATATGACAGGGCTTATGTGGGTAAAAAACGCCAATGCCATAGGAACCCTGCACTCCGGTTTCGATGCGGATGGTCGTGTGACATGGCAGAATGCCTTGACCTTTGTTTCTGAGGTAAATAACGGCACCTATGACTGCGGCATTACATCAGTCTATACCGACTGGCGACTGCCCACAGTGTGCGAGCTTAAGATACTGACAAACTACAGTCAGAGCGCCCCTTACACATGGCTGAAAAACCATGGCTTTACAGCAGTCTTTTTCTTGTTGATAAATTAAAGCTGTTAAAACATAAAAGTAATAAGGTGATAATGTGGATTTCCAATACAACAATATTATCGAAGCTGTGAAAAAGCGTCGTATTCGGTGGAGTGATCACGCTCTTGAAGAAAAAAGAGCAGACAATTTAACAATTGCTCAGATAAAGGAATCACTATTGCAGGGTGAAATAATTGAGGAATATCCATCTGACAAGCCATTACCAAGCTGTTTGATATTGGGTTTTGCAGGTGATACACCAATACATTCAGTTGTGGGTTTTAACGAAGAAAATGCTTATATTAGAATTATTACTGTATATATTCCTGATACCCAAAAGTTTGAACAGAACTTCAAAATTAGGAGAAAAAAATGAAGATCAACGAACAATGTCGCTGTGGATCATCTCTGGAGTCAAAATATATTTCTCATTTAATTGATTTTGGTTCGTCTGTGCTTGTTATAAGAAATGTACCGGCTTTGGTTTGTTCGAGATGCGGATATAAACTCTTTGATGATGTTGTTGCTGAAAACCTTGAAAAAATGGAAATTGATTTTAAGAAAAGAAATGATCTTATTGAAGTAACCAATTATAAAGAAGTTGCATAAGAGCTGTCAGCCAATCTTCAACCGGCTTTTTCATAGAGCACTCTGCCGGTTCTTTCAATCTCATTGTAAAAAGAAGTTCTCATTTTTTTCAATGCTTCATATTCACTCGATGTATATACGACAAGATCTATCGCCTTCCGGCGTGATAATGAATAAATAGTTTTGCGTACGCGGGAGCTTTAGCGATAAGACGGATAACGGCTACGTGCGGCCTGTGTGCTCCGCAGCACCATAATTTAAAGAAATTATGGTGCTGGGTAGGTGTTTATTGGTTGCCGAGCCTGCTTGCACTGAGCTTGTCGAAGTGTGATTGCCGCATTTCGATAGTTCGATAAACTCACTACAAGTATGGACTTCGTCCTACTCAAAGACCGCAATTGTATCGAGGGGGCGTTTTATACAGACGAAATATCGAGATTGAGGTTCTAACACTCACTGTTTTCTCATTGACTTCCTTTCAATTACTTGTATTCTTATATAAAAGTCAGTTATCCTGTTAAAGGAGAGATAACGTGAAAGTCACCATACCTGTTGATAAAATGTCAACAAACGAGAAAATTGAAGCCATGGAACTATTATGGGACGATCTGTGTAAAAGCACAGAAAAAGTGCCGGTACTGGATTGGCATAAGGATATTCTTGATGAGCGCCAGATAGCTGTTGCTGAAGGTAGAGAGAAAGCAGTAGACTGGGAGACAGCAACAGCTATCTGGCGCT
>DAOTGZ010000323.1:0-2423 GCA_035447445.1 Spirochaetota bacterium | reverse complement strand
ATAGAGGTGGAGCTTTGGACAGGGCGTCTGCTATAATAAAATCTCACTATGGATATAAAAATGAAACAGATTAATCGTCTTCGAGATATTATAGATAAACAGGGAAATTTTCCCTTTGTAATATTTGATCTAAAAAATATTTTTTATTTAACCGGTTTTAAAGGTTCAAGTGGTTATCTGGTAATTGATAAAGATAATGCTTGGTTTATTACAGATTCACGTTATGAAGAGTATGCAAGAAAATTATTGACCGAAAGTGGAATTGATTTTGTTTTACAAACAGGTGTTGTTTATGAAACAATCAAAGAACTTGTCAAAAATATTGGATGGAAACAGATTTATGTGGAGGATCACTTTCTTACACTTGAAATGTTTAATTCTCTTGCGGAAACAGTTTCTGCAAAAGTAAGAGCAGGCGGAAATCCATGTCGTGATTTAAGAGTAGTTAAAGATAGTTCTGAATTGGCTCTATTACGTAAAGCCGCCTCAATAACCGATAACTGCATGGATCATCTATGTAATATAATCAAGCCTGGGCTTACGGAATGGGATGTCGCAGTGGAACTCGAACATTATTACAGAACTCATGGAGCAACCGGGAGCTCTTTTGATCCTATTGTGGCTTCTGGTGCAAACTCTTCAATGCCACATCACGAGACATCCATGACTAAAAAGATAGTTCCTGGTGATACTCTGTTGATAGACATGGGGTGTGTGTATGAAGGTTATAATTCTGACTTGACAAGAACCCTGTTTGTTGGAGATATAAGCGTTACAATGCGTGAAATTTACGGCATTGTTAATAATGCCCGTCAGGCGGCAATTGATAGCGCGATTGCTGGGGCAACTACCGGCGAACTGGATTCGATTGCCCGTAAAATAATCAGTGACGCCGGTTATGGCGAACGTTTCGGACATTCTCTGGGGCATGGCGTTGGACTTGACGTTCACGAGCATCCTCGAGTTAAGGGAGAAGATGATTTTGTTTTGCCAGCAGGTTCTGTTATTACTATTGAACCGGGCATCTATATTCCGGGGACAGGCGGGGTTCGGATTGAAGATCTTCTTCACATAACTGATAATGGTCCGGAATTACTAAGTAGTTCTTCTCGTGAAATACGTATTATTTAATTTAAGAGGTAAAAATGATTTCGAGTAATGATTTTAAAAAAGGTATGGCAATAAAAATAAACAGCGATATCTTTACTATTGTTGATTTTCAACATGTTAAGCCTGGAAAAGGAGCTGCCTTTGTGCGTAGCAAGTTAAAGTCTCTTACAAAAGGTACTGTACTTGATAAGACTTTCAGAGCTGGTGAAAAGGTCGAGGATATTCGAGTTGAAAAACGCGGTATGCAGTACTCTTATGATGAAGGGGATAGTCTTGTTTTTATGGATACGGAAACGTATGATGAATTTCGTGTAAACAAGGATATTATAGGTAATCTTCTTGATTATATCAAAGAGGGTGATACGGTAGAAATATCTGTTTATGAAGAGAAGCCGATATCCATTGATCCACCGATATTTGTAGAACTTCTGGTCACCTACGCCGAACCGGGAGTTCGTGGCGATACTGCCACAAATGTAAACAAACCTGTAACCGTTGAGACAGGAGCACAAATTCATGTTCCAATCTTTGTTAACCAGGATGATATAATTAAAATAGATACTCGTACAGGTGAGTATGTAGAACGGGTAAAAAAATAGAATGAATCAGATATATCGTCACCTAAAGAAATTTTTTGAACGATATCCTGGGCGTGCATACGGTGCAAGCGCCGGTTTTGTAATCGGTGTTTTATTGCTGACCATTGGGTTTAAGCGTACACTTTTTATTTTGCTTATAACCCTACTTGGTTTTTTAATCGGCTTTCTTATCGACAGTAATATGCGTATACCGGGATTTCCGTTAAGAAAAAAGAGCAATAATGGTGACGATGATCTTCGTGTCTACTACGAAGATGAAGATACCGATGAGAGCGGTGAAAATATTGAGTAATAACCGTTCAAAAATCAATAAAATTCTTGTACGTCAGGCATATCGTTCACTTTCTCGTGGATCTCTAGTCGAGGCTGTGGGTTGCCTTGAACAGGTTGCTGCCGACAAAATAAGTAAAACAGGGCCATATGTGGATTATCTTCTTGCTGTTGCCTATCTAAAAAGTGATCGGTTAGCACCAGCATCAGAGCTTGTTAGAAATGCCTTGAGACGCTACCCGGAATATGCTCCTTTCAAAGAGATACTGGCTTATCTTGCTTTAAAATCGGGAACAAGCAGGGAACAGGTTATTGGTCCGATTATACAATACGAGCAGGAGTATACTCAAAGTCGTAAGATAAGAAAACTGCATAAAAAGCTTTTATCCTGTCGGGATTTTGAAGTTTTTCAACGAAAGCTTAAATTGGAAGAGTGTATAACAC
>DAOTGZ010000322.1:0-2444 GCA_035447445.1 Spirochaetota bacterium | reverse complement strand
CATCCCCTCCAAAAAAAACATAAGAGAGGTTAAACATATTCACAAGAAACGCTACGTGGCTAGCCAGCTCTTCAAGAAAACGCCGCTGCACATCAACATCAGTTTTTATTAAGTCGACATCATCTCCAGATAATGAAAACTGCGTACGGTTTCCTTCATTCCAAAATAGGCTTCTAAACTCTCCTGAGGAATAATTCTTTCCATGATAAACTCGGCCATCAATTACAATACCAACGCCAAGTGCAATCGCATGTGTCTTGTAACTTGGATGAGACACATCGGTAAACTCTATCAATATTGTAATAAAATTTCTTATTCCATCAGAACGACCAAGAGCCAGCTCTCCCCATGCACAGCAATTTGCGTCATTTTCATAAATGATAGGTGCTGTAAAACCACCCATTATTTCCGCGAACTCATCAAAACCTGGTAATTGCATAGTTTCGGATATTCCAAGTGGTATGGATTGCATCAGCATAGATCGGTAGGGATCAACAACTCCAGGAAGACCAATCCCCAGCCCAAGTATCTTTTTACCAGAAAACTGCTGATTCGTTATAAAGGGGCATATACCTTTTACAAAGAGCTCATTAAAGTCAGCAAGTGAATCAAATACGTATTCACCATAATCAGAAATCGTACCATCCAGATCGGAAACCACCATTCGGAAAAGTTCCGGCTGAATTTCGGCACCAACTACATAACCAAAACCAGGATTAATTTTCAGCAACACAGGCTTGCGCCCACCCTGCGGTCCTGAATCACCTTCCGCGACTACACTTATTAATCCAATATCAATCATTTCGTTTATAATATTGGTAACAGTCGATTTATCAAGGCCAATCGCCCGGGACACCTGAACACGGCTTGCGTTTTTATGGATCCAGAGTGCATGCAAAACCTTGGAAATATTGCTCTTTTTATCCCGCTTTAACATTCAACTTCCGTTAGTTGGTTTTAATTTCAACTAACCATCTCAGATGTTCCTTAACTGTCAAACTTTTTTTTAAATTGATGATTTCCAGCCTATCTGTTTTTCGATAAACCTTATCATCTCACCAGCAATATCCATTCCAGTAATACCCTCGATACCTTCAAGACCCGGTGACGAATTAACCTCTAAAACTCGTGGTCCATCTACCGAACGAATAATATCAACACCGGACACCTTTAAACCGGTGACCTTGGCCGCTCGTATAGCCAATTTTCGCTCCATTGGAGTTATCTTTATCTTAGCGGCACTTCCTCCAAGATGCATGTTCGCTCTAAATTCACCTGGTGCCGAAATTCGCTGATATGCAGCAATCACCTTGTTATCTACAACAAAACAGCGAATATCCCTACCCTGTGCCTCTTTAATAAATTCCTGCACCAGTATATTAGCTTTTAAACTTTTAAAGGCATTTATTACACTCTCTGCTGCCTTTCGAGTCTCGGCCAAAACCACACCCTTTCCCTGTGTACCTTCAAGAAGTTTAACAATTAGAGGAGCTCCCCCGACCATGGTAATAAGATCTTCTGTATTGTCAGGAGAATTGGCGAATCCGCTAAGCGGGATATCAATTCCTTGCGATAACATCAGCTGAAGAGATCTAAGTTTATCACGGGACTGGGCTATTGCCTCAGCAGAGTTTAAGCAGTAAGCCCCCAATGATTCGAACTGACGAACCAAGGCACATCCATAAAAAGTTATTGCTGGACGTATTCTAGGTATAACTGCATCGATATCCCCAAGCACCTCACCGCCATGATAATGAACCTCAGGCAGCATGGCTTCAAGTTTCATGTAACACTTCTTTATATCCAGAAAGATCATTTCATGTCCGCGCTGCTGACCAGCTTCCATTATACGCCTGTTTGAATATAGGTTAGGATTACTGGCCAAAAGAGCTATTTTAAGCCCGCTAACCTGAACTCTTGAATTACTGTAAAGCTCAGCAAGATTTGCCTCGTCCAGCGCACCCTGACAGAATCTTTTTTCAGGATCAACAAGTAACCTGCCCTTCATTGCTTCTCGTCCCAAAAGCATACGATAACCCATCGAGTCCCGATTGGTTAATGTAAGTTCTATTTCCCACTGATCTTGCCCAATACGGGTTGACGTCTTGACTACATAACGTTTTTCGGAATGTCCACTGGAGCTGCGTATATTTCGTTTATCAACAACAGGCGCCTTGCAATGAACAACAACCTTGCGGTTGTTCTGAATTGGATGTACCTCAAAACTTACCCATATATTATTTTCAAAATTGAAAGGCTTAATATTAACCGCATGCAAAGAAGATGTTTTTGCTCCAGAATCAACACGAGCCTTAATAGCCGGAATTGAAAGTTCAGGGAGATTAATCCACTCTTCACATCCGATTATATTTTTTTTCATCAAATAACCATCCATAAAATAAGAAATAACCAAAAATTTTCATCGCCTACAAAAAGCCTTTGTG
>DAOTGZ010000321.1:0-2460 GCA_035447445.1 Spirochaetota bacterium | reverse complement strand
CAATATTGTCAGATCTTCAGAATTATTTCGCATATTTTTGATAATTACACCAAAAAATAGCAGTTATATATATGTTTAACCAAATTATAGAACTTATTGGCAGTTTTATAACTTTATTTATTAAAGTCAATAAATACCTGCCTTATCCCGATTAAGTCAAACATTCGAATTCGAGAAAAAATATTAACTTTTGTTTAAGATAACAAACGGGCATTTAATGATTAATAAACTTGACAAAACAGCTTAAATAAATTCACTAAGATAAAGCTTTGTTTTTTTAAACATGGCTTAATAAAATTTGGAGTATTAAGACGTATGGAAAAAGGTGTTGTAAAGTGGTTTAATGAGCAGAAAGGCTTCGGATTCATCACAAAAGAAGGTGGAGACGATATCTTTGTTCACCACACAGGCATCGTTGGTGAGGGTTTCAGAACTCTTAACGACGGTGATAATGTAGAGTTTGATGTAGAGGAAACCGAGAAAGGTCAACGTGCCGTTTCTGTGTCTCGTATATAACAAGTCATAAGAAATTACGCAAATTATCAAAAACTACAAAAAATTCCGCCCGATGGGCGGTTTTTTTATGTAAAATCTGATTTTTAGTAAACCGGAATCAATTCAGATTGGGGTTTTTGTTGTTAAAAGAAATAAGAATACCATTGATAATATGGTGAGAAATAATATATAGTACTAGAGGAGCAGAGCTCTCTCCCGGAAGATATGTTATTGCAAGCCAGAGTGACAATCCTGTGTTCTTGTGCCCGAACATAAGGGCTCCCGTTATACCTTTGTTTTGTCTGTAACATGTAATATATCCGCAAAAATAGAGCAGAACAGCAAGTAGAAATACGGTAATAAAAAGTTGTAAGGCAAAAAGGGGTTCCAGATTTTTAATCTTTTCTGAAGCGCTTGACACTGCAGTGAAAACCAGTAGATAAAAGAGTATCTTTTTCATAAGAACAAGCCTGGGGATAGCGATATTTTTCAGTGTTTTTTTATATAAACAGGCTGCTATGAGAGGCGCCAGAATCATGGTAACTACTTTCAATATTATCATAAAATAGGGAATGGTGAAATCTGAAAGATTAAGACTGTAATAGAGGTGTATGGTGTAAATAACCGGTGCAGCAATATGAGCAATAAGTATATGTGTAACAAGTCGGCTGCTATCGGCTCCTGTAAAAGACGCGATAACAGGTGAACTTAGCGCTGTTGGAGAGATTATTGCGAGTATCAGCCCGTTTTGAACTGCTGCCGGAAGTCCCGGATTGGATAGCGCAATAGCACAGGGAATAATTGCAGCAACCACGACGAAATAGGCGATTCCAGTTCTGTTAAGAGGGTTTGTGATTTTTATTTTTATTGTGATAAAATTCACGAACATTACACAGCCAAGAATCCATGGTAAAACAGTCTTCAGTATCGGGTGAGAAGGTATAATAAGGGCTGCGATTATTACAACAAAAATGGTAAAACGGCCGTTAGCAACTGAAGTTGTATGCTCTAATATACTGTTTATGGGTTTTTTAATCATTGCAAGCTGTCTTTTGCCTCGTTTGGGGTCGATAATTGTATTGTTAACGGTTAAAATTTGATTCAGGGATAGTCTGGACCTGCATATCAATTTTGGGCAACTGTTTTACGTACAATTGAAGAAAAGTAACAACGATAATAAAGTTGAGAAGTGACGCGTTTTTGTAGTATAAAAGCTGGCGTGAAAAGAGATGAATTGTCTTAATGGATGGATAGATGGCTTTTACTGTCAAAGATTATAGAAAAAAAACCGGTTTTTGTATCAGGTTTGTCTTGATCGCGCTACTGGTGCTGTTGGGTGGATCAGGACATTCTGTTTATGCCACAAAATCGAGCGCGAGCATTAAGGCCGGAGAACAGAAAAAAGCCGAAAAAGGCCTGAAAGATAATAAAAAATTCTTATATTATATAAACGCGTCTGTATCAAATACCGGAACTGCGGAGGATAAAGAGTTATACTCCCTTGCTGTTAAACATGATATAGTGGCGCGTTTTTATTATTTAAGGTTTTCGTTTTCTGAATCGTTCGCGCAAATACGTACGGCTCAGGAAATTCTGATTAAGCTCTACAGATCAAATATTACTGCCGAAGTCGACAGAGCCATGCTTTATTTAAACAGAATAGCTCCGGAGGCTGTATATTCGCGTGATCCTCGTGCCCGCCTCTATTTGCGTCTGGCATACCGGAACGCTAAACATGCCGGGATATACAAAAACATGGCCGATCATTACAAGCTGACCCTCTATTCCATGAGGCTGTATAAATATGTCGAGGCCATGAAAAAAGCCAAAGAGGCCAAACGTTATGCTGTAAGCGCGATGCTGCAAATCGAAATGGAAGATAAACATCTGCTTGAAAGAGAGTATCACAGCTATGATGATATAGTAAAACTGATAGAAAAGAATAGCCGTTCTGATATTAAAGAG
>DAOTGZ010000320.1:0-2478 GCA_035447445.1 Spirochaetota bacterium | reverse complement strand
CCAGCATAATATACCAAAATATAGAAATCAGATTTTTAAGACACGAAGATGTTATAGGTTTTATATCAGCAATTGAGATTGACGGAGTCTGATTCCTTAGTTATGTTTCCGGTTCCATTTTCTTTTTAAGCTCCGTAATAAAAATATCCGGATCACCTTTTGTGATACTCTCTTTTCTAATTACAAATGCTTTAGTTGTTCCAAGGTAAATGTAAATATAACCATCATTTTCGATAATCTTTGTTAAACCATTCCAGAACGTCTTACCCTCTGAAGCCTGCCCTTTTGAGAAAAGACCGTCTTCATGTATATCCAGGATCTGTTTTCCAAGAATCACCAGATTGTCATCTGAATTTAAAGACTTGCTAACATTTTTTTCGATATTTTTTATTAAGTTTTTTCTAGACCTCAACATATAAAGCACAACAATTATAAAACCAAATACAGAAAACACAATCCAGTTATCAGTACTGTATGCCAACACAATAGTGATAACCATTACATAAAAAATCTGTAATAGACGTGATCTTATTAATATTGCCTTTGTTTCTTTGGAATGCATCAGATGATATTTATTAAAGTGAATAATGTCATCTTTTGTAACTTCATACTCAATTTGCATACTCAATACCTCAATCAAACATTTCAAATCCGTCGTTATACCTTAATGCCAATTTTACAAAATCATCAATTACCATATCGGCCAAAGATAGATCCTGATTTCCCGAATTTACATTTTTATACCCTACAACTTTCATACCAGCTCTTTTGGCTGCAACGACACCATGGTACGAGTCTTCAATCGCTATACATTTTGCAGGTTTCACGCCAAGGACATCCGCGATATGAATGTAGATATCAGGCGCGGGCTTGCCTTTTGGCACATTCTCTCCAGAAACATAGCTTGTTATGTACTTGCCGATATCTATTTTCTTTAACACGTTTTCAATAAAAATTTCCGATGAAGAAGAAGCAACACCAATAACTGTATTGTTTGAGTAAATTTTTCTTATTAAATCAACAACGCCATCTATCGCACTGAAATTTTGTTTCCAGAGCAATTCAAGTTTTAACATGATTTGAGTATTTAAAATATCTTCTATATTAATATCAAGTTTATTCTCATCCGCGATCTGTTGCCACATCTCCGGGTTAGTCATACCAACAAATCTGTCAAGATAGGAGCTCTCTTTTTCAAGACCAATTTGCTTCAAAATAGCAATGTCGGTCTCATAATGCAACGGCTTGCTGTCAATCAACACACCGTCCATATCAAAGATAATAGCATCCGTCATTTTGTTTCCCATTTAGGATCTGTTTTCTGGCTCAAGCAGGTCAATTTCTGATAAAAGACAAATCAAACTACACAATCCCTTTATGATACTCCTGCAGTGACTTAACAGTATAGTTCTGCGCGCATCTCTCTTTTATGCCTTCTACTGCGGCAGATGCGGCAGCGATTGTTGTGATATACGGAATATTATGTTTGATAGAGCTCTTGCGTATATAAGAGTCATCAAATTGTCCCTGTTTACCAACAGGTGTGTTTACCACAAGATCTATCTCTCCGTTAGTTATCGCATCTACAATATTGGGACGACCCTGATGAACTTTTTTGATTATCTCTGTTTTAATACCTTTGCTTTCAAGATATTCGGCCGTACCGTCTGTGGCTGTGATCTTGAATCCGAGTGCAATGAAATCTTTAACCGGCTGGAGCACCTTCTCTTTATCATCACCTGATATCGACAAAAGCACCGTCCCCTTTGTAGGCAGTATGGACTTGGTAGCTTCCTGCGATTTGTAAAAGGCCATACCGAATGAATCCGCAAGCCCAAGCACCTCTCCGGTCGAGCGCATCTCGGGACCGAGTACCGGATCCACATCGGGAAACATATTAAAAGGAAACACTGCCTCTTTTACACCAAAGTGACTGATATTTTTTTTGCTAAGATTAAAATCCGGAAGTTTTTTACCCAGCATAATACCTGTGGCAATCTTGGCCATTGGGATATTGCATATTTTAGAAACAAGAGGAACAGTACGCGACGCGCGAGGATTAGCCTCAAGAATATAAACAACCCCTTTACAGATAGCATACTGGATATTCATAAGCCCTATAACGCCCATTTCAATAGCTATACGGCGTGTGTACTCTTCGATTGTTTGTATCTGTTCGTCGGTTATGGCAACCGGAGGAATAACACAGGCAGAATCCCCAGAGTGAATTCCAGCGTATTCAATATGTTGCATTACGGCAGGAACAAATGCGTCTTCTCCATCCGAGATTGCATCCGCCTCGGCTTCGATAGCATCTTCAAGAAACATGTCAATAAGCAAAGGTCGATCGGGAGAAACCTCGCCCACCGCTGCTGCAACATATTGGCGTAGCATCTGTTCGTCCTGCACGATTTTCATTCCGCGCCCACCAAGAACATAAGACGGGCGAACCATTAGCGGATACCCTATTTTCGCTGC
>DAOTGZ010000319.1:0-2481 GCA_035447445.1 Spirochaetota bacterium | reverse complement strand
CATTTATCAGGATCTTTAGGTTCATCGACACCTTTTGAATCAGTGACTATCTTCATAATTCGTTTTCTCATCTTTTTTTCTTCTTCAAACATACAGATAGTATTATCGTAACTTTTAGACATCTTTTGTCCGTCAATTCCGGGTATTACGGCAAGATTGTCTTCAATAACGGGCTCGGGCAAGACAAAGGTTTCTCCGAAATTTGCATTAAAGCTGGATGCGATATCACGAGTTATTTCAAGATGCTGTTTCTGGTCTTTGCCAACAGGAACCTTTTCAGCCTGGAAAAGAAGAATATCAGCAGCCATAAGAATCGGATATGTGTAGAGGCCTGCGTTAGGAGTTAGACCTTTAGCTATCTTGTCTTTATAAGAGTGACTTCGTTCAAGCAGACCAAGCGAAGTGTTGCAAGAAAGAATCCATGTCA
Source organism: Spirochaetota bacterium (assembly GCA_035447445.1). GTDB lineage: Bacteria > Spirochaetota > UBA4802 > UBA4802 > JAFGJZ01 > JAFGRW01. The sequence goes on along the minus strand of DAOTGZ010000319.1, from coordinate 2,054 downwards.
ATTCTTGAACCTCAGGTAAATCTGATTGAATCCAGAAATTTGCTTTTTCTGGGTCAAGTCCCAGAGCAAGAAAATCAATAGCTGCATCCATCGTATTTTTTTTTAGTTTTTCGGGGTCACTAAGTGATGTCAAGGCGTGATAATTAACAATAAAGCAGTACAGTTCATTATCATCCTGCAGAGCAATCATTGGTTTCATCATGGCAAGATAATTGCCTATATGAAGAGAACCAGAGGGTTGAATGCCGGATAGAATGCGTGTCATAAAAAAACTCCTGTAAAATGATCAGTTTTATATGCTTGAATCGCTGAATCTTAATTCAAATTCTTCGTTTGTTACAACTTTTAGATAACTGTCAAGTCTTGATAGCTGAAAAACAGTCATAATATCGCTGTTTATGTCATAAAAATAACATGTGATACCCCGTTTTCTGGCAAGATTAAAACAGCGTATCAGCGAACCTATACCAGATGAATCGATATAGGTAAGATCTTTAAGATTAACCCCAACCGCTGTTCCAGCGCGTTCAAGGAGCTCCTTAAAGGAATCTTCGAAAACCGTTATCGAACTAATATCATATCGGCCACGTACAATCATAGCCGGTGCGTTTGAGAAAGATACATAATCTATTTCAAGCATTGTACACCAAAATTTTGTATAATCCGTAGATTCATATTTGAACAAATATACAAGGTAAGACTGAAAATATTTTTAAAATAAAAGGCCAAATTTGAAACTGAATTTAAACAAACAAGAATATTTTGTATAGTTATCAAAAAAATATCTAATCTGAACATTTTCTAATTATCTATAATCATGAAATTTAAAATGTGTCAAACATAAATTTTTGTTACGAAACATAACGTTGAAAATATGTGAGTATGGTTCAATTATTTTTGTTATACAAAAAGAGAAGAGGGCTAACTCTTCTCTTTTTATGAAAGATTATTCTAAATGAAGACAGTTGTTGCCGTAAGTGAATTTATAACATTAATAGGTTTTAATACTCACTCTGTTATCTTTTCAGGTTTATAACTTCCTGAAGCATCTGGTCTGATGTTGTAATTGTGCGTGAGTTCGCTTGAAAACCGCGTTGGGTAATTATCATGTCTGTAAACTGATCAGAAAGATCAACATTTGACATTTCAAGAGTACCAGCTACAATTTTTCCGCGTCCACCTTGATTGGCTTCGCCAATATTTGCCAATCCTGAGTTGTTTGACATTTCGAAAAGGTTTTCACCCACTGCTGTTAACCCTTGAGGGTTTGTAAAAACGGACATTGCAACCTGACCTATAGGGCGCTGGATACCGTTTGAATAGACTCCAGTGATAACACCCGAATTATCTATATTGAATGCTTCCATATATCCCATTGAGTATCCGTCTTGTTCAACACCTTTGGTTGTAGATGGAGAAGAAAACTGTGTAATTCCGTTTATCATGCCTGATGTACCCAAATTAAGACGAAGAGTTCGTACCGCTGGATCTCCGGCAATACGGTAATTAACATTTGCAGAAAGATTTCCACTGTTTACCGAATCTGAAGTTGCATCATCGGATGCCGAAACAAGTTTTCCATCAGGTGAAAAAGTTAAACGCATGCGACTATTCGGATTTGGAAGGTTTTCACCTGTTAACGCATTAACATCCAGTGTAACGGGACCTTCAGCGTCAGTCATGGCTGCAGAAGCGGTCCATTCGTTTGTTGCTGTTTTCCAAAGGGTTAGGGTGACCCGGTGTGGATCTCCAAGATTATCATACGTATCAATGTTGGTTACTACAGCAGCAGATGCCCTTTGAGCAGCAGGCATTGAATCAGGAATAATCGGAAGTTTTGAATCTAGGTTACACTGATATCTTACAAAAGATGTCTCTTTCGCGTTAAGTTTCTGATAAATAGGTATAACGAGGTCATCCGGGGTACCTTGTGTGTTAAGTACCGGATTATTATCCGCGTCTGTGGTAGCCATCCAGCCTTGAACCTTAAGGCCGTTTGAAGGGTTAACAAGTGTTCCGTCTCGATCTGTACTAAAAGTACCGGCACGAGTGTA
>DAOTGZ010000318.1:0-2487 GCA_035447445.1 Spirochaetota bacterium | reverse complement strand
CTCCCAGTCTTTTCTGTTCACGGTCAAGGTTAAAGACCCGGAACTCTTCAATCTGTTCGACTAGCTCGTTCAGCAGTTCGAAACTCTCTTTTGAGAACAGGGCTTTACTGTCGGGCTCGATAAGTGTAAGCATGAAAAGCCTGCTGTCACCAAACACCTGCTTCATGCGCATGTTATAGAGATATTCCGGTGAATCTTTTGGCATTAATGCTTCGGACGATGGCTCCAGCCGCAGCTTTGGAATACCCGTAAACAAGATAATTGTGATGCCTAAAAGAACAAGCAAAACAGGCAAAGGTCTGTTTACTGTAAAGCTGATAAGTTTTTTCATATGTATTCTCCTGTTGTGATAGGGCTGTGTTGCCCTGTTAAACAAAAGAATACACTATAATGTATGCCCCGGTCTTTCGGATTTATATATCTGTAACTGAGTTATGTTTCTGATTTATAATTCTGAAACTAAAAAACATGTAAATACTTAATAGTGGGACTTTCTATCACGCTATTTATGTGATTGCTGAAATAATCGCTATACCGTAATTCCTGCGCATACAGGAATTATGAAAATTTATCAAAAAATTTTAACAAAACAGCCTCCAATTAAGTTTACATATATAGAGCATTTGGAGGTATGTTATGGATAAAACTGATTTTAGAACATCAATTGATGTTGAAATAAGCAGACTGGAAAGAATTGAAGAGTATGCCAGGAAGCATAATATGGATGTTTCGGGCGTAATGAACACTGTTCTTGATATGTATTCTAAAAAACTGGTTAAAAATCCTGTATGCAATGATACTCTTGTTAAATATCAGGAACGAGGCACTAATTATAAGTCTGTGCATATACGGTTTTCAAGTATCTCGAAAAGGAAACTGAAAGATATCGCTAATCTTCACTGTTACAGTTTGTCTTACATGCTTTATTTGGCAATGGACTTCTTTGATGAGTTTATGGATGGAGTTAAGGAGTTTGTGCGGCCCTGTTTCCATGCTGCTTTTGTTTACCATTTTTTCGGGTTCCCATATTTCATTAATAGCTGGGGTATGAACTTTTACGAGGGGCAAGATCATTCTTCTGGACAACAATCCCGAAAAGAGCCGCATCTGTTGTGTTGGGATCATTTTTTTGCCGATTATTGAGAAAAATAAAAAACGAAACACGAAAAAAAAGAATCAACTGAAACAAAACCGGAGGCCGCTTATGAGCAGAACAATCAGGTTTTATCCGCACGAACAAAATTAACTTTATACAGCTTTATAATGATTTGGAGACCCTTCTGTCTTTTTTATAAACGCAGTAAACTAATATAGAATAAGAGCTGAAACCGTATATAATAGCATCCTAATCAGTGCAGGTTTTTTTATCCACTAGCTGTTTTGAATAGATATCAGAAAAATTGAAATAGGTTTCAGCAGCGTTTACAAGCTCGTCTATGCAAACAAACTCTTCCTGTGTATGTGCTACAGCAAGAGAGCCCGGTCCGATTATTACAGGTTTGATTCCGGCTTTCCAGAGTATGGCACCGTCAGAATCGCTTGGAAAAGAATCGTTATCAGGTTTGTCACTGATAGACGAAAATATTTCTGGTACGATTCCCTCTTTTTGCAGAGAGTATCCAGTGTGCATTGTGGGAAAATCATAAGCAAATTCATCAGAGTCAGGAAAATTGTTTTCGATCATCATTTTAATCTTTTCTGTTATGTGCTGGGCAGTGTAAAACGGTGGGATATGAATGTCTATCCAGGCTTCGCATCGTTCGGCTACTACAAAACCGGCGTTGCTGCTGCTGACATCTCGCAGATTATACACACAGCCCCGGCATTCTGTATCAAGAAATTTGGTTATAGTGTTGAGTGCCGCCAGCATCTCGTGCACAGCATTTTTGGTGAAATTAACCATCGAAGCATGTTTGCGAGTTCCGGTAGTGGTAATGCTCATTTCAAGATAACCAAAATGTGAAAACGCGGGATACATGGATGTCGGTTCGCCTATAACTGCCCATTCATAAAAATATTCGTCACAAAAACACGCTGCACCGTCACCGGACTCCTCTTCACCCACAACTAATGCCAGAGATATTGGGGGCAATTTGCCATACTTTTCTTTATAGCAGATAAAAGCTTCGATCATTGCGGCACAAGCGCCTTTCATATCGCATGCGCCAAGCCCGATTACCATATTGTCTTTGATTGTGGATTTATAGTCATCAAGGTTATACGCCGGAACAGTGTCTATATGCCCCATAAACACAATATCCCTTGAAGCAGTATCGGTATTTATGAGTAAATTACACCGTTCGTCCGAGACTGGCTGTTTTATGTAACTGATGCCGTTTTTTTTAAGATATTCAGCAATATGGTCAACTATCTGTATTTCTTTTCCGGAAGGGCTGTAGATGTCAATCAGTTCGATTGTGGTTTTTATCAGCCGTTCTCTATTTATCGCCACCGCTTTTTCCTGATGCATGATTTTTGGTTTTCATA
>DAOTGZ010000317.1:0-2507 GCA_035447445.1 Spirochaetota bacterium | reverse complement strand
AATATAGTGCGCTTTCTGTTCTTTTTAATATTTTTCAGATGATAATTTATGGAGAGAATCTGTCTTCTCTGCATCTTTCTATAACAGATGCTCACTCTCTTGTTGAAAAAGTAAACCAAAACTCTGTATTGCCATATATAGAAATTCTTGAGAGTTTTACTTCTGTTTTAAATAATGAGACCATTTATAGTGAAGAAGAACTCACCGAAATGTTTAAATCTCATGTTTACCATAAACAGCCACATAATAATCCAATGTTTACGCTGTTTACAAATCTTTTGCTTTCTGTTCTGTTTTTTTTCTTCGGTTACAAAAAAGCCGCAAAACGCAGAATTACTTCGATGTCTGAAGCGTTTTACAGCATAAAGTATAGTTTTATTTACAACGATTTTGTTTTTTTTAAGTCGTTGATTCTTGCCGGTTCGCTAGAGCTTAGCGATAGAGCCGAATATAAAAAAACATGTCTTTACCTTGAAAAAGCAATAGAGAGATATCGCTCGGTAATTTGTGGTGGTAAGGGTTCGTCTGTAGTAAGGCTCTATCTTTTGCAAGCAGAACTTCTTAGAATTCGTGGGAAAAATCTTAAAGCAGAATTTATGTATGACCGTGCGATAAAAAATCTTGATATAGAGTATAACGCAATGGCTGGCGCAATTGCAAACGAGATTACTGCTTCTTTTTTCTTTTCTGGTGGCCGTCATGTTATAGCCAGAGCTTATATACAGGATGCTTTCTATAACTACCAGCGATGGGGGGCAATGTCCAAGGTTCGAAAAATGGAACGTGATTTCCCAGAATTTATAAATCTTCATACTGCATCGTCTTTGATTACGAAAAATGGAGAGGTTATTGCTAATGGTTCAGATGAAATTGACCTAGGAGCTGTTATTAAAGCATCACATCTTATTACAGGTGAGATTTACTATGAAACATTGATCACTCGTCTTATGAATATTATTATGGAGCACTCCGGAGCTGTAAGAGGTTGTCTTATTCTATCGGAAGGAGGGGCCTTGTCAATTGAAGCCGAGTCACGGGTTTCAAACAGTATTGATACAGCCTTAAAAAGTGAAATTATCAGGGAAAATACAACATCGGTTCCGGTTTCAATAACTAATTACGTTTCGCGTAAACGCAAGGCTGTTATTCTTGATGATGCACTTACTACGCCTCTTTTCTCATCAGATATCTATATCATTTCTAATGCTTGTCGTTCCATACTTTGCCTTCCTATAGTTCATCGTGAGAATTTCGCTGGGCTCTTATATTTGGAAAATAATTTGGCACAGGGGGTTTTCTCGTCATCGAGAGTACGGCTTCTTGAACTTGTCTGTGCTCAGGCAGCTATTTCAATTCAGAATTCCAAATACTATAATGAACTCAAAGATTATTCCCAGCTTCTTGAAACCAGGGTTCAGTCAAGGACAAGGGAGCTTGAACAGGTTAACGAAAATCTTATGGATATTAACCGTCTTTTACGCGATGCCCGAATCGAGGCTGAACGAGATATGGCGATGGCCTCAAATGTTCAGCTAAGCTTTATGCCGACTGATTATAAAGACAAATCATCATGGGATATCGCTTTTAGTTACAAACCCATGAGCGCTGTTTCTGGAGATTTTTATGATTTTTACGAAAAAGATGGAGTGCTTCATGGAGCGGGTGTGTTTGACGTTTCGGGTCACGGGATATCGTCCGGTTTGATAACCGTCATAGCTCGTTCTATAATTTCCCGTATCTTCTGTGAAAATCTGAATTTATCGTTAAAAACCGTCATACAGATGATAAATAGCATGTTAATTCAGGAAATTGGACATACCAATAACTATTTAACCGGTGTATTGTTAAGGTTAAAGAAAAACAGTATCGAATATGTCAATGCGGCTCATCCAAATATTATTAAATATGATTGTCGAAAGTGTCGGGCATTCGAATTACGTAAGGAAGATGAGACTTGGCGTGGCGGCTTTCTTGGGGTAGCAGCGATGAAGCTGCCTTTCGGTGAGATGAATGTTCCCATGAATAAAGGAGATTTAGTAGTGCTTTTTTCTGATGGTGTGACTGAGGGTGGCACCAATAGAAGCGGTGAATTTGGTTATGAGGGAATTATAAAAGCACTTGAAGGGGGTATAATGGGAAGTGCACATGATGTACTTGATGAAATAAACAAGCGTTTTTTTAAGATAAGCGGAGATACCGGTCTTAGGGATGATTATACTGTAGTCGTTATCAGAAAAAAGTAGCCAACTAAAGCTCTATTTTTGTGAAGTGAAATGCGGGTGTTTCGTACGGATGGTGCTCTATTATACATTGTCGCACTTTGTTCATTATTTTCTTTTCCAGAATCATTTCTATTTTTGTCTCTTTTACAGACTCAATCAATCCAGTTTTGCCTATAAATGGATTACTGCCTTCAAGAGGTCTGAAAGAGCCTGTTCCGGCAGTTTCAAAGGCACAACAGTCATAGTTTGACAGCTTGCCTGCTCCCGTTTTAAATAACTCATTTT
>DAOTGZ010000316.1:0-2517 GCA_035447445.1 Spirochaetota bacterium | reverse complement strand
ACTTAACGAGAATCTTGACTATACACCATCATCAGATTCCCCGCTTATCGGATCAGGCAAAGATCTGAACTCGATTACAGAACTTGATACCGACCTGTTTGGAAACAAACGCGAAACTGGAAGCTATACACCAGGTGCAATAGAACCGTTTTAACATAAAATCTTTTAAAATTACATTTGTGAACTTACTATGAATACCAAAGAAAGAGACTCAGAAAAATATCCGATTATAATAAGAGCAGGCAAGAGGGCTCTGGAACATATCAAGAAAAACGGCCTGAACGATGACGACATCGACACGTTCGCAGGAGCATCCGGTGGCCCAAAGGGATTGATGCTCGCCGGACTTGATCAAAAAATCTTCACGGAATGGTTTACCAAAAGAGAGAAAGCTCTTAATATGATAGGCTCATCCATTGGAAGCTTCAGGCTGGCCGCCATCGCTCAGAAAAATCCAGCTGAAAAAATCAGAATATTTTATGATAGATATATAAACCAGCAATACTCAGACACCCCCGACGCAGCCGAAGTATCAAACGAGGCTCGGGCCATACTGAATTATTATATTGATAAAGACTCTATTGAGCATATTTTGTCACACCCTTTTATGAGATTACACATTATCGCAGCCCGGAGCCGTGGATTGGGCAAAAGCGACTGCAAAATTACACTTGCACCTTTTTTCGCTGCCGCTTACACGATGAACATGTTTGACAGAAAGAACCTGAGATTTTTTTTCGAAAGATACATTTTTCGGGACTGCCGTTCTGCCATTCTGGAAAATCAGTTTAACGACATTATCACCAAAACGGTAAATCTGAATAAACAAAATTTTTATGATGCTCTGATGGCAAGCGGAGCTATTCCCTTTGCCATGAAACGTGTCACAGATATAGAAGACGTACACGGAGTCTTCCGTGACGGCGGCCTGATCGATTATCACTTTGATTTACCCTTTAACGATATAAGCGAAAAGCTGGTACTGTACCCACATTTTTTTGACAAACTGTGCCCCGGCTGGTTAGATAAAAAAATCAAAAACAGAAAACCGTCACCTAACAACTACAGCAACGTTGTAATGATAGCTCCAAATGAGAGTTTTATAGAATCTTTACCCGGAAGCAAGATTCCAGACAGAAACGATTTTATGCTATATAAAAATTGTCCTGAAAAGCGAATCGAAATATGGGAACAGGTTGTAAAACGCAGCTTCGAACTTGCGGATGCTTTTATGCACCTAACGAGAACTGGCGAAATAGCCAATGCAGCAACTCCGATAGAAGAGATACTATGATAATTTCCATTATACAATGAAGCGATATACGACGATAAAAAACGATAAATTTATGTAATGATAATACGTAGGGCTGTATATATGAGAGTTAAAACAAAAAAACTTCTACTAACAATGGTGTTTATTACTGTTGCAACAAGTTCCCTTTGTCAAAAAACAGTGTTTGCATCAGGTAAACACACTACAATTCAACTACCCCGGTCAAAAGCTATAATAAACAATAACTTTGATATTACCCAAAATCATCATTTTGTGTTATATGATACCGACCCGACAGTATCAATTTCAGTTTCCATAGAGCATTTTCCCAATAATAGCGGGCAGAGTACTTTAAAAAAAAGAATCTCTGAAATCAGGAAAGCAAACAAATATTTTTATCAATTAGAAAACAAGAAAATCACCATAGGAAACAATTCCGCTCAACTAGTTCATCTGGAATATTGCAGAGATGGCTATTCTCCATGTAATAGTGAGCAATACGTATTAATATATACAAGTACAGAATCTGTATTAATTTGTGCAACGTCAAGTCCTAATGACATGGAAAACAACATGGCGATTTGGGAGTCAATGTACAACTCGTTCTCTTTCGAACATTCTAAAGCATACAAACTTCCTTATGGAAGTTTTTCTCCGCCAAAATCGATGAGAGATCAAAGCTTTATTAACTGCAGATTACCCGAAGGTCGCAGCTTTTCAATAAACATCTACAATAGAGAGCCATATCCAAAGACAGAAATGTTCTCAGATTCATTATTATTAAGAATTTATTGTGTAATTCGTTTCTGGAGGCCATTCAATAAATCCTATGGAAGCAAAAAGAAAACGTATACAATCAATGGTAGAAAAGCTTATTATACAGAATCGTATAAAATCGATAATTTTAGAACAAAATATGATGTCGATGCTCAGTTATATGTGCCCGATGACCGCTACCCTTTGACTATAACGATTAGCTCTTCAAAAATGAGCACTTTTGATTATTACCGAAAAGATATGGATCTGTTGTTTAAAAGCGTGCTTGAATCATGGGACGATTGAATTGCACAAAACCGTTTAGAACAAAATCTATAAAACCAGCACTTCAAGATAACGTAAACTGAAGCCGACACGATGTCGGCGGTGTAGCGCTTTTGACAGGATGTCAACTTAGCGGACATTCAAAAGCAAAAATTATGTATTGGAATCAAATCAATAAAACCTTATAAAACAAGATTAATAAT
>DAOTGZ010000315.1:0-2533 GCA_035447445.1 Spirochaetota bacterium | reverse complement strand
TCCAGAGTGTGTTTTTACCTTCCATACGGTTTTTACGTATCAGAATATCCTGCAAAGTGTTGTTAAGAGCATGCCCAAGATGTAATGCCGCGGTTACGTTCGGCGGAGGAATCACAATTGCAAAAGGATCACCTGGTTTTGAAGGATCAGCGGCAAAACTGTCCGAGTCTGACCAGCTTTTCAATGCATCTTTCTCTATTTCACTTGAATTATAGACTGTAGCCAAATTCTCTTTCATATATATCTTCCTGGTTAGTTTGTATAGTTACCTATTTTGACAACAGTCTTATATAGATTAGATTTTAGACAATTAATTTTTTAAAAAATGGCCAGGATTAGCAGGTATATGCCTCCAAGCCCACCAGAATTAACACAGCAAGATTATATTCTTGAAAAATATCATGCTTTTTTCAAGGTTCTCTTCAAAGCCCAGGTAATTGTATGTTGATATTGTTTCAAAAGTTTCTTATATTTGTAAAAATTTTAAATATATCAGGGTTTATTAAAGAACAATGCGTCATTTCGATTTTACTTAACGGAGAATTGCGTGATTAGAACAAAGTTATATATATCTTTAACGATAATAATTCTGATGTTCGGTTTTATTTTAACCACATTATCCAGCTTTTTTGTCTCCAGGCACTCACTGCGGTCACAGATTACAAGCAACGAGATACCGCTTACCACCGGAACGATCTATTCCGAGATCAAAAGCGATCTGCTTGCTTCAAAATACATATCATCAGCAATGGCAAACGATATATTTTTAAAAGACTGGCTGATTTCAGGAGAAAAAGAACTTAGCCGGGTAGAAAACTATCTGAAACAGTACGTTCGATATTTAGGATTAAGCTCGGCTTTTGTAATTTCTGAAAACTCAAAGAAATACTATTTTCAGGCCGGAATATTAAAAACAGTAACGCTCGAAGACCCACGTGATATCTGGTACTATAATCTTAAGAAAAGCAATAATACTTTTTATATAAACATAGCTACAAATGCGGCAAACAACAACACTCATTCAATATTTTTTAACCAGAAATTATTTGATAAAAACGGTAAATTCATCGGCGTAACCGGCGTCGGAGTCCCGGTTGAAACTGTTAAACAGGTTATTGACTATTATCATAATAAGTACAGCAAAAACATCTATCTTTCCGACATTGAAGGCAGAGTCGTGCTTTACAGTTCAAAAACCGGCTTGCTGGGCGCGAAAATCGGCAGTATTCCCGGACTTCTGGGCAAAGAGGAGCTGATACTGTCAAAATCACCGCAATCATTTATGGTCGAGAATCACGGCGAAATTATTCATATTAACAGCCGCTATATTCCGGAACTGAACTGGATACTTATTGTCGAACAGATAGAAAACAGCATCACAGCAAATATAAAAATTTCCTTATATATAAATATCGCGGTCAGTATTCTTATCTGTATTATAATCCTGATTATAATGCTTTTTCTGATGTCCCGTTACAACAAAAAAATGAGACAGCTGGCCACTACAGACAAGTTAACAGATACCTATAACCGCACAGCATTTGATCTGTATATCGAAATCATGAGAAAAGAGAGCATTCGTTCAAAACAGCCATTTGCTCTTTCAATATTAGATCTTGATTTTTTTAAAGGCATTAATGACACATACGGTCACTCTGCAGGAGACCAGGTTTTAAGAAAAACAACTGAAATAATAAAAGCTTCCATAAGAGAGAGTGACATTCTTTTCAGATGGGGTGGTGAAGAATTTCTGATTCTTTTGAGAAACTGCCAGTTAAAAGAGGCTGCTGAAATAATGGATAAAATTCGAAAAACCATTAACAAAGCCATTTTCTATTTTAATAATACCCCTATAACAATAACCATAAGCGCTGGAGTAACTGTTTATCAGAATACAGAAAATATTGACGTAACAATAAACAGAGCAGATCAGCTTCTTTATGATGCCAAACGGTCAGGACGAAACAAGACCCGGTACTGAAATTCCCGGGTTTTATTTTTATAAAATAGAATGATCAATCTGATTCTTTTAATCTTTTTTTCGCGATGAGCCCGCCGGTTTATTTGAAGCACCTTTGGGCTTAGAGCTTCGTTCAACTTTTGATTTGCCAGAAGATTTGCCTTTTGCAGTTACAGTCTTGTTTTCATCCGCCGGTTCTACCCTGACAGCCCTTGAGCCTAAGACGGTATTTTTCATGGATGAAACAACAAGTTTTTCATCTTTTTTCAGAACCTCAAAAAAAGTCAGCTTGTCCATTATGTCTACTTTACCGACTTCTATATTTCTTACCCGGGTTTTTTCTTTTAATAAGCTGATAAGGTCAACAACACCAATTCCGTCCTTACGGCCGGCGTTCATGTACATTCGGCTATAGCTCTCGTCAGGTTTTCGTTTTTTTTCGTAGGGAGGTCTGCTGTTAGCTGAGCCCTCACTACGGGCATTTCTGCTTCTTCCAGGACCTGTACGTCTTTTATCTGAAGAGAACCTTGATGAGCTGTCTCTTCTTCCAAAACCAGACCCCCTGTCTCTTGA
>DAOTGZ010000314.1:0-2539 GCA_035447445.1 Spirochaetota bacterium | reverse complement strand
CTCCCGTAATAAACGAATCGGTGATCGAAACAGTACCATTTTGGTTTCCGCTTGTCAGCCTTATCGCGTGTGAGCTGCTGTTAGCGTTATAATTGTCAGGGTTGCTTATGTTGCAGTTTCTAATAACAATTTCACCGGAAGCTGCAGTCTGCGAATCAACAAGAATAGACGATGCGTTAGCAGAGGCATTCGGCGTATTTATATCAAGAGAGATTATGGATATTTCAGAAGAGAGCAATGATGTTGCTATATGCACTGTGCTGCTGTCGGGACTTGGTCCACTGTTGCGTATAACCGGCATTCCCTCCGTTTCATCTTCCGGTACCATTACCCAGCCCGAACCGTTGTAGCGGTAATTGCCTAAAAGCTTCATGGGGAGGTTAATAACAAAAGATCCATCATAATTTCCGCTGCCAATTATTATTGTTCCATCCGAAGTCACGTTGCCTATCGCCTCAGAAAGAGACCGGTAGGGATTGCTGTATGTTCCGCTGCCTGTTTCATCAGCATCGGCCGAAACATAAATCGGAGATGAATGAGCAATAATATTAATAGTAAAGTCAAAAGCCGGTGTTTCGGGATCATTGCTTTCGACACGCAGTTGAGACAGAATGCTTCCTGTCCCGGGTGAAGTTATTCTAAGTGTAAACTGGTGTTCCGCGCCTGGTTCAACTGCAAAAGGCATTGGTTCCATACATTCGAAAGAACCCGACCCGGCAGTAATGCTGTATACCGTAAGGACAGTGCTCCCGGTATTTTCTATCTGGAAAATCAGGTCGGTATTGCCTGCTGAATTAACAGGAGTGGCCGGTAGTATACTGTTGCTGGATACAACTGCTGACAGATAAACTGCCCTGACAAGAATTGACGGACTGCCGTTTATGTCAGGATCTTCTTCCTCAACTTCTGCTCCGTTTGTATCGGAATCTTCTTCCTCTGTTTCTGTCTTGTAACTATCTGCCAGATCGTAAAGGTTAGTGCCGCAACCAGTAATAAAAAAAAGGAATATACTATAAATCAGTGTTATCTTTTTCACATTAAGCTCCCTATTCGTTTTCAAGCAGGGGCATAAACAGGAAATTACCTTCTTTACAGTCAGCTCTAATGCAAAAGGTATGATGTAATTTAATAGAAATATACTTAAAATCATCAAAATTACGATATTTTTTAATAATTTAATCGATTTTTGATATTCGATGATATCTATTGTAAATGAGTAAATGTGCCTTGCATCGAGACCTGTTTTGTCCTGTTTTGCGACGGGATAAAGCGCCATCACGATGGTTAAACAGAAAGATTTTAGACAAAAACTTGAATTATGTATCATAAAGCAGTATGCTGCATATATATCCGCGTTTATGCATTTTGAATACGGCGGTTTGGAGTGAATCTTTACAAATATCCGGAGGAATTATGAGTACAACTTCATTAATTATTTTTCTTTTAATCGGTCTTGTGGCCGGTTGGCTTGCAGGCATGATCTACAAAGGTATGAGCTTTGGTCTTGTTGGAAACCTTGTGGTAGGTGTTGTGGGTGCTTTTGTAGGCGGTTTTCTTTTCAATCTTCTTGAAATCTCTATTGGTGGCGGTATAGTCTCGGCAATAATTTCTGCTCTTGTTGGGGCGCTTATACTTCTATTTGTAATTAATCTCGTTCTTAAGAAGTAAACTTTGCCAGAAAATTTCCGCGTTTTATACGGTTTGTACTTTAATGTTCTAATGAAACGCGGAAAATATTCTAGCTACTCCCCTATAACTTCAAAAATCGTGCTTATTGAATAACCTTTCGAATCCACAAGTGTCAGTTTATGTTTTCCAGGGTCGGGTTGTACGTTCATGTTGTGAAATTCGGTTGTACTTCCAAGATATGCATCATCCAGATGCCAGTAAATAATTGCGTCATCTTCGATATGTGCTGCTTTGAATATCAGCTCGCTTTTTTTTCCCGAAATATCTGTTGGTACAAAAACCTTTGTGTTTGCGGATGGGTATATAAGGCTTATCTGTTTAACGCTGCTGTTTTCTTGCTGTATCATGCAGTCTTCACGAAGGGGAGGCAGTTTAACATGATTAATATTGGTCTTGCGGTAATAAAACTCCTCCACAGGCGGCAAAACAAACATTGATTCATGCACCATATTGTTTACCGATTCACATCTGTTTGTAACACGGTATTTTCTGCTTGTATCAAGATGAATAAGCCGGTGATAACGACACTGTTTTTCCGGATTAGCCGAAACCGGCACCCTGGTTTGGGTAATGTTACAATGTTCGTTCGGAAGAAAACCCGATACGTCACAAATATCAATATACTTAAGATCGGTGTTTGGACTAATAATCCACTCACTCGTTGGAAGGCTTCCAAAAATATCAAAAAGAATAGGCGACGCGGCCTGTAGTCCGGTCATTCCGGAAACGGCCTCACCATAGGCGTTTCCGCACCAGACACCTACGGTGTATTTTCCGCTGACTCCAATTGCCCAGGCGTCGCGGTGTCCAAGACTTGTTCCGGTCTTCCAGGCAATCTTTTGTGAATAAA
>DAOTGZ010000313.1:0-2556 GCA_035447445.1 Spirochaetota bacterium | reverse complement strand
TTAAGGATTAATGAACCCCATGGTGATACTTCAAGAAAGCTGACAGGCGATGATTTGGACGGAATTGTTTACAGTGCTGGTGGCGGTGCTGCTTTTCAGTTTGATCTGGCGGCGATTGTACCGGGAGAGTGGAACCACCTTATTTTTAGAACCTATCATACTTGTTTTTACCGTGGCTTGACTTCGGCAGATAATGAGCAGTCATGGATGTTCGAGAACGACGAGGGAGAAAACAGAAACGGATACAATTATTATGGAAATTATTTAATCGGATATCAGATGCCTTTAAAATTCAGTTTTGTGGGTGTTTTGTTTGAGGAGGAACTCAGACTCTATGAGACGGAAAACGGTTCTAATTGGGGTGATGACCTATCGAGATGGACAATAAGCCCACTTGCTGTGTTCGATTTCACGGATAAAATTTCTGCAACATGTCTGGTACAGTTTAGAACCGAACGTAATTTTATTGATGGAACCACTGATAACGATTTTTACCAGACCCGTAAAATAGATTCAGATGATGAACGCGATATTGAATTTTATCGAGCAGTTTTTATTATAAACTACAAGCTTTGATTAAGTGGTAATTATGGAAATTTTAATCACCATAAGTTGAAGCAATTTTATAAGAATACTTATCATAGTTGAATGATAAAAACCTATATGGTTATTTTATCAAAATTATTCAAAGAGGAAAATCATGAACAATAATATAAAAACAAATATAAAAATAGTCTTAACAGGATGTATCGTCTCTTGTTTCGCATTAGTCTCTTGTACTGCTACACGATCATCTTTTAAACAGGTAAAGTATGAATCAGATATAAAAAAAATAATTTACTATGGAACCCTTGCAGGTAACTCGCATAACACTCAACCCTGGAAAGTAAAAATAATCGATGATAAAACTATCGAAATTTATGCCGATTTATCACGTAAGCTTAATGTTGTGGATGAAACTGCGCGTGGGCTCTATATCTCATTAGGCGCTTTTATAGAAAATTGTGTTTTGTCTGCTGGTGCTCTGGGATACCATGCCGATGTTATGTGTCCGACAAAAATTTCCAATGATTATATGGTCTCGCGAATAACCATTAAAAAGGCAAAGCCTACAGATTTTGATATCGCCAATATCAAGGAACGATCCACGTTGCGAACTCCTTTTAAAACAGATCCGATAAGTAAAAAAGATCTTACCTATCTGATAGACCATGATAATGATACAATACTCTTCTTTGAAGCCGAATCAGAAATGGGAAAATATATATCGCAGCAGAATCTTCTTGCTTATACACAGCAATCGCACGACACAAGGGCCAAAGAAGAGCTTGCAAGCTGGATCAGGTTTGCAAATTCAGATGTTAAGAAATATCGGGATGGCTTGACCACGGCGGGTATGGGTATTAAAGGTTTTAGTGCCCTTTTTGTGCGTAATTTCTTTTCACCAGAAGATTCAAAGAGTGACTCATTTGTTGAAGCTGGAATCAAGAAGGCAGAGGATCAGTTGAGTAATCACGCGGGTTGGATCGCAATAAAACAGCCCGGTTCTACACCAATAGACTGGATGGAAGCGGGGAGAGTGTATCAGCGTGTTCATCTTAAATGCCGATCCCGCATGATTGGGTTTCATCCCTTTAACGCAGTAATAGAAGAGAATAATTATGAAAGAAAGTTTATCAAGAAAATAAATATAAAGGGCAAAGTTCATCTTCTTGCTCGCATTGGCTACGTGGATTCTTATCCAGAACCTGTGAGTGTTCGTCGAACAGTCAATGATATACTAATTGAGGAGTAGTAATGAAAGTAATAATTATCGGATTATTATTGAAGGCGCATTATCTGTTTTAGAGCTTTACAGTATCAGTCGATAATCAGGTTATTAGTATGTTTAAAAATGATATAAAGACGGAAGTTTAACATGAAAAAATTTTTTATGATACTCGTTATAGTTCTCCTTGCGATATGTATGCCGATTTTTGACATTTTCTCATCTTCACTTGAGGCCTTAGACAAGGATCTAGAAGCAATTGCCACAAAGGTTTTGCCTTCCGTTGTAAGTACCATGGGTGAGACAGATGACGCTGGTTCAAGAGGTATCTTTGGAAGGTCTCGTCCTGGTGGATCGCGAAAATCCATGGGGTCGGGTGTTATAATCGATAAAAGAGGATACATTGTAACAAATTATCATGTTATTCGTGAATTAAAAGAGATAAATATTGTTTTATTCGATAAAAAAGAGTATCGCTGTGATATTGTAGGCTCTGACCCTGCGACCGATATCGCTGTGCTTAAAATAAAAGGTAAGGTTCCCTCTTCATTGCCCGTAATTGAAATGGCAGATTCCGACAAGCTTGCTCCTGGGCAGATTGCCATAGCAGTCGGGAACTCCTTTGGGCTGTCCCATACTGTAACAATGGGAATCGTAAGTGCGGTTAATCGTGACAATATCGGTTTGCTTGATTTTGAAAATCTGATTCAGACCGATGCTGCGATAAATCCGGGAAATTCTGGGGGAGCTCTTGTTAACGTAAAGGGGCAGCTTATTGGAATTAACAC
>DAOTGZ010000312.1:0-2596 GCA_035447445.1 Spirochaetota bacterium | reverse complement strand
GAACAGCGTAAACATAACGTCACATAAACGCAGTTTTAAAACTTTTTGGATTTTAATTAATTATATTTTTACAGCCAAAAGCGGAAAGAGCATAAATCATCAAATAGAATATTATCGAAATTTTTATATTATATTTAACAAAAGGAGAAAAAAATATGGTTATTAAAATTCTGGGCTCTGGATGCCCGAAATGCAAACAGCTTGAAGAAGAAACGCGTAAGGCGGTAAGCGAATCGGGTACCGAAGCTGATATTCAGAAAGTATCCGACATGGATCAGATAATGGATTATGGTGTAATGATGACACCGGCACTTGTTATTGATGAAGAAGTAAAATCTGTTGGCAAAGTACTTAAGGCAGGCGAAATCAAAAAATTTCTTTAAAAGGAGAATCATTATGTCAGAATCATGTTCATGCTCTTGCGGCGTAAGCTGCAAACCACTTTTATATGCCTGCTCGGGAGCGGCAAACACAGGTTATCTTTCTGATGCTGTGGCAAGAAAAATTATGGGAAATGGAAACGGCAGCATGACCTGCCTTGCTGCCGTTGGCGCGAAACTTTCCGGATTCGTTGAGACTGCTAAAAGCTCTAACAACATTGTCATCGATGGATGCCCAACCGCATGCGGAAAAAAAATATTTGATACGCATAATCTTGATTACAAACATATTATACTAACCGACTTTGATGTACAAAAAGGCAAAACAGAAATTACCCCGGATCTTATTGAAAAAATAACAATAAAAGTCGAAAGCAAAATCCAAGGAGTCACTTGATGTTTCACAACATAACGCTACCTATGAAATTTATAATTACTCTCTGCTTTGTAACAATAATGGTTATAGCAATATTTGGTTCATGTTCTAGACCATCAGACGATGGAGAAGTTACGCTTTCATCTGTTGCTAAAGTTGAGGAACCAGCACAAGAGAAAGAGACGACGGATACAGCGAAAAAGGATGATGTCTCTGAAAACAAATCACCTTCGGGGAAGTTACCCATTGTTACCTTTATAGAGCTCGGTTCGGTAAACTGTGTTCCTTGCAAAATGATGCAACCAGTGATGGATCAAGTTAAAGCAACTTACGGTGATAAGGTGGATGTTGTTTTTTATGATGTATGGACCGAAGAAGAGCGCACAATGGCCGAAAAATACAGAATACGTGCTATACCTACCCAGGTCTTTTTGGATGCGAATGGAAATGAGTACTACAGACACACAGGCTTCTTCCCGTTTGAAGAGCTAGATAAGGTACTAAAGGCCGGCGGGGTACGCTGATATGGTAGAATCACTATTTATATCATTAACTTCATTGATGTATGGAACCACAATTGCCGCCCTCAGCGCGGCATTTTTATGGGGGGTAATCAGCGTTATTTTGAGCCCCTGTCACCTGGGATCAATACCTTTGATTGTCGCATTTATTAACGGCCAACGCCGGGTCGGTATCAAAAAATCTTTTCTTATTTCTGTGATTTTCAGTTCTGGGATACTTATCTCAATAGGGTTGATCGGTCTTGTTACAGGACTAATGGGAAACATTCTGGGTGATATCGGTAAAACCGGCACCATAATCGTAATTATCGTTTTTGTGCTAATTGGACTTCACTTCATCGGCATCATTCCGCTTCCTGATTTTTTCTCGGGTGATAAATCCAAAATAACAAAGAAAAGATCACTCTTGTCTGCATTTTTTCTTGGCCTGCTTTTCGGCTGCGCACTTGGTCCCTGCACATTTGCCTTTATGGCTCCTGTACTTGCAGTAGTTTTCAACTCGGCCTCTGAAGACATTGGATTCGCCCTTGCCCTTGTCGCCGTGTACGCTGTTGGCCACTCATTGGTCTTTATCTTTTTTGGCACATTTAGCGGAGCTGCCAAAAAACTGCTAAAATGGGAAGAGAGATCATCAGCAACCAAAGTAATCAGAATCATCAAGATAATAATCGGGGTGATAATGATTTTTACAGCTCTTTATATGGGTTATAAATACCTGGGACTCTTTTAAAAAGTAACAATACCTCATTAAACAATATTCTAATATTGACTTATAAAATTTCTGTTATAAAATTATTTGGGCAGATTATATCTGCCCAAAAAAATGTCTTCGTTCAATTATACATAGGCATAATTTATTTTTTGCCGAAATTTAAAATCATTTTACAAATTATGACTAAATATTTTCATGAAGATCGCATTTTTCTTGAAATTATTATATAAAGTGTATTATTTTCTCCTATGAGTTTCAAATCATAGTGATATAATGTATCTGATACCTTTTTTATTAACAGGATTATTAACAATTAACGGTCGCTAATGGGTAATAACGTAAAAAAAGTAAAAAAATTGCCAAAGCAAAACGAAACAGTGGAACTATCACAATTGCTGAAGCAGATAAAATCACTCGAAGAGCATAATCGCAGGCTTGATATCGAAAACAACCGTTTACGCGAAGATAAAAAAATCATATCCACTGATAGAGATTATTACAAAAAAATTATCGAAAATGCTCCGGCGGGATTTCTTATACTGGATTCTTCAGGGAAAGTTCTATTTGCTAACCGCATCCTGCTAAAAATGACCGGTACAAAAAAATA
>DAOTGZ010000311.1:0-2618 GCA_035447445.1 Spirochaetota bacterium | reverse complement strand
TATGCTACAGCCTTACCTTTTTACTAACCGGGATGAATATCTTGAAGAGCTAGATACCCACCTAGAAGGAGTCAAAAACAGCCTCAAAGCTGATATTGTTTACATAATGGATACCAATGGCCTGGTAATTGCGTCAAGCAGCGCTGTCGGTTCGGATCCACTAACCGGCAACAACTATGGTTTTCGCCCCTATTTTAGAAAGGCTCTACGAGGTGAAGTAGCGGTTTACCCTGGTCTTGGCGTAACTACAGATCAAAGAGGTATCTATTACAGCGCTCCTTTAAGAGAGCGCGGAGGTAAAATCATTGCCGTTGTTGTAATAAAGGTTAATGTAAACCGGCTGGAGAAGGAATTATACAAATACAATGATCCCACATTTATAATAACCAAAGAGCAGGTGATATTTGCCTCAAACCGCCCGGAACTTCTTTATCACTATATACTGCCTATTAACGAATCCACTCTCGAAAATATCTACCGCTCCAACCAGTTTGCGTCAACCGAGTTACGCCCGTTTATTCATATCACTAACGACGATTCCATCACTTTTAAAAATCGCGACTATCACGCACAAATGGTTTCTTTAAAAAACACCGGCTGGAAATTGATTAAACTAAATTCCGATCGTTCTCTCGCGAACTCTAAATATTGTAAAAAAATTTACGCCATAATACTTGCCTTTCTTTTATTCATGCTCGCGCTAATCTATTATATTGCACTTTACCTGTTTAACAGAAAAGAAAAGGAACTTAACGCAGACATCAAGCTATATAAGAACCTTTTTTCGCTTGGCCCTGACGCAGTTTGCGTTACTGATATTGAAGGCAACATACTATCACATAATGAGGCGTTTTCACAGCTTTTCGGTTATGAGCCGAAAACTATTGAATCAATGAATATTCGTGATTTCTATGCCGATCCCGAGACAGACCGCCCTCGCCTTCTTTACCGTCTTGATTTAAAAAAATCACTTCGCAACTATATACTCGTAATGAAAACAAAGGACGGGAAACTACTTCGCACTTCTAATTCACTTATTCGAATTGATCACAAGGGCAACCAGGTTATTGAATCGGTAATACGGGATATTTCTGAGTCCGAAATAAAGAAGCAACAGCTTAGAATCGCTCAAAAACGTGAAATGATCGGAATAATGTCCAGCGGTCTTGCACACGACTTTAATAATATTCTGGCAGCTATTAATGCTTCAGCTTCTCTTATACGGTATTCAAATACCAACAACCAACCTGGCGACATAGAAGATATCGTGTTAACAATTGAAAACGCAGTCGAAAAAGGCTCCACCCTTATCAGAAGAATATCTTCTCTGGCCCGCCATGAAGAGAGCCAATACAGTCTGGTAGATCTCACCAAATTACTGAACGAAATACATGATATATTCAGAAAAACAGTTCCTTCTGATATTAAAACCAAAATATGCATCAATACCGGAAAATCTCGGATTAAAGGCGATCCTGTCCAGATCGAACAGGTAATATTAAACATCCTGATTAATGCGTCCCACTCTATGTCTATTATGAAACATAATAATCAGACAAGAGGCGGTACGATTACTACGACTCTTGACAAAGTCGAAAAAAAAGATTTAACAGATCTTTTTGACAAATGTGAAAGTGACAGCTATATTTGTATTTGCATAAGTGATACAGGCGTCGGCATACCGTCTGACCTTCAAGAACGTGTTTTTGAACCTTTTTTTACAACAAAAGATAAAACGAAGGGCAGCGGGTTAGGCCTCTCCATGGTATTTGATATAATCAAACAGCATGGGGGTCTTATCAGATTTGAATCCGAAGAAAACAGGGGCACTACTTTTTTTATATATCTGCCATCTGCAGATATATAAAAAATGTTAGATAAATCTTTTTTTTTGTCAATTGATCTATCAAATATTTATAAACGAAGTTTTTTACTACTCTTAAACACGCTTATCTTGACATAAAAAACATCTGCTATTTAAATAACCGCGACTATAGGAGCCGGTAAAAATCATGGAAAAAAATTCGAACGTTCTGCTTATTCTACTTGTATTTGTTGTCTTCTATCTGTTGGCAACACTGCAATCCATACTGATACCTCTTACGCTGGCACTTTTATTTGCATTAATGTTTCAACCACTCATTATTTTTCTGGATAAAAAAAGAGTTCCTGGAGCCCTGATAGTTCCCATTTTATCAATACTGACACTAACTGCTATTTTTGTTGTTATTAACATTGTGGTTTCATCAGTATCGCAAATATTTTCGGCAAAGGATTTTTTTGCTGAGCGGTTCTCCTACAAGATGACACTACTAATAGATATAATCGAAAGCCATACACAATCCCCCTTAAACATAAAAAGCATTGTCGAGCAGGCTTTAACCCACTTTGATACCAGCCTGATATCAAGTACCGCCGGTTCTATTGTCGGGCGTCTTAGCTCGTTCGCGGGATCGTTTGTAATGTTCTCCATCTATTTTATCGTGCTTCTATCTGGCATGGCAAATTACAAACGTTATCTTATTCATGTCGGCGGCAAAAAAAGCGCCAAGTTATTAATCAGCAATTATGAAACCATTCAAAAATCTATATTCTCGTATCTCACAATAAAAACGTTT
>DAOTGZ010000310.1:0-2623 GCA_035447445.1 Spirochaetota bacterium | reverse complement strand
CCTTTACGACATTTTGTCAGATGATCCTGAATTTGATATCACCCACCTGCAGCCAGATGCGAATATCATTAAACAAGTCGAAACTGCCGCCAAAAAAATCAAACAAAACAACAACCCTGAAACATTCGCTCAAGACGGATCGGTGAAGTTAAAACCAATTTTCGAGGAACTTGGCGAGCAGATCGATTACGACCAAATCAAATACGCGCTGTTGTTTTTAGAGTAAAAATCACCCGATCTAAGAGTGATTTTTATTCTGGTAAAGAAACAATAAACCAGTTCCATACATTTCGAGGACTTCCTTCGAGAGGTCCACTTTCGAGAACTTTCCATCCTCGTGAAGTGAACATATCCCGAGCTTCTTCGATGCTAAAAAATTCAAAGGTCCGGGTATCGTGATCTTCTTTTTCTTTCTTTTTTGCCTCGGGTAAAGTTACGTACCCATAAGCGCCGGATTTCATGATAGATGCGAGGTTATGAAACAGATCATTGTGAAGCTCCCTCGGAACGTGCATCAATACTGCGGGAGCCCAGAACCCATCGTAGGTTTTTTCAAGTAAAGACGACGCGTCGGCAATGTCGCCTAAAAGAAACGATTGATTCGGATAACGATTGCGGGCAATGGTTAGCAAGGTCTCGCTGATATCGAGACCTTCGTATTGCAAACTATGTCCGATACCAAGAAACAAAGGTACGCTGATTCCGTTTGCGCAGCCAATATCTAAAATACTGTCGCCCTTCTTTAGATACCCGATAAACTTTCTAAAATTCTCTTCATGGAAAAAAGAATTATATCTGATTTTTCCCCATTCCTCACCGTAAGCGTTGTAGTAATCCCTGGTAGATTCATTCATGTGATGATTATATCAAAAGTTGCACCAAATACGCGCTGTTGTTTTTGGAATAAAAAATGTCCTTGCTTATACCAACTCATAGTCTTCATCAAGTAATGAAGGTCTATCAACATCACCTAAAGCTGGTATAGCTCTATTTTCTTGTCCAGCAAGATTGACTTCTTTCTCCCATTTGCGATTCCATAAATACAATTCAGCTGAAAACATTTGCTCAAGATACATTGAGTAACTCCAAGCAAAAGCAATATAAAGAATCACAATCAGCCAAACCCATTCCGGAAAAGGAGCCACACTCTCGCTGGCAATCTGTAATATTACCGCCGAAGGAAAGAAAACAATGAAAGCTGCAACTTCCGTTAAAACAAGGCCAGTCGCAAAAGCAGAAAGATGAGTTTCAAAAACCTTATATCCCTTTTTGATAGCCTTTTTAAAGCTTAAGTTATCCCAGACTATTGCTGGTAATATTAAAAATATAACCATCCTCATACCTTTCCCTAGCGTCTTGAATAATACCCTTGGAAAAGTCATTCTTTCAAAACCTGACAATGTTTTAGTTATATTCTCAGCAGAGAATTCCTCATTGGAATTATTTTGATCAGCCTTCTTACTTAAAAAAGCTTGAATTATTATCAAAATAAACCATAAAATGGACCAGATTAAAACAATTGGGAGCGATCTTAATAGACTCTTGTTAAGAGAATTGATCATCGCAACTGTTAAGCTTAACTCTCTTCCTGATTCTAATTGCTGTATAAGCTCAAGCAATACGGAACAAGAGAAAGTTAAGAGCAGTGCAAAAAATAGGATAACTCCAAAGGCGACAAGAAAAGTTTCACCCATAGTAAATAATTCCCAGTTAACAGAGAACTTTAAATATAAAACAATCAATGCATAAAATGTCCAATTAAGCAACAAGGGGAGTAAGAATTTGGGGTATTTAAAGAAAATTTTTGTAGATTCTTTAATTAATTTCCAGCTACTTTTAAAGTTTTTTAACATATTCCAACTCTATACTTATCTTTTAATAAATCAATCTAGTTTCTTAAAATAGTTCAGAGATTGAGGAGGCAAGGAAAAAGAGCGCGAGCGGTAGTTACCCTACCGTGAGCGCTCTTTTTTGAAGCTGACAAAAATATCTGACTATTTTATGGAACTAATAAAGTTTCCGGGCGACGATGCGTGACCCCCCCACGCTATTAATCGTCGGCTCCGGCACCTCTCCCCTCCCCGTTCCACGACGAATTTTTTCATCGCTGTGTCTGCGACGTCCACGACCACCCGATGATGATCGAGATCGCGAAGAAGATTTCTTGCTCGAACTACGTCTTCGGGAAGATTTCTTGCTTTCTGATTCAACGTCATCCCCAACAGCCTGAAGCAGTTGACCTACCTCTTCGATTGATCGTCCAATAGCGGCATCTTCAACCAAGGTTTTTTCAAGAAGCAGCGCAAGTTTGTTCGCCACCGTGGCAAGGTCAGTTTTATCGGTCAATGCAGTCAAGAGCGCCTCACCCGCCTTGGTCGCACGCTGACTGCGCACCATATCGGCGAGCGCACGTTCCTTGTCAGCCTGAGATGCGTTCTTTTGCGGAATCGATTGTAATTCTAATTCAGAACCCATTTCTTCTTGGATGCGTTTCAATTCTCGAAGTTCATGTGGCGTCAACAACATCATGGCGATACCGTCTTTCTTTGCACGACCGGTGCGGCCAATACGGTGCACATAGGCTTCGGCTTCAAATGGAATGTGATAGTTAAAGACGTGGGTG
>DAOTGZ010000309.1:0-2625 GCA_035447445.1 Spirochaetota bacterium | reverse complement strand
CAGATGCAACCTCTGCTGGTCGCAAGATGACTCTTGCTGCTCGCAGATGCAACCTCTGCTGGTCGCAAGATGACTCTTGCTGCTCGCAGATGCAACCTGATAAAAAAAAAAGCTTAAGATTCTGTTTACCGATTTACTCATCGATATCTGACATAAGAATTTAGTTTTATCCTGTATTTTAATATCATTAGCTGCTATACTATTAAACAAGAATGCACCTTTGCAAAACTTGGCACTTTATTTGGAGGATCCATGTCGCCACATAACGGTAAGAAAAAAACACAAACCATTATGAATTTAAAAATAAAGACCAAGCTGGCCGGAAGTTACGTATTAATACTTATATTTTTTGTTTTTGTAAGTGTTTTTTTAACAAGGGCGTTAATAAGTTCCGGGGAAAACACCGAAGAGCTGTATCAAGCAGTACGACTTTCTAGAAATTCAATGGAAGCAAAACATGAATTTGTGAAATTTTATAATATACTACTTGAAACAAAAAATGCGTTAAACAGAGAAGAGTACAATAACGTCAGGGAAATTGTACGCAACAAGTTAAAAAGCCCCGAAGAGAGCATTAGCAGCAATTTTTTAAAAATGAAAGATGACGTAATTGATGCCGACATACGAAAAACTGTTATTGAACTTGAAGAACTGCATAACAGATGGGCAAAATTAATGTCCGATATTGACAACAAACTTGCAAATGAAGACCAGACCGGAAGCATTGATCTTGTTAACAGCATAGTGACCCTGATGAATGACTATATACAAAGCTTTTCACGTCTGGAAGCTTTCACCGAAAAAATGTCGGAAGAGAATCATATAAAAAGCCGTACCCAAATAAAAAGTGCCCGTATTGTATCAACTACAGTTGTAATTTTTACGGTTATTTTATCAATGATTATAGCTTTTATGATTTCAAGAAACATTTTAAACTCAATATCAATGTTTAACAGTATTTTTGTCAAAGGAAGCTCTGGCGATCTTGAGAGCACTTACCCTGTTCAAGATAATTCAAAAGACGAGATCAATGCCCTTGGATTAATTTTTAATACCTTCATAAAAAAATTGAACGAAGTAATCAGAGAAGTATCCGAAGTCGCTCATGAGCTCAACAGCTCTTCTGAAATACTTTTCGAAACTACTACTGGTTTTTCCACTAACACACAAAACCAGGCCGCTTCTTCCGAACAGATAACCGCAACTCTGGAAGAGGTTACTGCCGGAATTAATAATATCTCTAACAATAGTCAGACTCAACAAAACAAACTGAACGAAGTAATTATACTAATAAAGGAGTTATCTGACAAAATAGATATTATGGCCGAAAGAATCTCAAAAACTAGAACACAATCAACGCAAATTACCAAACAGGCACAGACAGGAAGTGAAGCGTTGACTCGAATGAGCGTAAGTATGCGTGAAATATCACAAAGTTCAAACGAAGTAACGGATATTATTCAAATCATTAATGATATTTCGGGTGAAATAAACCTTTTATCATTAAACGCGGCCATCGAAGCGGCTCGTGCCGGTGACTCGGGAAAGGGCTTTGCGGTTGTTGCTGACGAGATTTCCAAACTTGCCGACCAGACAGCATCCAGTATCAATCAAATTGCATCACTGATAGAAAAGAACAACAACGAAATAGCAAACGGAATGCATAATGTAGACGACACCATTTCTGGAATAAGTAAAATCATTACAGGTGTCGAGTCTATCGACAAGATGTTAAACGATATAATTCAGGATGTGAACAAACAGCAAAACGCGAACAAATCTGTAAACTTAAGCATTATGGAACTTAAACATCTATCTGACGAAGTGAAATTTGCAGCAGACGAGCAACGTACCGCCTCGGAAGAGATCATGAAATCCATGAATAATATTAATCAGATGGTACAAGCAAGCGCGGGCGGAGCCGAAGAGATCGCAGGCAACGTGGAAAAACTCTCGAACATGGCCGATCACCAAAAAAGCAAAATCGCATTCTTCAAATTTCATTGATTTGTTATCAGAGCATTATCACCGAACTATTACAATAAAAAGTTTTCAAATGAACTTATATCTATGGTTGTATGCGTTGCATTTTCGTATGTATCAAGCCAATCCTTTGGCACCTTCACCTTTTTCGAAGAGTACTTGAACTCATAACCATTCAAATTACCGTCACTCTCTTCAATCAAATCTATTTCGTGCTGATCATATGTACGCCAGAAAGTATCATAACTTTATTGGAACGGATAAATTGTTGGATATTTAGAATTCTTTTTAGCATAATAACTCAATTTAGCAAAAACTCTGAATTTCAGCACAATAATCCTTTATTTATTGCTAATTAAAGGATTTAACTTCTTGTAATTTGCATAAATTATGGGAATTACAATCCCTCAATTAGCATAAATTAGGTGATTACAACGATTATGTCAAGACTAAAATAGTTTAAACCGTGAGGTACGATCGTGCCCCTTTCCTACTGGTAGTGACTTGATTTTCAATCGTCATCGGTCAATATCAGTTATGTAATATCCTCCGGTTTAGGCGAATCACCAATGAATTCGATTAATCCAGCATCACGAAGCTGTTTCAGTAACCGTTCAATTGTTTTCTCTTTTCCTAATTGAG
>DAOTGZ010000308.1:0-2632 GCA_035447445.1 Spirochaetota bacterium | reverse complement strand
CTGAGTAAGTTTATACATCGAAACCCGGTCTGAAGGCTCAACAACAGTCAATTTTGGCATGGTAGTCATAAGACCGTAGTCTCCGAATGACATATGAGTACCACCATTGAAAAGAGCTGTAATACCTGGGTCTGAACCAACCAGTTTTACATTTTGAAGGGCATAGTTACAGGTAATGTAAAACTGATCATAGGTTTTACGAGCCGCAAAAGCTGTAAATGTATGAGCAAAGGGAGTAAACCCTGAGGCAGAAAGACCACCAGCAATACCAGCCATGTTTCCTTCTGCAACGCCACAGTTAAATGAACGATCAGGATATTTTTCAAAAAAAGATTTTGTACCCGCAGCCGACATCAGATCGGCCTCAAGCAACACAATTTTTGGATTTTTTTCAGCAGCATCTATAAGAGCCTGAGTATATACAGACCTCATATCGGCTATTTCTAAAACTTTATCTATTGTCATGGTTATTCTCCCTGGCACTTATTGAGTATTTTTATGGCCTCTTCGGCTTTAGCCTTATCAAAAGACATATTATGATTGCCAACAATACCTTCACCGAAACAGAAACCTTTAGATTTAACGGTATCCATAATAATCATACTTGGACGCTCTTTGGTATCCTGGGCATTTTTAACAGCCGCGTCAAGAGCCCGCAAATCATGTCCGTCAACACGCTGTACGTGCCATCCAAATCCGTTCCATTTTGAATTTAAATCATCGATTGACATGATATCCTGAGTATAACCGTCAATCTGAAGCTTGTTATAGTCTGTAAACGCGATAAGATTCCCCAACTTGTTATGAGCTGCAAACATGGCAGCTTCCCATATCTGTCCCTCTTGACTCTCCCCATCACCAATTATAAGATAAGTATAGGCATCATTATAACCGTTAAGACGGTTGCCCAGCACAAGACCAATCGCTGCAGAAGCCCCTGTTCCAAGAGAACCGGTTGTCATATCGATACCCGGCGTACGGTTCATGTCACAGTGACTTGGAAGCCTTGTATCGCTTCCGTTAAGTGTATAGAGCCACTCTTTTGGAAAGTAGCCTTTTTCGGCCAAAATGGAGTAAAGTGTAGGCCCGGCATGCCCCTTCGAAAGGACAACCTTGTCTCGCCCCTCTTTTTGAGGATTTTTGGGATCAATATTCTTAAGCACACGATAATAAAGAAGAGTGAGAACCTCTACAATAGACATAGCGCCACCTATATGGCCGACCCCTAGATGACCAATAGCATCTATTGTCATTTTGCGTATTTCAAACGCCTTTTTTTGTAATTCTTTAACTTCATTTTCCTGTATCATTGTATATACCTAAATAAAATTATTTTTAAAAGCAGTTAAAAAAACAACTGCCATTATGTCAATAATGAAAGTAAAATAAAAAAGCACCTTGTTTTCGTCCATAAGTGTTTAATCGGTATTATATACAGAAAATACCTATGTAACTACATTAATCATTTTATCAATACAGGCGGTAAAAATCAACTTAGTTTTGATTGTGAGAGGTCGTTTATGTAAAGAAGCAGTTTTTGAGGATTACCAAATTTATCCCGAAGAACAATAGCTGATGATTCAAACCAGACATAATTGCCGTCCGGTCTTTTGAACCGATATTTTTGCCCAGAGGCAACTTTATTAAGCGCTAAACCCGAAATGACCCTTTTAACCGAATCAATATCTTCAGGATGAACATAATCAAGGATATTTTTACCAATAATATCATCCAGAGAATGTTTAAGTGAATTTTTTGCACAACCAAGCTGTATATTACCAGCAAAATCGGATAATGTTAACATATCAAAATTATTATCCGATAGATTCATTAAGAAATAACGTTGACTCTCCTCACAGAACCGTATATTGTCTTCAACTTTACAAGAATCACTTTCAAATGAATCCATTCCGGAAACGCTTTCTTTAAGTGTCTCAAAACTTCTTATATTGTTTATAACCTGTGCTGCTTGATCGGCGAATCCCTGCAGCATTAAAATATCTTCATTACTAAAAATATCGATATCAGTTGTGGAAGAGAGGATCAAGACGCCAATGACCTGATTTCCAAAATGTATGGGTAAATAAAGATTAGAAACAAGATTACGCAACTTGATTATTTCTCTTTCGGCATTAGTAAGAATGGTTTTGGTACAATCACGCATTATTACATGCTTACCGCTGGTAACCGCCCTATTGATATGCGGATGGTCCTTAAGGCTGGCCTCACGTACTGATATTGGATACTGTTTTTGTAAAACAGGATTCGCTGCAACAAGAAGAAGTTTCTGGTTATCAACCAGATATACAGCTCCAGAATTAGCATTGGTTGCCTCGATGGCGCCATCCACAATAAACTGCATCAATGGAACCAATTCGAACATGCTTGTCATGCGTTGACAAATGCTTAAAAACACATTCAACTTGCGGTTGGTATTAACAAGGGAAGAGTTGATATTTCTAATATCCTGTTTAAGGGCAAAAAGCTTAAAAGCCATTTTTATAGAAGCGTCAAGAACCGTGATTCCGGAATTCTTATCAACATATCCGTAAGAAGTAATCTGCTCCATTTTTTGAACAAATTCTGATTCAGTATGAGAAGAGAGAAAAACAATCGGAATATCGGCAAATTT
>DAOTGZ010000307.1:0-2672 GCA_035447445.1 Spirochaetota bacterium | reverse complement strand
ACGATCGCGCGGTGGAGCAGTTGGTAGCTCGTTGGGCTCATAACCCAAAGGTCACAGGTTCAAGTCCTGTCCGCGCTAATAAGGCGAGGTAGCTCAGTTGGTTAGAGCACACGGCTCATATCCGTGGGGTGGGGGGTTCGAGTCCCTCCCTCGCTAAGAATTCAACTTCCCCCTTTCTACCTGTTATTAGCTTCAATGCATAATTCGAGTTAAACCACCCTACTTTTTATTTTTAAAATATTTATCAACATAAAATAATTATTAGATATTACCATAAATTATCAGTTAAATTGTTACGTAAATCTATATTACACCATATTGGCAATTAATTATACTAATACTGTTGACAAAATCTAATTTAGCTGTATCTTTCATTCATTCAAAAAATGGAGAAAAATGATGAAAAAAATACTTATTTTTCTCATAGTTTTATTATCTTTTTTAAGCTGTGACGATAAAAGTGGTTCAAGTGCAGATAGACAGTTCTGGGTAGCCGATGATACCAAGGATTACTACTCCAGCTCTGCCGGGTGGTATCAGGTTCCGGCAAATCTTGTTTACGAAGGTAAACATTGCGAGATATATCTTGAAGAGGACCAGGATATTTCTGAATCGATAATTGATAATATAGCGTCCGCTTTTGATAACAGAATTTACGATGTTGTAACGAATAATTTCTCAACACCTACGGACATTGACACCAACAAGAAGGTCATTCTGCTTTTGTTGGATATCAAAGACGGCTACTCCGGCCCCGGTGACGGATACATAGGCGGTTATTTTGCCCCATGGGATCTGTTTTCTGAAAGTGAACTGGGAATGCTTGGATTTCCTTCCCACTACAAGACTAATGAGTGCGAAATTCTCTATATAGATATAGATCCGGCTGACCCTACATCAGCAGAAATCAAGAGCACTATCGCTCACGAGTTCCAGCACCTGGTCAATATGTCCCAAAATGTAATATACGAAAACGGTTATCAAATGCCAACCTGGATTGACGAGGGCTTCTCCATGGCCGCCGAAACAATCTATCAAAATGTTGACCTTCTTGAAGAGCGTGAAGCTTGGTATGACGCGGATCCGTTTTTGACAGGTGAATTTGGAATAACGAAAGACCAGTCAAAGAGTATAGCCGCAGGTCACCCTCTTGTTGCCTGGGCTAACGACGATAGTGTTTATAATAACTACGCGCTAAGCCATCTTTTCTTCGCATGGCTTCGAATACATATGCTTGCTAATGACAAAGACGATACTTTCTTCAAAGAGATTATGACTAGTGATAACAACACACTTGATAAAGTTGTTGATGTGTGCAGCAGCACAATAGGAGCAGAAATTGATTCAAACGCCAAAATTATACAGCGGTTTTATATGGCTAACATTCTTGGCGGTAACGGCAAAACAACGGGTATCGAAAGCTATCTTGATAAAAACAGACATACCGGCCCCTACTCCTTTGGGTCGCCGAGTACGAGTGTTGATCTTCTTCCCGGAGCGGCTGTTCATTTTATAAGCTCGAGTTTTAACAGCTGGTCGCCAAGTGATGAAGACCCTGCGATTCTTTTCTCTATGGCAAATATCGACACTAAAGATGCAGACTATGACGAAGATTTCGGAACAGGTGATTCGAATAACGAATGTCTTGTAGTTATAAACAGCTTAGATGAGTATACCGGAGAGGATAGTATTCAAAACAGTGGAACCCTGCCTAATCGTTCGTATACTCCCTATGATAAATCATTTACAATTGCCGACACCAGATCAAACAGGGTAAAACTTTCTAAACTCAGAGATACCACAAAAAAAGATCTTCCAAAAGGTGCAATGCGTCGAGGTCTTGAGCCAAAAGGTGATTCCACCTCCAGATTTAGAAATTAGATTACGAGGGAGTTTATAAAGATGTTCAACAAATATATATGGCTGATATCATGTATCAGCCTTTTTTTTTCATGCGGATACACTCCCGGAATACGGGCTCAAAACAGTGATGGGAAAATAAATAAATCAGAAACTGTAGATACAGATTTGCCCGATATTACTGGAACAGAGGGTCTTACACTCACCTATACCAAAATTTTAGGTATGGATAAAAAAGGTAACTACATCAAAGAGTACTCCTTTAAGGATAACGAGAAAGAACTCACCGTAACCGTAATCCCATATGTTAAATTAACGGGCAAAATTGTGGTTGTCGGCAATGAGCCTTTCACAATGGTCATGCTAAAAACATCGGAAGGTAGTTACTATATAAATGGTAATGAAGGCGATGCATACCGTGATCGTCAGACTAAAGATGTTACAATTGAAGCCCGAGTCGAAAAACGTAAGACAAATAACATTAAAACCAAACGCAGCCTCTCTCGTGATCTTTTATTTCCAATAGGACCCAGTGATAAATAAAAAACTTTTTCACTAAAACCGTTTAATCAAAGAAGCAAAAGGCTGCCTAATTCACCTGATAATGGCAGCTTTCACTTAAGCTTTCTACTGCTTGAAACATAAAAGCGTTATTAAAGAGGTTCCATTATGAGAATAAAATCTTTTTCTAACCCGACATGGATATCTTCAGTATTAACGGCAGTCGGATTTTTTGGAGCCGGAGCCTATTACGCATTTATGTCAACCGAAGGCGGTTCACAGCTTATTAATAACATTACAAAATCGATTCC
>DAOTGZ010000306.1:0-2690 GCA_035447445.1 Spirochaetota bacterium | reverse complement strand
GAACACTTTTAGCCTGATCCTCTTCTTCAAGCGTTTGAGATAATTTTCGCGCTATATCCGCGTCAAACCTGTTAATTTTTATTAGCTCTTCCCAAACTGGAACAGCCTCTTTACGTCTTTTTAATTTTTCCAGACTCATCGCAAGAGCTTTCAAAGCAGTGCTATTTTCGCCATATTCCAAGACCTTGTCTGCTAAATGTTCCACAACAGCCCATTTTTGCAGATCCGAAAAAGTTTTAATTAAACTAATAAGATTATTCTTTCCATCAATTATATTACAATGAAAAGCTATCAATCCGCTAATATAAAGAGAAGTCACCGAAGACGGGTTTTCATCAAGATGGTTATCACATGCATCATATATTTCTTTAGTCGCATTACCCTGCACACATTCATTAAAAAAGGATTCTAAATTCTTAAAACGGGAAATGCCAACACTTGATGCCCCCATTCTACCGAAAGACTCCTCTTTTAATAGAGACTCCAAACGATCAATAAATTGCTGCATTATTTCCCTCCCATGATTGTCTATTAATAACGAAAGTATCCGCCTTGTGCGGGCGGATACTTTATATGGTACTTCAGTTAAGTATCACCAACTTTTTTTATTCTGTACCGCCGGCAGGAGCAGGTTTCGTCTCTCTTGTTCCTTTGGAACTTTCGAAAGAATCCTCCAGGCCTGAACCGTCAAAATTAACCTCGTAAGTCTGAGTAAGCACCTTTAGCTGATCAAAAAAGAAAAATACATTACCTACACGTTCTCTTGGATCAGATCTTAAAACAAATTTTTCAAGTGTCAATGTTTTAGTCGAAGGATACGAATCAACTGCCTGAGGGATAAACTCAGGAATTTCTACAGACATCGGTCTCCAACCAACAAAACCGACTTCACCGAACTTCAATATATGAGTGCTACCTTCATAATCTTTTACCCAGCACTCAAGATAATATTTGTTACCGCGTCCATGAACCCAAATTGAAAGACCGCGAGCACGTCCTGGTAAATTTATTGGCTCAGGAGGTGTCATCTTTACTGTATTATGTCCTGGATATTTAAATCTAAAATTTACTCCAAGAACCTTATCTTTCTTGGTTCCTTTGTTATCAGCCTGCCACTCCTGAGGCTTCATATCAGAAGGAGCGCCATCAACAATTTTTATTTCAAGAACCGGAACAGGATTCTTTTTGGCCTTTTCATCGCCTCCGCCTTTTGTATATGGCTTAGGTTCTGTCTCTACAACCCAAGTAGGAGAAGACTCAAAATCTTCAACAACAAGAGCCTTAATCTCGTCTATCGATATATCTGGTGGAACATTGGTTATTAGCTGAGAATAAACAGTAGTAACCAGCAATCCAAAGATAGAAAGAGATAATATAAACATAATAATCTTAAAATAACGCCGTTTCATTTTTCCTCCATTTATAGCTACAGTGCTACATTTCATTTTCATTACAAGATGAAGGGCCTGCGGCCCCTATCTTACCAGTTATCCTTAATATCAGGATCTCCTGTAAACTCTGAAAGATCTGTAACTATACGAAAGTTATCCATATAAAAGTAAAAAGTTCCAGGTACCTCAAATTTATCACTTTCAACAAAGAAAGATACAAAATGAAGATTTTTATCCATCATGGCGTACTTGGCAGATTGCGGAAGCCATCCAGGTACAATTACACTCATCTCTTTCCAGCCCCAGAAATCAAGACGTCCGACTTTTATCTTATGAATCTTGCCACGATAGTCTCGAAGCTTGATATAAAGTGTATGTCTAAACTTACGGCCTAAAACCCAGACCCGTACCTCTTTTGCTTTTCCACGGACAATATATTCGTTTGGCGGAAAAACTTCAACGCGGTCAAAACCTCTGTCCGCAAAATACGTTTTCGCACCTAACACATACTCATCTTTATGCGTAACACCGTTTTCATCGGTAAGCTCGATCTTAGCATCTTCAACTGTACCGTCTTCATTAACTTTATTAGGTTTTCCCGGCATTTTACGAATCTTTGTATCTCCAAGGGGACAGGTCGAAACAGCACGCCAATCCTCTGAGTCTTCAAAGTCATTCATCCAATCAACAACAAGGCCGTCGAGTTTTTTACGTTCACCGCCCCGCGCTGCCGGTGCAGCATCATCGCCTGCCGCATCCTGTGCAATCAGGCCTATATTAAAATCCCCGGCAAGGACGAACAAAAAACCTGCGAGGATAGTTACCAATAAAGTCTTTACCTCCCTTTTCATCCTATCAACTCCTTTGACAATATGATTTAAACTGATATAAATTCAGAAGACAACAGTACATCAATATAGTTATCTTTGTTCATAATCGGCATATTAATACGAAAAATAAACTCAAAACACTGTTTTATATAGTTTGATACAAAAAAAAATGACGGGAGTAGAGTTAAAACAGAATACATCCAAACCCGGCAAAACTTAAGAACATATAAATCAATGCCATATTAAGACTGCCACATGAACAAAAAAGCTTTAGTTTAAAATATATATGTGATACGCGCAATGTCAAGTATTAATCCCGATCGGACGGTATATCATTAACTTATATTAGCACAAGGAGAGGTATGCACCAACAAAAGCAATAATACGACATAATTACAAAATAAAACAGAGAGACACTTGGCCTCTCTGCTAGCACTAAAGAAAATGGTTATTTATTAAGCATCTTTAG
>DAOTGZ010000305.1:0-2703 GCA_035447445.1 Spirochaetota bacterium | reverse complement strand
CCAAGGTAAAACAGATTGCTGCATCTTTCAGGGAGGATTATCATGAACAATGATTTTATTACTGATTTAACACTTGAACAATATCTTCTTCATGAACTTCCTGAAAATGAGTACGAGCAAGTAGCAGATGCTATTGAAAAGGACTCTGCACTTCGTCTTAGGCTTCTAAAAATAGAAGAGTCAAATCATGATTTTTTTACGGCTCACCCTGTCTCGCTAAATGTATCACTGATAACAAAGGCTGTTGAAAAATCAAAGTCAAATTCAGATAAGAGAATACCAAAAGCACCATCATTTCTGTCGCAGATTTTTTCTTTAAAAAACGCATTTGCTTTATCAGCGGCTCTTTCTGTAATTGTTGCTCTTTTTGTCTTTATGCCCAGGAATAATAAGGTGTTGACCGGATTGCCTGACCAAATGAATGATGTTACGCGGATAAAGGGGAGCACCGGTATAATGATTTATAGTAAGGGTAGTGCGGGAGTGACCTTACTTCAAAATAGAAGTTCAGCGAAGCCGGGCGACCATCTTCAGATAGTTTATCAAAATGACAATAATACTTTTGGGGCAATTCTTTCTATCGACGGTAATGGAACTATAACAAAACATTTGCCTCAGGATGGCGAAGTATCACGCTCGATTGAGCGGGGAAGCCGGGTAGTGCTGCAAAATTCTTATGTTCTTGATAATGCGCCTCATTTTGAGAAATTTTATTTCTTTGTGTCAAAAAAACCGTTTCAAATACAGCTTTTGAGAGATCGTTTAAAAGAAGCAGGTAACGGAAACCCTGAATCTGATCCGTATCTCGATGATTACCAAATACAGTATAAATCTTTTATCTTGTATAAGGAGTAAAAGATGAAAAGGCTTTTATTCTTTTCGATTATTTTTTTATCTGTACTGCCTGCCAGCCTAATTGCTTCATCAGTTAAACGATATGCATTTATAGTTGGAGCAAATAATGGCGGAAATGACCGGGTACTGCTTAAATACGCGGTTTCTGATGCAGCGACTTTCCGATCAGTTTTGAACTCGATTGGTGGTGTAGCTGATGAAGATGTCTTTGTCCTTTATAACCCTGACCCAAGGAATTTTTATTCGTCATTAGGACGAATGACAAAAAAGATAAACAGTGACAAAAAAAAATACCGTAAAATGGAGCTCTTTTTTTACTATTCAGGGCACTCTGATCAGAACGGAATTTTGCTGGGAAATGATAAAATTACCTATGCGGAACTTAAGAAAAACATCAAGTCTCTGGATGTAGATGTGCGCATTGTGATTCTTGACTCATGTTCTTCCGGAGCCTTTACCAGAACAAAAGGCGGGACAATGAAACCGGCCTTTTTTGTCGATAATTCATACGACATGAAAGGAAACGCTATTATGACGTCAAGTTCTGCCGATGAAGTTTCTCAGGAATCGGATGCTATACGCGGGTCCTTTTTTACTCATTATGTTTTGACCGGTATGCGCGGCGCGGCGGATGTAAATCAGGATAAAAAGATTACTCTTAACGAGGTCTATCAGTTTGCCTATAATTCGACCTTATCAAGGACTCAAAAAACTACTGGAGGTCCGCAACACCCTAATTATCATATTGAGATGATTGGAACCGGTGATGTTGTATTAACCGATATAAATCGCGCTTCCTCTAAAATTGTAATGCATCGGGATTTAGAGGGAAGATTCTTTCTAAGAGACAGTTCCAATAATGTTGTTGCCGAATTTCAAAAATCTTATGGTGAGGAATTTTCGATAGCAGTTGGATCCGGAAAATATGTGGTGGTAAATAATCACTATAACAATTCTATTTCAGAAGCATCTATTAATGTCAAAGAGGGAAGTGCCTATAATCTTAAAACTTCGGATTTTTCCGGAGGTTCAAAAGAGAAGACAAGATGGCGTGGAGAGAAGGAAGAAGTCTTCGCTGATAAGGTAAAATATAAAATGGAAAAGCTTTTCGGAGAAGACGGAGATTCCGGAGATTATCTCCTGAGAAGTGGAAATGTCAGGTTTTCGGGAATGGGTGGTCCCATGTACTATATGCTTCCTTTCGCAGAATCTCATGCCAGCTTTATGGGGGGAGCCGGTGGGGTTATCATTAATGACAGTTGGGTATTTGGTGCCGGGGGTTTTGGTCTTGTGAATCCTACTAAGGCAAGTGATTACTCTGATAGTTTTCAAGAGCTAGAGGAGCAGTATTTAGTGCTTGGGTACGGTGGCTTTTTCTTTAACTATTATTTTAATCCAAAAAGTATAGTAACCTATTCGGTAGGTTTTATGTTGGGGGGAGGAAGTTGTACTGTCGTCAGTGATCTGGATCAAGATCCCGAAGATTATAATAATAGTTCCGATTTTTTTGCCTTTTATCCGTTTTTAAATGTTAATGTGAATATGACTAGGTTTTTTCGCGTTGGAGCCGGAGTAGGTTATAACTATTTTTCTAAACTAAATGTTGATTATATCAAGGAAGATGAGTTTAATAATATTACGATTAATGTTTTTGCACAGTTTGGTTGGTTTTAGTTCCTGATCTGCTTTAAGTACTTCGATTATTTTGGGTTATCATTAAGAAGAAATCGGTTTAAGATAAAATATATTTATTGACTATAAACCCCTTCCGATAAATATTGGTTATGTTTTTGGGGTTTTTGGGGTTTTTGGGGTTTTTGTTGTTTTATTGTTTGGTCTATTGAAATT
>DAOTGZ010000304.1:0-2715 GCA_035447445.1 Spirochaetota bacterium | reverse complement strand
CCATTTTTTCCTCACTAAAATATTATTATACGAAAAGATTACTTACAGATTCTCCTGAATATATTCTCTTGATCGCTTCTGAAAAAAGAGAACATGTTCGAAGAATTGTCATATTATCCAACATTTTATCTTCAGGTATCGGAATCGTATCTGAAAATATTATTTCCTTAAAACCGGCACCTTTTAGATTTGAGACCGCATTACCAGACAGCACGGGATGGGTGGCAATACAATATATATCCTTGGCTCCAAATTGCTTTAAGGCTTTGGCTCCGCCAGAAATTGAACCTGCAGTATCAATAATATCATCTATTAAAAGACAATTTTTCCCCTCAACCTCTCCAATCACATTCATGATTTCGCAAACATTAGCTTTTGGACGACGTTTATCGATAATAGCTAAACCGCATTGTAAATGCTTTGCAAGATAGCGCGCCCGGTCAGTACCTCCACTATCAGGAGAAACAACCACTAAGTCTTCAATTTTTAATGAATTGAAATATCCAATCGCTATCGGTGTTAAAAAGAGATTGTCTACCGGAACATCAAAAAATCCCTGAATTTGATCCGCATGTAAATCCATTGTTAATACACGCTGAATTCCAGCTTTCATTAATAAGTTCGCAACAAGTTTGGCTGAAATTGGAACGCGAGGCTCCATTTTTCTATCTTGTCTCGAATAACCGAAATAGGGAATAACTGCTGTTATAGTACGAGCCGAAGCGCGCTTTGCAGCATCTATCATAAGAAGGAGTTCCATTAGATTATCATTGGCAGGTTTACAAGTGGACTGAACAATAAAAACATCGCATCCACGGACACTCTCTTTTATCTTTACAAAAATTTCTCCATCGAGAAATTTTTTACAATCTGACTCAGTTAAAGAAACACCCAGTTTATCCGTTATATCGTTAGCCAGTGTTAAATTAGAATTACAGCTTATAATTTTTATATCGTATTTCTTTTTAGTAATATCAAAATTCATTATATATTTTCTCTGCCTGTTTCAGTTCTTCTTTACTATTTATTCCAATACCTTCACGATTATCCGAAAGAACTGCGGACTTAACAAGATACCCTTTGGAAATGATATATTTAACGATATCCGGTAGATAGTACTCATTTTGGGCATTATCTGTTCCAACAGATTTTAATCCTTCAAACAGCAGGCAGGAATCAACTACATATGTACCGCAATTTACTTCTTTTATCTGTTTTATTGAATCAGTAGCATCCTTTTCTTCGACAATTTCAGCAACATCGCCATTCTTATCTTTAATAATCCGGCCATACCCATTCGGATTCTCACATATCATTGTTAAAACAGAAGCTTTACATTTCTCATCATCACAGAGAGACAGCATATCTTTAAAGCTTTGAGGTGTTATAAATGGAGCATCTCCACAAGTAATAATTACCGGCCCATTGTAGTTTTTAAAACAGGATTCAGCTTGCAACACCGCATGACCGGTTCCCAACTGTTCTTTCTGATAAGCATATAAAACTGAATCACCAATCTCTTTTTGAACCTCATCTGCCTTATAACCCACAATTACACAGATAGATTCAACATTTATTTTGTTCAAAGAGTTAATTACGTGCTGTACAAGAGGGACATTATTAATACGATGCAAAACCTTTGGTAAAGAAGAATTCATTCTTACTCCTTTACCTGCCGCCAGAATAATCGCTCTCATACTTTACCTTCTCTCTGAGACGCAAGGATTCGAACCTTGGAATGCCGGGACCAAAACCCGGTGCCTTACCGCTTGGCTACGCCTCAATTTATATCAAATATGATACTACAGAATCAAATCCTTTCTCGTTCATAAAACCTGCCGCTTTGCAAGCCGTCTGCTTTGATTTAAAATACCCAACCACAGACGAACCGGACCCAGTCATTAAAGAAAAAAATGCTCCATAGTCATACATGAACTTCTTTATATTTGCTATTTCTGAAAACAGCTTAATAGCATAATTCTCGAAACTATTAAAATAATATCTAAATTCTGATAAATATATCAACTCTTTAATTTTTTTACAATCCTCTGTATTGGAATTGCAGCTTAATAAATTTTGATAAGCTTCTTTGGTACTAATATGACAATCATTAAAAGTGATTACAACCCATATTTTTAACCGGAGTTTATTATATACCGATATTATATTCCCAATGCCTATACAGAAAGCCGGCTTTTTTTGCAAACAAAAAGGAACATCTGCTCCAATTTTGGATCCCATCATCATTAACTTCTTGAAACTATAACAATGAAAAATTCTATTCAACAGTCTTAACATTGCAGCCGCATCACTACTGCCTCCTGCAAGTCCGGCACCTGCCGGGATCCTTTTGTTAAGCCGAATCTTCATATAAACATTATAAGATACGTTTTCAAAGAACAAAATAAAAGCTTTATAAACAAGATTTTTTTCCAAAGGTAAATCTTGTATTACCGAACCAAACCGACCATAAGCCTCAATTTCTAATTGAGAGCCTCCGGTTTTCTTTTTTTCGCAAACCAAAACCGTTATCTCATCACACAAAGAAACCGAAAACATGACTGACTCTATGTTATGATAACCATCAGCTCGTTTCTCTTTTACAGCCAAATGCAAATTAATTTTAGCATAAGCTTTTTCTTTCAAATCACTACTTCTCAGTCAATTTCAGAGCAAAAATATTATGCACCCTTTCGCAGGTCAAGACAATTAATT
>DAOTGZ010000303.1:0-2756 GCA_035447445.1 Spirochaetota bacterium | reverse complement strand
GGTTTTAACGTACAAGAAATAGCAGAGTTAACTGGCCTTACAAAAAAAGAGATAGTTTCTATTAAATAATTCACCGGTGCGTCTTTACGATACTCTCCTCGCTATATTCTTGTATGCAGATAAAGATCTGTTTTTCATTATTTACTATTCATTACCTTCCTTCGGAGTGCCGGAATCCCAGGCGATGACTAATTTACTCTATAAATTCCTGCATCCGCAGGAACGACAATATACGGATTATTTCCAGTAAATATTGGTCAGCTGAGCTCCCTTGGTAAATACTGTTCTTTCTAATTTTTCGTTATTCATTGTTCATTGCCTTTTTTGCGGAGTGCCAGAGACGCTAAGTGGAAAAGATAACCAAAGAAAACTGAAACAAGTGTCTGCCGATAAAGCTCGCGTAAGCACAATCATCTGTTAATATTATAATCTGATTTCATTCAATCATTATAGCTTTTCGATAATCATTTATTAGATAATTGCTGTGAATATAAAAGGTAGCACTTTTGAATTACTTGATTGTTTATTTTGAATTGATATAAATTTCAACAATGAATCTTCAAAATTAGTTTAAAAAGTTTAATTTTAATATAAATAAGGATGCCAAAATGAATAAAAACGAAAAATTCCCTCTTTGCTATTTTTTCTTAACCTTTATTTGGAGCTGGTCATTGTGGGTTGCGGTTGCTTTATCGTTAGGGCAAACTTCGAATCTAACTATTGAATCGGCGTCACCTCTGGTTATAATAGTCATGGTTATTGGAGCTTTCGGACCTGCCTTTGGTGCTATTCTATCAATTTTAACAATAGAGGGGAAAGGGGCGATAATTCCTTTTATTAAACGTTTTGTTGATCTGCGTTTTGGGATTACTGCATGGATTGTTCCATTTCTTGTTCTTTCTGTGGGAACTTTCATGGCCTAGATAATTCCCGAACTTTTCGGCTTACCCAGACTAAAGATGTTGCTACCATCGATTGCGATTTTCCCTGTCTATTGGTTAGCGATGGTTTTTTTGGGCGGAGGTCAAGAGGAGATCGGTTGGAGGGGGTACATAATGCCTTTTCTTGAAAAACGTTTCGGTGTTTTTTATGGAACAGTTATTTTAGGTCTTGTTTGGGCTATATGGCACCTTCCGCTCTGGTTTATTCCAGGATCAAATCAGACATATATGAATTTTTGTGTTTTCGTAATGCTCACAACCGGTTACTCCTTTATTTTTTCATGGGGCTTGAAAAAAGCTGGCAATAGACCAATGTCTGGTCTTGTTATGCATGGCACCGCGAATGCCTTTGTTCCGGTTTTCCCTGTAATGGTTTTGAATCACAATGTCTCACAGCCGAGATACTGGATATGGGTTTCTTTGATGCTTATCTGTGGTATTACTCTTTATCTGTTTTCAAACCATAATAATGATTCAGAATGAATCGGGTGTGAAAAGATTCAATCCGATATTTTGAAACTAACTGTCAAATCTGGCAGTTAGTTTTTTTCATGCCTATCATGCGCGGAGAGTTCGGTATATCAAACTCAGACTCTTCGACGTAACCTGCGTTATTGTAAAACTTTCTGTTTCTTGTACTATTAATAGAAGTAAAAAGTTCAAACTCTTTTGCTTCGGCAAACTCGTATTCAATTGCGGAAAGTAATTTTTTTCCTATTCCTTTCCCTTGATACAAAGGCTCAACAACCAGGCGTACTATTTTACACACACTGTTTTCCATTTTTGCTCTAACAGATCCAGCTATCTGACCATCCAAAACAGCTTTTAAGAATAGGCTCTCAGAATACTCTTTTGTTATGCTCTGGATGTCTTGTGTAATTGGAGGGATATTATAATCACAACCATTTAATTCGGCTTCCTGAATAAAGGCTCTTTTTTGCATAAATAAAATATCAGGTAAATCTGTTTCTTTTGCTTTTTTAATTAATATCGGATTTTCCGGCGAGCTATCCTGTTCCCACTCTTTGAGTTCCCGTCCAATAAAATGGCTCACCATCATTTTGAAAAGAGTTTCGATAAAATCTGGAGCCACGCCGTTTTCTGTGGCCCATTGACGGCGCTTTATCAGCATAGAAGCTACACGATCTTTGGCTCTTACATCGGCTTCGGATTTCTTGAAAGTGGCTGCTTTTTGTACAAATTCTGATCTGGCTGAAATCAATTGAATAAGAGATCTGTCAATTTTATCTATAGAGTCTCTTACATCTTGAATGTTGTTGCACTCATCCGCTTTTTTCATAATAATATCCTTGAAATAATGCAAATTTGACTGTTTAATCACTCTAATTCGAAGTAGAATAATAGCCTGTGAAATATCATACGCTCCTACGCATAACACACGATCCATTTTTTGGCAACTCTCTTAATGAGAAATTTGCCAAAAATTATTATTTTTAGAAAGGCTATATGATTTTTTTGTATAAGTGACAAACCCCTAACAATTTTTAAAAAATGGTTGTAAGCTGTTATGGTTCACTTCAAATATATAAGGCTTTGGATAATTGACTTTATAGTACAGTCTTTCAATTTGTGCCATTTTTTAAAATTCACAGTAAAATGACAGGTAGCTAATAGATGGATGTAAGAATTGAGGATTCTTGGAAAACCCGACTTGAAACGGAGTTTTCAAGGGATTATTTTA
This sequence comes from Spirochaetota bacterium, assembly GCA_035447445.1. Lineage (GTDB taxonomy): Bacteria > Spirochaetota > UBA4802 > UBA4802 > JAFGJZ01 > JAFGRW01. The sequence goes on along the minus strand of DAOTGZ010000303.1, from coordinate 113 downwards.
TCAGGTTAAGGGAATTTGTTAAACATGAATATTCTGTGTCAACGGTGTTTCCGCCTGGACGGTTGATCTTTCGGGCTTTTGATCTTTGTCCTTTTGACAAGGTCAATGTGGTT
>DAOTGZ010000302.1:0-2783 GCA_035447445.1 Spirochaetota bacterium | reverse complement strand
GCACGGACAATGGATACAGAGGCATCAGAACCCTGTACTTTCGCGGGTGCCAGAACAACTTCTACATTGGGAAACCGGCGCAAAAGAACTTTTAAAATATCACGGAAAGCAGCTCCGGTTGGCGATGTTACAATGCCTATTCGCCGGGGGAGGAAAGGAAGTGATTTTTTACGCTCGTCATCAAAGAGCCCTTCTTTTAAAAGTCTCTCTTTTAGCTCCTGTATTTGCCGTTGCAGCTCGCCGATTCCGTCTTCAATAAGCGATTTAACAATAAGCTGATAGCTTCCACGTTTTTCGTAAACGGTTACCGAACCCAAAGCTATAACCTTGAGCCCCTCTTTCAGACGCACCTTGCACGAACGATTTGCGTATTTGAAAAACGCGGCGCTTATTACCGCCCCTGAATCTTTAAGAGTAAAATATATATGGCCGGACGAGTGATTAGTAACATTCGAAACCTCTCCTATCACGGCAACATTTGAAAGCAGGGAATTACCCTCAATTGTCTGCTTTATCACGGAGGAAAGCTCTGTTATTGATAGTGGCGTATTGTTCATCTGATCCCGTTATGGCATAGTGCGTTTTCAGCCTTTCAGGCCTGCCCTCTACCGGATTTCGAAAAGGTCTTTCTACTCTATAATCGGGTGGAAATCCCGTCAAGTCCTTATATCAGATCAGCTATATCTTGTTATAACCTCTGATATTTAACTTTAAGCAAGTTTGCCGTTACGAAAAACACAATAGGGAAAAGAAACAAATCCGTCGATTTTTCTACAAATTGAATATCTTACAAAAAAATTTTAACAAAAAAGCCACTAACTGCGTTTATATATATACAGACAAATCCCTGGAGGCACTTAATGGAAGTTTCAGACTTTAGAACATCAATCGATGTGGAAGCAGGCAGACTGGAAAAAATCGAGAAGTATGCCGAGAAGTATAATATGGATATCTCGGATGTAATAAATACTGTACTGGACAAGTATTCAAAGATACTGGTTAAAAATCCTGTATGCAATAATACTCTTACCAAGTATCTGGAGAGAGGTACTAATTATAAATCAGTACATATACGCTTCTCAATTATCGCAAAAAGAAAGCTTAAAGATATAGCCAACCTTTACTGTTACAGCTTGTCGTACATGTTGTTTCTTGCAATGGATTTCTTCGAGGAGTTTATGGATGGTGTTAAGGAGTTCATTCGTCCCTGTTTTCATGCCTCTTTTGTTCATCACTTCTTTGGGTTTCCATACTTTATTAATAGCTGGGGTATGAACTTTTACGAGGGCAAAACCCATCCATCTGGCTAAAAAACCCGGAAAACGACGAATTTCTGGGTTTTGTTTCGATTTTTTTATTCAAAACAGGAACAAAGAACAGAAAAAACAGAAAAGAACTAAAAAATCACATCATCTCATCTTCTTCTTTTTTGGTGATAAGCAGTTCATCAGGAACTTCCTCTATACGTTCGCCAACCTGAACAGATACACGATTTCCAACCAGACCAGGCCGGCATTTAAACTTGCGTCTGCCCTCAATCTTCAATGTCATATCTGAATCGGTTTTTGTTTTCGAAAGTTTAATAACATCACCAAGTGAAAGGTTCAATACCTCCTGCATGGATACTTCAACATCACCAATCTCTGCAACAACATTTAAGGTTACGTTTTCAAGACGATTTTGAATTATCTGCAAGTTCTCGTCAGTTGCACCTTTACGAATACTCGAAAACCAGTACTGAGCCGAAAGTTTTGAAATAACAGGCTCTATTGTAATATAAGGAAGACATAGGTTAGTCATACCTTCTACTTCACCAACCTTTGTCTCGAGGGTGATAAGTACCACCATCTCATTAGGTGGGACAATCTGGGCAAACTGCGGATTAGTCTCGATATTTCCTAAGCGAGGACGAAGATCAATTACGTTTGACCACGCTTCACGAAGATTTCCAAGTATACGAACAACGATACCTTCCATTACCGAAAGCTCAATGTCTGTTAATTCACGCGAAATCTTAGTGGCTTCGCCCTCACCACCGAACAGTTTATCAATAATGGTAAAGGTAATTGAAGGGTCTATCTCTAATACAGCCGATCCTTTAAGCGGATCCATATTTACAACGGCAAGTGTAGTCGGATTAGGTATCGATCTTACAAATTCTTCATACGTAAGCTGATCAACCGATGCAACGTGTACACTTACCAGAGCTCGCAATTGGGCTGACAGAGCTGTTGTTGTAAGACGAGCAAAGGTCTCGTGCATCATCTGCAAAGTTCTAATCTGGTCTTTAGAAAACTTGTCGGGGCGACGGAAATCGTACAGTTTGACCTTGCGCTGTTCGGTAGGCGCAACATCTTCCATTTCGTGTTCACCGGTCGATATCGCCGTTAATAGGGAATCTATTTCGTCTTGTGATAATATTTCTGTCATTGTCGTATATCCCTCGCAACCGAAGCTGTTACACCGGTAATCATCCAAACAGCACTCTTTTTTTCAAGCGAATAAGTATAATTATATGTAAAAGGCATTCCAGCTGCAGCTCTTTTTATCAATACCGAAACCTTGGCACGACCGTCTTCTACCGTTTCAGAAACTATTTTATACTCACTTATGGTGTCAGGCCTGCTCTTGATTAAATATGTAGAAAAGTCTCTCAAAGCCTCTCTTTTTACAACGTCTCCACCCGAAAGATATGCTTTGGCATAATCCGGAAAAGAGTAAATGTACTGTTCAAGATCAATGTATTTTAAATAATCATTCCATCTTTCACGCTGCTCGGCCAT
>DAOTGZ010000301.1:0-2796 GCA_035447445.1 Spirochaetota bacterium | reverse complement strand
CCTTTAATTCTATTACAAAAACCTTCAATACGGATGATTTGAACGCTTTTTGCGTTAATAAAAAGGTGATTTCCACAAAAATTGAGTTTTTTCAAGACGAAAAGCATGCCTGCTGGACAGTATTCCTCGAATACGAACCGATTTTAGAGAAAAACGGGGATGTGCCTTCTGGCCTCACAGAGGCAGGCAGGCTCTGCTACGAAAAGCTCCGTGAATGGCGCAAAGAAACAGCGGAAAAAGAGGGCATTCCTCCCTATGTCATAGCGAAAAACAGCCAACTTGGTGAAATTGTAAAGAAAGAGATAAAAACCCTTGAGGCGTTAAAGCAGTTAAACGGCTTCGGCGCGAAAAAGATAGAAAAATACGGCAAGGATATATGCGGTATCGTTAAAGCATTCTATTCGGATATATCCGAGAAACTTGACGAATATATCCCATGAAAGATGACTACCCGCTGTATGTAAAATGGAGATATATCGTCGCGTATATGCTGGATATATCGGGTAAGTTTCCAAAGAACGTACGTTTTAACCTCGCTGACCGACTCACCAATATATCTCTTGATGTATTAGAAGCTATAATTGAAGCGATATATGCAAAAGAAAAGACGGATATATTGCGCAGGGCGAACCTGTATATCGAGAAAATCAGGGCACTTTTGCAGATAAGCGTTGATAAAAAGTATATATCGATAGGCCAGTACGAACATATATCCGGTGAAATTAACGAAGCAGGTAAGATGATAGGGGGCTGGGTTAAATCATGCGTAGAGTAGGCAACCTGAAAGAAACATTTCTTTCTTTTGAAAACATCTATAGTGGCTATAAAAAGGCGTTCAAGGCCACAAAGAACTACTCTGCCTGTGAATTTACCTTCAATCTTGAAAAGGAACTTTTTCTACTGAAAGAGGAACTTTCTTCCAGTGAGTATATACCCCGTGATTATCGTTATTTTACCATACAAGAACCGAAAGAGCGTGAAATATCTGTAGCTGATTTCAGAGACAGGGTTGTGCATCACTCGCTGGTAAACATACTTGAGCCAATTTACGAAAAACGGTTTATCTATGATTCTTATGCTACCAGAAAAGGCAAAGGAACCCACAGGGCAATATCAAAAGCACAGCAATGTATGAAAGCGAACCGCTGGTATCTAAAAATGGATGTGCGGAAATATTTTAATTCAATCAATCATGAAATTCTTAATGGTATTATAGCCCGGACAATCAAAGATCCCTTTATTCTGAATCTATGCGCTGTCATAATTTCTAAAGGCGGTGACGGCAAAACCGGCCTGCCAATCGGCAACCTCACGAGCCAGTTTTTCGCCAATGTGTATCTTGATATTTTTGACCATTTCATTAAAGAGCGGCTCAGAGTAAAGAACTACGTCAGATATATGGATGATTTCTGTGTTTTCTCTGATGATAAAGAATACCTGAAAAATATCAGAAACAAAGCGACAGAATTTTTAGACGTTACGCTAAGGCTTGAGATAAAAGATAAAGCCACATTGATAAACAACAGACTTCACGGTCTGCCATTTCTCGGTGTTCGCATTTTTACGAATATGATCCGATATAAGAGAAAAAATTTCAATCGCAGTTTTAAAAAAATAAAAACAAGAGAGTGGGAATACAAAAACGGTTTTATTGATTATGAAAAGTATTCAAGCAGTATGCAGAGCCTTACGGCTCATCTAACACATTATGGTAATAGTCTGCTGAAAAGCAGAATATATACAGGCACGGTATCAAAAGCGGGTCTAACCGCGTGAAACGGGGCGGCAGTTGGAACAATTCTGCTGACAACATGCAGGTCGGCAACTGGAACAACAACAATCCGAACAACGAGAACAACAACATAGGCTTCCGCTTTGCGAGTACAGGCGCGTTTGTGTGTATTGAATTATTCATGGATAATTCAACAGTATAACCGCAAGTCCAGATACCGTGATCCGCATCTGATTGTTTTAAGATCAAACATTTACAACTTTCTCACCTCTGGTAGGTTCTTCCGAATGCGGTGAGAATTTTATTTTTTTGATACGAAAAATTCGGCCACGGATGGCCGGTCCCCAGAAACAAAAGAGGGGGGCAAAGTCTTTCGCACAACTACTTCCAGTCCGAACCGTACTTTGAATGCCTTGTAACAAAAAATAATTCATAACTTATTAACCTGATTATGTCGATATATTAAAAAGATAGTAATATACCGGTAGAGATATGAACAGATTAAAAATATATTCAGCCCTGATTATTACAGCGCTTTTATTGTCGATGCCGACTTTAAGCCAGGAAAAAGTGCCCGGCAAAGTAAGGCAGCGTAAAGGCGACATCAATTCATTCAGCGTTTACCTTAAAATGGAGAAGCTGAAATTCTACAACAGCGAAGATATAATTCTGCATGTTGTAATAAAAAACATAACAGATGAAGTTGCTTCATTCTACGTGTTTGATCCCCCGGGACGTGAAGATATGTTTAACAGGGAGCGCGGAGATACTGCTGATTATAATACATTCAAACCGGTAGTCTATGACATGACCGGAAGAAATGCCGAACTGATTGTACCATATATGGCATCGGGCAGTGATCTAAAAGAAACTCTTTCGTGGATGACAAGGCGTGAAATTAAGCTTGGGCCCGGTGAAAGTTTTACACGTAGCCTTAACCTTGGCAAGATGTACAGGCTGCAGAGCGACACTGATTACAGGGTAAAACTGCATTTCTTTCCGTTCACAGGAGATCCCGATGAGGAGAAGATTTCTATAAGCGATAACGAGCTGAAGGTCAGGAT
>DAOTGZ010000300.1:0-2802 GCA_035447445.1 Spirochaetota bacterium | reverse complement strand
CTTCAAATACACCATCACAAGCCTCATTATTTTGGAATTACCTTATTTGATTTACTTAATCTATTTTTTATAGCTTATAAAACAACTTTATCTATTTTTTAAAGCCTCTGAAACCAATTGTAACACATCATAATTACCACAAGCTGAAAATCTACGTAACCCCTTTGATTCCTCTTTTGTAATTCGTGTTTTATTGTCAAAAATATCAACAGACCACAAATTCCCTCCTAGGCCATCACCAGTCACAAACCTAACATTCTTAAATTCTTCTCCTGGATTAAAGCCAGGATTACTTCCAATTATTTTCCAATCGCCTTCAAGTTTAAGTTCAAATAAGGTATAACAATCAAGAATAATTGGATCTATAAGCCATTTTCCTAATTTGTTATAATCAAATACCGGTTTATCTGAAAAATAGTCAAATATTTCAGCAACCCAGCCTAACATTACTTCAGAAACTATACGACCAAATCCGAACCTTTTATCATCAATCTTAAAGCAAAAAATGTCTCCTTGTTTAGCCTTTTGGCGTTTTGCACGTTTTGCCACCTTTATATTAACTTGCTTTATTTCCTTTTCTTCAAAATCTGAAAGTATTTCATCATCCGCATTAACGCTAAACCCTAAGTTAAGCATATACTGCAACTCATCTACAGATGGCTTTCTTGAAAGACTATTTTGATATGAATTACTAAAGTCTTTCAAAAAATGACGAACCATATCCAAAACATCGTCTCCTACAACTATTTTCTTATCTTCAGGTGCTTCCCACCAGCCCATATTCTTCCTCCTTAAATTTTATGTTTATTCTATTTACAACCCTTTTTTGGTTTACTTCCTTCCAGCCTTTTCTTTTCTCTATCATATGCATCTTCAAAATACTTTTGGCGATCTCTTCTACGGGTTTTGTTATCATGGTCAAATGAATTAATTTTATTTCCTCTTTCCTTAGATGTTTTTGCTTTGGATACATCCGACCCAACCTCTGCTGTTTTTGTTTTATGATGCTCTATATTTGCCTGCTCGATTCCACGTGCCTCACCTCTATACCGAAAAGAGTATCATTACCGCTATGAAAGAAGCTGGATATACCACCTATTTTTTGAATAACAATTCTCATGACATATCACTAATACATTATTATATAAAGGAGAGCGACAATTATATAAATACCGAAAAGCCGATGGGTCCTGACGACAAGGTGGTTCCGCTTTTTGAAAAAATATTGAAAGATAAAAGCCGCAAAAAATTCATCATCATCCATTTGTACGGCTCACATTTTATATATAACGAAAGATATCCGTCAAGTTTTTCAATGTATAAACCTGATCGCTATAACAGAATTACATACGCTAACAAAAAAGAGATAATTAACTCATACGACAACACCATTTTGTATACAGATTATGTAATTAATAGTCTAATAACTGAGCTAAAGAAAACCGGAAATTCATCAAGCCTGGTTTTCTTTTCAGATCATGGAGAGAACCTTTTTGATACTGACGAAAAACTTAAGTTTCATGTCAATTTCAATAAATATACATATAGAATACCGTTTCTTATCTGGTTTTCAGACGATTTCATCAACAGACGTGAAGTTGGATTAACTCTTGAGACCAACAGTAAAAAACTAACAGACACAAAATGCCTTTTTCACACTGTAATGGATATCGCCGGAATGGATTCTAAATTTTTCGATACATCAAAGAGTTTACTTGACCCCAATTTTAAAGCCCAGGATTCGGTGCACTATTATGACAACAACAACGAACCCGTCGCGATTGCTTACGAGGAGTAATCCAAACTGTTTTGTTATCACTGGAAAACCGATCAGGTATAACACACTCTAAGAAAAACGCTATATCTGAGCGTAAAAAAATATTTTTTAGAAGTTAGCTTATTAAGAGTTTACAATTCAAAATTTATATCTAATATTTTACCGAATCTCAGTTTATCTTTTAAATTTTCAGAATATTCATTAATCTTTTTCAATATTTTTACTGTTTCTTTTTCAGATTCCGATCTTTCGATAACAGAAGAAATACCACCGTTTTGTAAAATGATTCTTCGGTTTGCCAATAACGCAATAAATGGATCGTGAGTCGCGATTATGCTGATAGAACTTGAGTTTACTAAAAGCTCCACGGCCTTGTCTTTTCTAATTCCGGCGTTTTCGATCTCATCTACCAGAATAACCGGAGCTCTTGTAATATTTAAAGAATCAGAGATCATAAGAGCTCGAGCCTGCCCGCCCGACAGAGACACCATCCTTGTATCTAAAGAAAAAGATTCACCACAAAGGTGGCAAGCCTCATCCACTACTTTTTTTTGCAAATGTTTCTCCGCAATTTCACAGCACTCCATATGTATATCAAGAAACTCATTTACCTTAAGATCAATCAGATAATTCATGCTCTGTGAAATAAGAGCAATCGGGCTCTTTATATTTTTCCCCTGATAAAACTCATCATAGTTTTTCCCATTTATTTTTATTATTCTTGAAGAAGGAGAGTCTCCGGCAGCCATTCCCTCGATATCTGAAAGCATGAGAGACTTACCGGCCCCGGTTGGGCCAACAAGAGCGATCACCTCTCCTTTGCAAATTTCGATGTTTTCTTTAAATTCTTTTTTACCAGTTTTATTTGTTCCAGGCTCTATTGTCAGATAATTTATCTCTTGCTCAATCTTGTCTGCTGTTTTGGTTTTGCTCTTAAGTCTAGAAAATATATCATCCGGATCTACTCCGGCTTCCTCACATAAAAAAGAAAGTGACTGTGCCTCGTAACCCTTGCGGGGGATACC
>DAOTGZ010000299.1:0-2803 GCA_035447445.1 Spirochaetota bacterium | reverse complement strand
CAAAATTATCTTATACAAACACGAATCTGTTTTCGATTATGCTTTTTAAAGACCTTAAAACTGATTTTTCTTTTTCAAATATGACCTTTGAAAGTAATGGCAAATCATATGGTGGATCACTTAGCGGAACCACAGATCTTGAACTTAACAGCCAAAACTATATGCCTGCAAACGGCAATATAAGATTGTCCCTAAAAAACCTTACCCTAAGCGGTCTTAAAATAACCGGCTTTGACATACCGGATATTAAAATAAATCAGCTTTTAAGTGAAATTGAATTTAAAGACCTTACGGCAACTTTTTCTAAAACAGCATTCAACGGCGAAGATCTTAATGGAAGCATTTCAGGAACAATAACCTTAGATGATAAAAATACTAACAATTCCCGAATTAATTTGATAATTGATATTCGACAGGATTCAGGGCTAATTGAAAAATTCCGTATGTTGATCGCAAGTTATATAAACCCAGCGACAAATACGATAAGAATTAGTGTTGGTGGTACTTTTTCACGTCCCGATATAAAGTTTAACCGATAATGAAACTCATAGTTGATAATCTGGCAGGGTTTTGTATGGGGGTACGCAATGCAGTAGAAAAAGTAACCACCGAACTGGAAAAGCAGCCTCTAATTTATATACACGGCGATATAATCCATAATCCTCAAACCATTAGTATTCTAAAGAAAAAGGGGCTTATTAGCTACAAAGACTTCAATGAAGTTCCAGCGAAAAGCTGTGTTGCAATACGCACACATGGCATACCTTATAATGAGTATGTTTCTATAAAAAATCACGCATCCTCTATTGTTAACCTCTGTTGTTCAAGAGTAACAAAAATACAATCTATAATTAAGAAGGCGGGTTTAACAAATTCTCATGTTATTATCTGTGGTTATCACGACCATCCGGAGGTTAAATCTTTACAGAGTTACGCGTCAAACGGAGTAACAGTAATCAAACACCCTGATGAAATAGACCTGGTTCCTCTGACAGATAAACTACTACTAATTTCCCAAACAACCTTTGATGAAGAACTATTTTATAAAATATCTGATGCGGCAAAAATTAAATTCGGCAATCGCATTGATATTATCAACACTATTTGCAGAGCAACACACGATCGCCAAAAGAACCTTATATCGCTTTTAACAAAAAACCAGGTAACTAAACTGATTGTAATCGGCGGTCGCCAATCAAGCAACACCAAACGGCTTGCTGATATTGGCAAATCACGAAAAATAGCCACATATCATATTGAAGAGCTTGCCGAATTTGATCTTAATACAGTAGTAACTGATGACACTATAGTAGTGACAGCTGGAGCATCAACACCGGACTATATAATAAATGAAGTAATAAACGCTTTAAATGAACTTCAAAAATAGAAAGATATAACAGCCGAACTAATCACTATTCTTATCGATTTAATTTTTATCTTTTTTTACATCACTATTGACAAGGAAATCTTTTTTTTCTTCAATGACGTAAAACGTCCCAATAATTTTTTTAAACAGGGGTAAAACAATGAAAGTATTTGAAGGTAACTTAAACGCCTCCGGTCTCAAAATAGCAATAGCTGCATCACGATTTAACGAATTTATTACATCGAAGTTAATAGGCGGTGCGCTTGACTGCCTTAAACGGCATGAATGCGAAGAAGAAAATATATCCCTGGCTTGGGTTCCCGGTGCTTTTGAACTGCCATCAGCCGCGGCACGGCTTGCAAAATCGAAAAAATATGACGCTGTAATCTGTTTGGGTACAATTATTCGCGGATCAACCCCACATTTTGATTATGTTGCCGCTGAAGCCTCTAAGGGAATCGCACACGTTTCGGCAGAAACTGATGTACCTGTAATTTTTGGCGTACTTACAACAGATTCTATCGAACAAGCTGTGGAAAGAGCCGGTACAAAGGCAGGAAACAAGGGTTTTGACGCCGCAATGAGCGCTATAGAGATGGCAAATCTCTATAAAAAGATATAAATCAGATGGGTAAACGAAGAAAATCACGAGAAATAGCCTTGCAGGCTCTCTATATGATCGATTCTGTCGAAAGTTCTGTTGATCAAATATGCTCTTTTGATTGGTTAAACGAGCTTTACGATCAAGATACACTCAATTTTTCTGAAAAGATTATAAGAGGAACACTGCATAAAATTGATCAAATTGACGATATTATAAAGAGATACGCTAAAAACTGGAAATTTGACCGTATCGAGAGGATTGACAAGACCATTTTAAGGATGTCGATATTCTCTTTACAGGAGTTGACTGAAATACCTGCAGCCGTTACAATTAATGAGGCTATAGAACTCGGAAAGATTTACGGCGGCGAAAATTCCGGAACCTTTATTAACGGTATCCTGGATTCGGTCAGAAAACACGAGCTGTAAAAAACAGTACCATTGTCGGTGCTGTTTAACAACAGTCCGCCGGCATATGGCAATAAAGCCGGCTGGTTAAAAAAGAGCTAATAATATCAGTCAGGTTATTATGAAAAAAAGAATCATTAAAAACAGAATCACCCTCGGAGAAGCACAGCCCCGCGTTGTTGTAAATGAAAATTTTTCTGATTTTACTCCTTCAACAGATCGGAAAAAACATGTAATACAGATCGTTACAATAGTAACGATTTTTCTTGCAGGTATAACCGCGGCTTTTTACTTCATTTTTTTACATAATCCAAAAAAACTCGATCAGGAACCCGGAAGAACAGCTCTTGAAGATGTAAACTGGGATACCGTTTCCACACCTTCTGAAACTGGAAGCTCTTTAAACAATCCGAACCTACTAACAGG
>DAOTGZ010000298.1:0-2808 GCA_035447445.1 Spirochaetota bacterium | reverse complement strand
ACGATCATTGCCGTCATTTAAACCCAATGCTGGAGAATGTGTAACAAGCATATCAATACCTTTATTAAAAAGTATTTTTGGTTTTAATTTTAAATAATCAAAATACATCTGCTTTTCCGTGTATTGATACACACCGTCATTATACCACTGTGAACCACCAAGCCCCATTATCTTAAAGCCACTATGATCCACTATTTTTCTGTCGATGTTTACGCATCCTTCGGGCTCGAGTTCTACATAATTCTTATCATGATTACCAGGAACAAAATATAGAGGGACATTAAGCATGGTTACAACAAATGAGAGATACTCCCGCTTTAAATCTCCACTGGAAATAACGAAATCGACTCCCTTGAACCTTTCAGGATCAAAGTAGTCCCATATATATGTAGATTCTTTATCTCCAAGCAACAGTATCTTCATAATTATCTTTCCTGTTGGACAACCTAATAGGGCGGTCTTTATTATCAACCAATTTTCACTTCTCTACAACAGAATAGATATAACGAAGACTATCTTCAATCTTTTCTATATCCTTTTGCCCATGACACGTAAGAATGCTGACAAGTTTGGAAGCGATCTCGTCATTTATATTTTCAACAATTGCTTTTAAGCGGGAGAATTCGAGAAGCTCAGGAGAGATATCCTTGTTGTCTCGAAGAGTTGATATCAGAATCATTGACAAAGAATCGAACAATTTTTGATTCTCCTTTTTTTTCATGTCCAGATCCCTGATATGATTATATAGCGAATTTTCTGTCTCTGTTATTCTGATTGAGAGAGATTCGAAAAGACGAAGCGCAAATTCGGTATTGTTTTTTACCAGAATATGTAAATTCTCCTTGTCTGATACAGCGATCAGGCAGTCAGTCAGCGCTCGCGCCGTATGAGTTCGCCTTGCCCCACCGAAAACAGACATTTCACCAAAAATAGAGCCGTCATTAAGTATATTAAGCGGAATCTCTTCATCTTGATGACTCTTGTAAATTTCGACTATACCCTTTTTTAAAAAGAAGAAACTCTGAGAGTTTTCGCCTTCACCGTATATAAGCTCTCCGGCCTTATATATCTTCTCGTCCCGCATTGTCGAGACGGGATGTATAAAAAAACTCTTTATGCTCTCAAACCCTGGAAGATGAAAATTAAAAATTATGCCCTTTATAAACCTTGATACGTAATATCTGAAAATTATAAAATAGGCAAATCCTGGTGTTATATTATTAAAACGGATTAGAGAACCGGCGGGGCTGTGGCCAATCACATGTTTTTCCCAAATGACTGTACCATCTATGGTGCGGGATCTCATGTGGGGTACTTCAATATCAAGTGTATATTTGTTGCCTACCCCCAATGGTTCGAAAGTGTTTATGAAAACGTTTACTGCTGTCATATCGTATGTAATATGGTTATCCTCTATGCCGTCTTCGACTTCAATAACAGCATTCGATATTATAGGTATCTTCAATTCGTTGTATTTGAAAAACTCAGGGTTAACTGCGTTAACAATTACAATGGTTGCCGCGATAGAGAGCGGAAATATTATCAGAAGCAGATTTTCCTCCCAGCCTGTTAAAAGGAAATAGAAGCCGATATCCTTCCGGTACCACGACCCTATTACCGACAGAACAATAAATCCTATTATCATCATAGCCTGAAAGGCGCCCGGCCGCCAGACAAAGAAGTTTACCTTTGGAGTGTGTTTTCGTCCCATGGATTTCTGCATCCACCTGTCGTACTTGGGTTGACGGCTTAGCACGTTCCACTCCTCGTAATATAAGGCAAGGGCGTTCATAACTTCGAGCCCCGGAACGGTTGTGGACCTGGACAGGACAGCCTCCTGAATAATCACTACAATAAGCAGAAGCGGAGACGCAAAAAAAACATAATGGTTCTGATGAAGTAAAACATAATCGAACAGGCCGTGAAAAAAAACCGGGACAAGAAGGCTTAACGTAAAATAGTAAGATTTATATATTTTCGAACCGGAATAGAGAGACTCTCCGATATAGTATCCCATTATACCACAGGTTGTCATATGAAGAGGAACCGTAAATATGATTCGGATAATCATGGTATTAGTTCCGTAACTTAAAGCATAGAAGATATTCTCGCAAACCGAAAAGCCTATACCCAAAAGAATGCCGCTTAGAGAAGCTTCGAGCAGTGTAAAATCGGGATAGTGCCTGAACACAGCCAAAAGAAGAAAAAAGACAAATATTTTTTCCAGAAAAGCCGCTTTAATAAAAGCGCTTATCCAAAGATTACCCGAAGGAACAAGTAAAATTACATAAGGTTTAATGACAATAATTAATAGGGCGGCTATGATACCGGCAATAAACGCTTGAAGCTGTTTCGATAAATCGGGATATGAAGAGGAGTAACGTGCGTAAATAAGATAAAAAACAACAACTGGTGAAAGAGCGATAAGAATATTCTTCCATAAGGCCAGATCATGCATGGTAAACTCTCTTTAAGGACATACCGTTAACCTCGAAACATCAATTCATTACAAAATTAAGTGATCAGATATTTGGAAGAATGACATATTTTATTCCACACTCTGAATATCGGCAACTGTTTTACTGTAAAAAAACATAAAATTATGACCTATAACAGAACATTATGTTTTAACAGTAGGGGACTTCAAAAATTACCATTTCCGGAGCGGCTATGCTGCTTAATGTATATTAAAGACAATTTTTCTCATTTAATAATGGTGCTGGGCTGCTCGTCTATACATCCGTGTTATAAAGTTAATTAGTTCTTGGTGAATATATCACCATTTTTCGGCACCTTGCTTTATTTTGA
>DAOTGZ010000297.1:0-2816 GCA_035447445.1 Spirochaetota bacterium | reverse complement strand
TTTCCTGGATTGTTAGCCACCCATAGTCTGTTTTTCAAACGCGAAGGTTATGGCAGACTTATCGATATTTCATTTTCAACAAAAATTCAAAAATTGGATCAGATATTTTTCGAGGAAAATTTAGCGGTAGTTTTGATGAAACATTTGCTATTGCTTTGTCAATAGAGCTTACTGTAGTGTCAATAATTTCTGACATTATGTTTTCGGAAAACCGGCAATATTTGGCATTACTCATCCAATGCTGCAGCCGGATATTGTACCATTTATAATGAACCGATTTTCCTCTGACTGACATGGCCATTTTTAGTTTTTGCTTAGGAAGTTGCTTTTGTGAAATAAGAGGATAGGCGGACAGAACATCATATACCGGGGTTAACCGGAATGAGCCACCCGGATTAATAAATATGCTGAAATTTTTTGCGTGTCCGTCAATAGCTCCGAGAAGCCAGAAAACAAATACTGTTTTCATAAATATTTTACTATCGGCTTGCATATCAGAAGACCCCTGAAGAATTTGCAGGATATCTTTAATGCCGGGACCGCCATCACTTTCGTATTTAAAAGCCGAAGATAATCCTTTTGCCTGACATAAATCTTCCTGTGGCAGTCTGATTAGCCAAGATTTATCATCGCTCCATACACGGTCAAATCGTTTGACTATAAGTGCTTTCACGTTATCATACTTAAAGATATCCATATCCGCTGTCGGGATGTCAAATTCTTTTAGTAGTAAATGACAGAGCCACTCGTTTTCCACACTTTCCGATAGGTCAATACCACTTTGCGTGATCATTCCTATAGGTAGTTTGAAGATATGACTTGTCGGAGTGGGACCTAATGGTCGACACCATTTGCCTTTGTAACGTAGTAACCCAGTTTTTTCCTGAGCACCGGATATGGAAATGCGAAAATTGTCTGTGCTGTTCATTCCGAGCGGCATTACTTGATAGTTTTTTAGTATTTCTGCAATTTGTTTATCTGAAACTGTTTGTACATTTATTTTTTTTATATCGGGTGCAGTAGAATTAAAAGGGAGCAATTGAATTGCTCCAATACAATCTTGACCGATATATGAAAGAATATCGAAACTGTTGTCGGAAGGGATGGTAAAACGTGTTTGTATTCTGTTGATGATCTGACGGCTGTCAGGTAAAAGATTGTCAAAAAAGTTGTTAACAACATCTCCGTTGTGCCGTTTTTGTGTAACCGGCAAAGACAAAGATAAAGGACGGCATTTTTCTGACTCAAGCCACTCTTCAGCATATACAATCGCAAGCCTTCCCGACGAATCACGGTGCAATATGCCTATTTTTTCTCCATTCATATACATATCGAGCATTGATGTTTTTTGTGAACCCCTCATTACCACTTGCCCGTTGTTTTCTCTTTTTCGTGAACATTGAGTGATATGCTCATATTGAGCCCGGCAAGAATACGAAAGAGGGTATCGAGTTTTAAACCCGACGATCCATTTTCCGCACTGGATATGGTTTTTTGTTTTACTCCCGTGATGTTTCCCAGTTCGGTTTGAGTAAGGCCTCTTCTGTTCCGTTCGGATTTTATGGTTTTGCCAAGAATTTCGATCGAAGTTATCTGTTGTTTCGTTATAGATCTCATTTGATTATTCCATACAGGGTATATTTGGCAATTATCCCTTACAAGGAATAATAGGTAGATATAACTCTTGGGGTATACTGTTGTCAACAGGTTTTTGTTAACATCACCGACTTTGTATTTTCCTGTTATTTGCCTGCTTAATCAGTATTTCTGTAATAGTTTATATTTTTTGAATGGTAGATATTGAATGGTTACCTTTCTGTTTGCAGTTGCTATATATTGGCAAAGGTGCTTTTGTCAGGAACCGTTCGGGTTTAGTCATACTTCAATAGCCATATGAAATATTGTATTTGTACTTGTAGATAATTCGAAAACATAGAATAAGGATAAATCCGCCTGCTCCGGGATGAGGTTGAACATTTTTATAATAATAAGATGATTTACTTAACGGACAGCTATCTGCCTGGTATCAGCCCCATAATGCGACTCATGATCTCGGCATGTGCTTTTGAGATCTCTTCTGAATTGACCTTCTCGCCTTTGTCGCGTTGCTGCGTGATATGCTTCCCCAATACCTGATAGCTCGCTGGAAAGGCATTAATGTGCTGCCCCTTCCTCTTGGACGCTCATATCTTGACCGTTTTGGTCCAAACTATGAAGCATACGATAATATAGCCGGTCCGCTTTATCAGGCTTTAAAAAAAGAGCCTAATGATTTCAACAAAATGTGGAAAGAAGCTGTCAAGTTGACACGTGAACGCAATACCGAGCAAGAGTGTATGAGAAAAATGGAGCAGGCTTTGCGTAATGAATGCTCCTTTTTACAAAAAGCAGAATCTTTGCTTGTGGTCGAGACAGGTCTTCAGGCGACGATGCCTCTTTATTTTTATACGATTTCTTTTTCTTTTCACTCAGAGTTCATACTGTTTTCACAGTCGCTTTTTATCGTTAATTAAAAGGTTAATTAAAGGACATTAAAAAAAGAGGTGTGGATTATGAAATTTGTGAAAAGCGATTTATTGTGGTTATCAATCTGCGTAGCAAATGCTGTTGTTGGAGCATTATACGGAACTTTATGCGGCTTCCATAAAGGGGCAATGCTAATTGGAGTATCTGTATTTGTTGTGATCTTTTTGAGCTTATCTCATACCGGTTTTTTAGATCGATTAAAAACAAGTACTGTTTTGTACCGATCAGTAATAATCGGTTTTTTTGTAAACGCGTTACTGTTTCCAATACATGTTATTTTAGGCATCTCT
>DAOTGZ010000296.1:0-2900 GCA_035447445.1 Spirochaetota bacterium | reverse complement strand
CAATTAAAGATATGAATAATATCGAAACTGATTTTTTAGATATACTTGCGAATCCTAATTTTAAACATGTTAGAGACAATAAAACAAAACCTCCTATCTATTTTGGCATGAAAGTTTCGGAAATTATTGATTATGTAAAATCATACTCTCCGGCATGTATCGCAATTACATGTACGGCAAATTATTTTGCAAAAGATACAATTAAAATAATCAATCTGATACATCGTAATTTTCCAGATATCATTATTCTAATCGGTGGCCCGGACGCAACAAATGACAACCAGATGTATTTAGAAAAAGCACCTGGAATTACTGCCGTAATAATGAGAGAAGGCGAAGAGACATTTAGAGAAATCATTGAATCGCTAATTAATTCAAAATCAATATTTGGCATCAAGGGTATTGCATATAAAAAAAATGGGAAAATAAAAATTAACCCTCAAAGACCATACATTGATGATCTTGACAGATATAAATGTGATTACGAAGTACTTGATCTTGAAAAATATTTTAATATTAACAAAGAAGGGTTTCCATCTCGTTTGATTTATAAATCACCAGGATCACACCGATCAATTGACATTGTTACAAGCCGAGGCTGTCAGATGAACTGCAGTTTCTGCTGTATACATCTTCACATGGGCAAAAAAGTTCGAGCCCATAGTGTTCAATATGTTTTGGATGAAATGGAGCTCTTAATAACAAAATATAATGTTAAAAATTTTCACTTTGAAGACGACAATCTTTTGTTTGACTCAAAGCGTTTTAAGGATATTCTTCGTGGAATAAAGGGAAAGCGTTGGAACATCACCTGGGATACACCAAATGGTGTCAGAGCCGATCTAATTGATGAAGAATTTTTACAACTTTGCCGAGATACTCAATGTGCTTACCTGATGTTCGGAATAGAAAGCGGAAGCAAGAAGGTTCTTGATAAGATAATAAAAAAAGATATTGATTTAAAAGATATCGAAAGAGCCTGTAAACTTTGTTACGATTACGAGATTGATACACTTGGTTTTTTTATTTTTGGATTACCTGGTGAAACAAAACAAGATCTGCTTAAAACATACTATTTTGCTTTTGACCTTTTTAAAAAATACAGCACTACCCCAATTTTTCAATTATGGCGACCGTATAAAAATACCGAAATGGAAACAAACATACGCGAAACAGAAAATATTTCACAACCGGTTATATTCTCACTTCATCAAAATTTTGAAATACCATACAGCCTTTTTTACAGCCAAGTTTATGAAGACGATGAAATTACAATCGAATTTTTATCCTATTATTTTAAAAAATATATTCGTGACGGTGCTAAATATGCCTTTTTAAACTGGGTTAAAATATCCAGACGAAAACCACTTATATTTGCTCATACAGTTATTCAGATAATTATTATATTTTCCAAATCTATACTTTCTCCCAAACGTTTAAAATACAGGCTGCAGCAATATATGGTAAGCCCTGGAATACTTCCGTTCGCGCAATTACACAGAATTGGATATAAGAAGCATAAGCATTGATAAAACGAGAACCATATTATATTGTAATTACCATAATGAAAGAAGTAGAAACCCTACTTTACAAAATTCATCAGTTCTTCTTTTTCACCATTGAAAACATTGAAGTCAACAAACCCTCTAATACCGGCAACTTTTCCACGATCTGAATACTGCCAGAAGAGCCACGGACGCCCATCCGGCAGTTGGGGGAGTTTATAGTAATCGCATATCCAGATGGCATATTCGATATAATGACCTTCCAAATATCGTCTGTAAAATCTGTAGTTTGTATAAATGATTGGCTTTACATTATATGCTTTTTCAATTTCATCAATGTATATATCCAGTTCACGGTGAAGATTTTCTTTTGAATCTTTTTCATTGCTTCGACCCATATATTCAAGGTCAATAACTGGCGGCAGCATACCTGGAATATTTGGAACTGTCGAGATAAAGTTCTTGGCCTGCTCTTTGCCTGTTCTTTTAAATGAAAAAAAATGATAGGCCCCAACAATGAGACCATGTTGCTGGGCCTGATTGAAGTTATAGGCAAATTTTTTATCAACCAGGTCTCCCCCTTCGGTGGCTTTTATAAAGACAAATGTAAATTTACTAATGCTCACCTTGGCCCAGTCTATCTCACCCTGGTGACGGGAAACATCAAGCCCTTGGACCGGATGCTTCGAAAATGAGATGTAATTATGCCGGATATTTCTGTAACTGCTGCAAGAGGCAAGCAGCAGCGACAGTAACAAGAGCCACATGCAGTAATATCTTTTATAATTATACATATGAATCAATTTTTTTATATCTCTCTTTAAAAAATGCTATGAAAATATTACCTATAGAATAATAATAATCGATATAAATATCAAGTAGAATAGTAATTGATATTAAGGTGTACAGGAGAATTTAATTATAGAAATCTATACAGACGGCAGCTGTAATCCTGCCAAGAAGCTCGGTGCCTGGGCCGCAATCATTCTTATGTTTGGTGAAGAGATAGTTTTAAGCGGAACCAAAATGACCAGCTCGCATAATGCCATGGAACTTCTGGCGGCGATTAAGGCTCTGGAGTATGTCGAGAAGATGAGCCCTCTTCAAGAACTTGTCCTCTATTCGGATAGTCAGTATGTTGTTGGAGCTGTAACAAGAATGGATGCGCTTATTGCGAGTGATTTTATAACCGGCAAAGGAACGGAGAGAAAGAATAGGGAGCTACTTGAAACTTTTTTTTTGCTGATTCAAAAACTTTCGCCGCGCTTATCTAAAGTAGCTGCTCATCAGAAAAAAACAGCAAAGAGAAATATTAACAGAGAAGTTGATAAACTTGCCCGAAAGCTGGTACGAAAATCATGACTATCTATGTTGATGCTGACGCATGCCCAACAG
>DAOTGZ010000295.1:0-2910 GCA_035447445.1 Spirochaetota bacterium | reverse complement strand
GACAAGGTCAATGTGGTTATAGTTGGCCAAGATCCCTATCATGGAGAGGGACAGGCTAACGGTCTCTGTTTTGCTGTTAACGATGGTGTACGTAAACCGCCGTCTCTTTTGAATATATTTAAAGAGATCGAAGACGATCTGGGGCGTAAACCAAGTGCCGATTCTACACTTGTTCACTGGGTTAATCAGGGGGTTTTCCTGATTAATGCTACACTTACAGTACGAGCTCATCAGGCGGCCAGCCACACAAATATGGGGTGGGAAGTTTTCACTGATGCAGTTTTACGCCATCTTACACAGCAAAAATCCAATCTTGTTTTTATACTATGGGGATCATATGCACAAAAGAAAGGGGCCTTTATCGATTCGAGAAGGCATCTTGTTATTAAGTCCGCACATCCATCGCCTCTTTCGGCTTTTCGCGGTTTTTTTGGTTCTCATCCTTTTTCAAAGGCTAATGACTATCTTGTATCTTTGGGAAAGTCTGCAATTGATTGGTGAGAAGTGTTGTTTCTATTAGCTTGTTTGTATTTTTGCACAGGACTTGCGACTTGTATAATCTATATAAAAAGGATTGACTGAAAAATTTACTTTTTTTTAATTTCAAATAAAGTAATTTGAGTTGTTGATCTTTTTTGTCGGAAGTCAGACAAAAATGGAAGCCCTGTGTGCCAACATAGTTGACGCCTGAAATAAACAGGAGAAAGCTATGAAATACAGCAACAGAATTAAATCAAGTGTTATTAGATGCTGGTTTTCTAGTTTGCAGAATTTTGTATAAAATATAATAAATGTGATGGATATGCTATATGCCAAAAAGAGATGATATTAAAAAAGTACTGATTATTGGCTCTGGCCCGATAGTTATCGGCCAAGCCTGCGAGTTTGATTATTCTGGAACACAGGCCTGTAAGGCTTTGCGGTCTTTGGGATACGAGATAGTTTTGGTAAACTCAAATCCCGCCACTATAATGACCGATCCTGAGATGGCCGATTACACCTATATAGAGCCTCTTAACGATTATGCTCTTACCGAAATCATAAAAAAAGAGAAGCCCGACGCTCTTTTGCCAAATCTTGGTGGTCAGACAGCTCTCAATCTCTCTTTGACTCTGGCTAACAGCGGTGTGCTTGATAAATATAATGTAAAAGTGATCGGTGTTAATCTTAAGGCCATCGAAAAAGGTGAAGACCGCACCGAGTTTAAAAATTCCATGGAGCGCCTTGGTATTGATATGCCAAGAAGTAAGGCTGTTAATACCGTGGAAGAGGCAGAAACCATAGCCGATGAGTTGGGGTACCCGGTTGTAATTCGCCCGGCATATACCATGGGGGGAACAGGCGGTGGTCTTGTTTATAATCTTGAAGAACTACGAATTATCGCTGCGAGGGGAATTGCTGCGAGTATGGTAAGTCAGATTCTTGTGGAAGAGTCGGTTCTCGGTTG
Organism: Spirochaetota bacterium; assembly: GCA_035447445.1. Lineage (GTDB taxonomy): Bacteria > Spirochaetota > UBA4802 > UBA4802 > JAFGJZ01 > JAFGRW01. The sequence continues at coordinate 1,463 of DAOTGZ010000295.1, read as the reverse complement.
GGAAGAGTTGGAACTTGAGGTCGTTCGTGATTCTAAAAACCAGATGATAACGGTCTGTTTTATCGAAAATGTTGATGCCGTTGGTGTGCACACCGGTGACTCGTTCTGTACTGCACCAATGCTTACGATTTCGGAAGAGTTGCAAAAAAAATTGCAGGAGTACTCGTACCGTATTGTCGAGGATATCGGGGTAATTGGAGGAACAAATGTTCAGTTTGCCCATGACCCTAAAACAGGACGCGTGGTAGTGATCGAGATTAATCCTAGAACGTCACGCTCGTCGGCTCTTGCATCGAAAGCTACGGGTTTTCCAATAGCGTTTGTATCGGCTTTGCTTGCCGGTGGGCTGACCCTTGACGAGCTGCCTTATTGGCGAGAGGGAACTTTGGAGAAATATACGCCATGGGGTGACTATGTTGTTGTCAAATTTGCGAAATGGGCTTTTGAAAAATTTGACGGTCTAAAAGATAAGCTTGGCACTCAGATGCAGGCTGTTGGCGAAGTCATGAGTATTGGTAAAAATTATAAAGAGGCATTGCAAAAATCGATTAGATCTCTTGAGACCGGTCGGTACGGGCTTGGTTTCGCTAAAGACTATAACAGTAAAACAGCAGAAGAGCTTCTTGTAATGCTTAATCAGCCTTCAAGTGAACGCCAGTTTATGATGTACGAGGCGCTTCGCAAGGGAGTTTCGGTGCAAACACTGAGCGAACTTACATATATAAAAGCCTGGTTCATAGAGCAGATGAAAGAGCTTGTGGATCTTGAAGAGAAGATAATAAAAAACAGGGATAATTTGCCGGACGAGCTTTTTAAAGCTGCTAAGATGGACGGCTTTTCTGACAAGTATTTGGCAAAAATCACAGGTAAAACTGAAGACGATATCCGTGCAAAGCGTTTGACTCTTGGTATCGAAGAGTCTTGGGAGCCTGTTCCTGTTAGCGGAGTGAATGATGCCGCCTATTACTATTCGACATATAACGCTCTAAATCAGGTTGTGCCCGACAACAAAAAGAAAATTATGGTTTTGGGGGGCGGTCCCAATCGTATTGGTCAGGGGATAGAGTTTGACTATTGCTGTGTTCACGCGGCTTTTGCAATACGGGATGAGGGGCTCGATTCCATCATGGTTAACTGTAACCCTGAAACAGTATCTACCGACTACGATACGTCTAACCGCCTCTATTTTGAGCCTCTAACTGTCGAAGATGTTTTGAGCATTTATAACAAGGAAAAACCTTACGGTGTAATATGTCAGTTTGGAGGGCAGACTCCTCTGAATATTGCAGATGAGCTTAAGCGAAATGGCGTTAACATTATTGGTACTTCTCCCGAGACAATTGATCTGGCGGAGGATCGTGATCAGTTTCGCAAGATAATGGAAAAACTTGAAATTCCCCAGCCTCCATCGGGCATGGCGAGCACTGAGGATGAGGCAATAGCGATAGCAGCGAAAATAGGGT
>DAOTGZ010000294.1:0-2911 GCA_035447445.1 Spirochaetota bacterium | reverse complement strand
CAGTTAAATGGTACGAAAAATTTCGATGAAGAAACAGCCAACCAAATTAGCAACTGGCTCAATGAAAACGGCTTCGAAGATGCCAGTTTAGCTCTTGATTGTGAGTTTGATTTGTAATAAACCCGCCCTTTACGGGCCGGACTTAAAATCCCGTTAAGTCGGGGAAGGAGGTTATGTTCCATGATTGTTATTGTGGCGGAAAACAACAGTAGCATTAATGAGTGCAGTCGAGTTTTTATTGATCAGATAAACCGGATAATAGGGGTATCCAACGGACAAAACGTTGTTTTAAGTGAGTATCCCAATTTAAGACAAGCGCAATATAGCATGGTAATGATAGCGACGGCCATAGCCAATAAGCTGCCTATATATGTAATGGAGTCACAAAAGTATTATCCAGATTCATATATAACTGAGGATCTCTATCCTTCTGTGTAGAGAAACTCTTGAATGAGCCGGGGGAACCCGGCTTTTTTTATTCTTACGGTTAAACTTCCCGAAACAGGGGAAATATATCCAAACGAGAAAAAGGAGGAAAACAAAATGTCGATGTCTAACTCAATAAAAACTGTCCAAACAATAACCTCTGAACAAACACTGTTGAGTAAAACAACTGAAAATGCCTCGAAACTGACAGATACATTTTTGGATGCTGTTGTAAATGTGATAGTACATCGGTATATAGTGGCTACTGAGGAGAAAAAGGACTGAATATGGTAAAAGATTATAAATTCCTTGACCAGTTAAGGCAGGCAAAAGAACAACGATTTCAAAAAGGCAAAAAAAAACGGGTTGCCCTCGGAGTACGAGTTAGTACCTCTAAACAAAAAAAAGATGATGCAAATAAGCCACAAAAGGATAATATTCCTATCCCGGTTCAAAGAGAAGCACTATTAGAATGGATAAATAGCAATCCTAATTGGGAACCTGCGATGGTTAATGGCAAAATATTAGAATATGTCGAAGTTAAATCAGCTTATAAAATGACCCGCAGCCAACGCGAAGTGCTTAAAAAGATTATAAGTGATGCAGATAAAGACCTGTATGATGTTATCGTATTTTTCAAGCATGACCGTGTTTCCCGAATAGGGAATGAATATACTGGTATCCTGCAAGATTTATGGGATCGCGGTATAGAACCGTGGGATTATGAGAAAAAACAATGTTTAAAAATGCAGACTGCGCCTGATAGAATAGTCCGTAGCATTGAAGGTGAATTGGCACAATCGGAAAGTGAAAATACTTCTTTTCGTGTCACCGAACATATGAAGTCATACGCAGCTGAAGGTTTATGGATGGGCGGAGTCCAGCCATACGGCTATAAATATAAAGAAATTACATCGGAACATCTAATGGATCTACAGACGGGCAAGAAAAAGAAACTGCGAATCGGTATTGAGAAGAACCCGGAAGAAGAAGAAATAGTTAGAAGGATTATAGAACTGGCAGCAACAGGCCATGGCTCCAGTAAAATCTGTAGAATAATAAATAATCCTCCATATAACTATAGAAAAAGAAACGGAAAGCCATTTGACCATGCTACCGTTTTAAATATTGTTAAAAACCCGATTTGTATTGGTAAGCCAGCTTGGGGAAAAACCTCAACTCAAAAAAGATATTTTAAAAGACTGCCTCCTGAAGAATGGGTGTTACCCGAAGTGCCTGTTGAATCACTTCGAATAGTTGAGGATAGTGTATACGAAGAAGCGATAAGGCAGATTGAAGAAAGAAAAACACAAGTATTAAAGGGCAAGATAATTTCACACAGATCACTGGCTGCTGAAAGATTGTTAAGCGGTATTGCTTTTTGCGGATACTGCGGGGAACCTTTGTTGTCACACACATATGCAAACGGAGAATACAAACTCGAGGGATATATCTGCAGGAGTAAAAAACGAAAATCTTTATGTAGCTCTAAGCACAGTTTTATTCGTGCAAGCGTATTAGATAGATTGATTATAGATTCTGTTTCCAGTTTGTTTAGTGAAAAATTCTTTGAAAAAGATTTAGTGAAAAAAAAGGTTAAAGAAACATATTTAAAAGCTACTCAACAAAATTCCCTGGAAGTAGCCCGGCTGAAATCATCGATAAACAAACTGGAAAAACTCAAAAAACACTATATTGGGCAATACAATCTAGCTATCACGGGAGAAAAAACCACTATACCCGAATCAATCATTAGTGAGCAGTTAGATGATATCCAGGATCAATTACAAGAAGCCTTGAGCAGATTAAATAGTATAATTATAGTCCAACCGCATCTGGCACCGTTTGATGAACGGCAATTAGAGCCAATTATAGATGAGCTGCTTAACTGGGACACTGCTTTTAGAACTGTTCCTGTTGAAACTCAAAAATATATGTTAAAACAAATCACCGATTCAATTACGGTATATGATACTGAAGTGGTTATACAGTATAACCTGAATATTAATCATATGCTTAATTCAATATCACCAGAAGTGGCTTCAGTCGTTCCAGGTGTAGATATGCGTATAGTGAAGCATATTTCGTATATTTATACCAATAAAGCAAGGTCATTAGGAATCGAATACTGGCAGAAAGTCCAGGAGTGGGAAAAAAGAAAGGGATTGCCTTTTGGAGAGATAATCGCAAATATGCGGCGAACAAAAACTCCGCAACAAATTATAGAAGAATTAGGGGTCTCACGAGGATTTCTGTATTACAATTTTGGCGAATACATGGACAGGATTAAGTATATTGAAAATAAAGAAGGGAAGAAAATCAGAGAAGTTATTATTGAAAAAAAAGAAAACGGTATGACCATGAAAGAGATTTCTGAGGATCTTGGATTAAGTATAAGTTGTTTATATCATAATTTAAAACATAAAAATTAAGCTTTTCTTGTTGTATGTACATAATATATAAATGTGTATTTATGATATAATAG
>DAOTGZ010000293.1:0-2941 GCA_035447445.1 Spirochaetota bacterium | reverse complement strand
GGGTGGAATCGGTATATGTACTGTGCTGGGAATCCGGTGTTGTATAAGGATCCGAGTGGGCACAGCTGGCAAACCATGCAGCAGGAGTTTCGAAAGGGTATACTTGATAGTCAGGACACTGACAGTCGTTTGCAGACCGAACAGAAGCTCTTCGACTTAGAAAGAACCGGTGTTGATTGTGTAGATTCTTTGAAATCAAAACTTCATGATAACCGAGTTGAAAGCGGTTGGTCGACCGATATGAAGGGGGCTGACCAATCAGCTCTTGATAGTTATATTGAGGATGTTTATAAGGGTAGTACTCCGTGGTTTGCTAAGGACAAAAGTAATGGTCCAGTTAAACCTGTGGATCATCCAAATGCATATGTTAGTTCCGGGTATTACAGGAATGACAAAAAATGGAAACCTGCTTTACATGGAGCTATTGATGTATCAACCGGAAAAAATGAAGGTGTTCAAGCAAAAGCGATGTGGAAAGTTAAATTAGTATATAAGGACTATCAAACAAATAAGAGTGGAACATCTGGTTATGGTAATCGTGCGATTATGGAAATTTTAGAAGGGCAATATAAGGGGAGTTTCTTACTATATGGCCATTTGGCTAAACCCGTTGCACATGAAAAGGGAGCGGTAATACAAAAAGGAGAAGAAGTAGGTATTGTTGGTGGAACTGGAAGAAAAAAAGGATACCCAATACGGAGGTCAGAGATGTTCCCGCTAAATAAAATTAAGGTAATTTCTATAGTAATTATTATGTTTGTATTTGTTATTACACCTGCTGAAGATAGTAATAATTTATATAAAAAACTTGAACAGAGAATAGTTGAGGAATTAGGCAATGGTTATGAGATAATAAGAAAAGAAAAAATACATTTTAAGGAAAATAAAGATGTATTTATTGATGATTATAAGGATAAAAGAGCTAGCTTTAATTTGAAGGCTTTTGATGTATATCAATATAATGGAAAATTTTTAATAGCATGTGCTTGTATAAATACTGTAAATAGAGATAAAAAGGCCGCAGTAATAATATTTGATAGCGATTTGCAATTTAAAAAGTTAATAATGAAACAGGTTATATGGAAAAAGGTTTATGATTTATTTCCGTCATTGTATAAAGTGAATAATGCTATAATACTTGATATCTGGTATAAAAATGGAACTGATTGGGTTGATTCATACGAATTTGATACTAAGAATAATAATTTTAAACAAGTCCCCTCTGCGATGGATACAGATTGGCCAATTTAAATTAATTGATAGCTGATAAGATTAATTTTTAAGAGAGTGAAAAATATTTTATAAATTGTAATAATCGGGTCTTTCCGCTTTTTGGTGTAAATGCGTATTCCGTTCAATACGGCCATCCATTACGGAATTATGTTTATCATTTAACAATCTTCATTGGATGTTAATTTAGCTAGTTTACAGATGGACACCTTTTCTTGCAGGTATTAGCACTATGGTTTTAATGCACAATTACAAAGGTAATACGAAAATGATTTTTGTTTCAATGCGAAGAAAAAAAGAGGCCGAACTGGTAAAACTGATACTTGAAAAAAGTCCTGATATGAAAATAGATTATAAATTTTATAAATTAGTAAAGAAATATTACGGTCTTGATTATTCTAACAATATAATAGAAGGCAGTTATCCTTTTTTCTTTGAGTAAATCACAACTTTTGGTCTCTACATACTTGAGTCGTACTCTTTCACTATCACCTGTCGCATAATTGTCAGCAAACGTTCGCTTCGCGCATCGCCGATTTTTATGTGGTGTTGTAGTTTTGGTAAGTCGGCGACGTCGCTTGCCTTATCAATTATGCGAAAGTGTGATGAGGTTGGTTGGTTTAGGGTAGCAAATATAAAATTACAGAATTTATCGTGATTTTTTTGGCTTTAGAATAGCACTTATATGTAAGAAAACTACCATATATGATGTATAAAAAAAATGAAATTTTTTTAGTGTTTCTGAATCAGCTCGTAGAATTCATTGATAGAGATGCCGGCTTGTCTTATGATTGATCGGAGAGTGCCCCGGTCAAGTTCCTTATGGTTGGGAACGACAACTTGGGCGTATGGATCAGTTCTTCGCAGAATGATATGACTTCCGTGTTGCCGCTTAAAGTAAAATCCGCCTCTTTCTAAAATCTTAACACATTCTTTACCTGATAATCGAGGTAATCCACTCATACAACAACCATCATGGAGTCAAAGTGTTCGGCTGGTATTGGAAGATGGTCTTCCTGCAGTGTTAGAATGTAACCCTCAATTGCCTCTTTGATATTTTCGATGGTTTCTTCTTTTGTTTTTCCTTGGGTGATACAGCCGGGTAAGCTGGGACATTCGGCAACAAAGTATCCATCTTCTCCGGGGTATATTATAACTTGTCTCATAATTTTATCCTTTTATGCAGATACAGTAGTTTGTTGGTTTAGCAGATCTTTATGATTAATATCATTATTAAAGTCTAATTAAGAAATTGATTTTAGTCAAGTCTAAAAAGTGATGCCGTTTTTACATATATTTCGGCACAGCTTTGCCAGCCATTTACTAATGAACGGTGCAGGGGTAAAAGATGTTTCTGTTTTGCTCGGTCATGCTTCTGTTGACAGTACAGTAGGCTACACACATTTTACTGTACGCAGCTTAAAAAAGATAATGAAACAGTATCATCCCCGAGAGAACAATCTGTATATTGAAATTGGTAAGTTACCCGAAATTAGATCTGTAATTAATAAATCTTGACACTTTGCTTTTGTTTTGTATGGTCTCGATATCGATCTTTGAAAGTTTTACCGATTTTGCAGGGCATAAACCCCGATCTGACTTGAAATCTCATTAATTGCGCCTTTGTTGGTGATTTTTTCTTCAGATTTAGAGAGGTTCGAGTACCTCCCATACGGGGAGACCTGGTTAGATAAAGGTGAGAGTAACGATA
>DAOTGZ010000292.1:0-2941 GCA_035447445.1 Spirochaetota bacterium | reverse complement strand
TTTTCAATAAGAAAATCAACAATGCATCCAAACTCGGAATACATAAAGGCAATTCTGTTTTCTGTATTCAGTTTAATACTATCTTCTTTATTTGTTTTGTATAAATAAGGCGGGAAGAAGTTTCCGTTTTTAATAATTTCATATGTTTTAATCTTATCAGGATACCATGATGTCCCCATCTGGTTTGTACTGTACACGGCTATTCCTTCTAACAACCATTGCGGATAATAATATGCCGCTATAAGACTCATGTTTTGATACAACTGGACATGTGATAGCTCATGTTTAATATAGATTTCCAGTGATATGATTCCTTTTTCTGATTCATCCACTGCCCAGGGAGCAACTACCAGGCGGCCATTAGGATACGCGTAGAACCTCGCCCTAGTCACATTTCGTCTTAAATAGCTCTTTTTATCAGAGAAAATGAATATCTTCGGCTTGTGCTGTTCAATGCCAATTTTCTATGAATTTATAAAAGTGCTTTCTGAAAGGTATAATTATCTTCCTGTTTTATATGGAAGTAATTTTATACTGTTATAACTGTGTTCACAGAATTCAAAAGCAATGCCTTTGATGAAAGAGTTGACTATTAAAAATCCGGATTGCAATTAGTACTTGAATGCAAGTATCTAAATAATATTGATTTTATTAATAAATCCGCAAATATGCTTTTTACAGCAAAAAAGTGATAAAGACATATTCACAATAAGAGGTAATATGAATTACAAAATAAAAGTAACAGACGAAGGAAACAATCAGGTAGAAGTGCTTAAAAAAATTACAGAGAACCACTACAGGATCGAATGGACTTTCACACTTAAAAAGGATAGCAACCCAATTGTTTTATCAGAGATGTATAATGATGACTGCTTTGTTATTGTAAATTGGAACGCCTGGGTAAGAGCATACAGTATCTCAAAAAAAGAGCTTATTTATGAAAAAAAATTTAATGGCAATATAAGTTCAAGTGCTGCCCTGTCAAAGGATAATACAGAACTGTTTACAGCTTATCGGTGTAAGGACGGAAACTTTCTTGATGTAATATCATTAACCGACTTTTCTACAGAAAAAAGTATATTACTGCCTGATGATCTTAATCCCGGATTTTTAGCTTGCGGCCCTGGAGAAACAGTTCTTTTTTACAAATCAGATGTTGATTTTGGAGAAAAGGCTTCACACGGTTATTATACTGTCAATCTGATTAGTGAAAAAATTTCATATACTGAAATGGAATATCCCCAGCTTGACGAGTTTGAAACAGCTGCTCCGGTTATTAGTCTTAAGCACAATATCGGAGCAATGCCTCTTTGGGATGTTGAAATAAAAATGGACAGCAACAATGAGCCTCTTTTTATTATGAAGATAATGCTTTTTGACCTTAATTCTTTTAAAATTATTAAAAGTATTCCTGTCAGGGAGTTTCGAGTTGAAGAACTCTCTTGCAGGGAAAGCGCAAGTGAAGAAACAGCAGAAGCATTGCTGAAAAAGGCAGGCAGCAGTTCAAACGGCTTACTATCAAAATTTTTTCAGAAAACCAGTTCAGACGAAGATAATATAGATTTGGATGAATACTATGAAAGCATGGTTGAATTTATTTCCGGCAATCTCTATTCTATCTTTTTTTATGATGAAAAATCATTTTGGGTTTCATTTCGAGGAGGGATAGTCAGACGAGTTGGCTTTGATGGTTCACTCTCGCCGCTTTTTAAAACTGTGTCGCTGCCGGATTTTTCAAATGAGCAGATGCAGACTCCTGACGAGATACTCAAGACCTTCCACAGTCACATTGGCTCTGTTGATAATAAAAGAGTGATATTACAGGCTCATAATGAACTGTATCAAATGGATATTAACGAGTCAGAGCTTACATCTAAAGAAGCCGTTATTGAAAAAGCTCTTTCTGAAAAGAAGAAAGAACATGTGGAAATTTCTGAAAATGATAAAAAGAAAATTGAAGACAAAGATGCAACTATTATCAACGTCAAAAACATTAAGTCTAATACGGGATTACTGGAGGCTCTAGATCAGATTGTGGAGTTAACTGCAGATATTGATGAAATTAAAAGCGGCCACCTGCTTATTTTTAAAGTGAGTGATGGCGAAAAGGAACTTCCAGAAGAAGAATTTTTTAAGAAGGCTGTTTCTATAAAAGGTGCCGCAAATAAGATAATTAAAATAATTGATAACTTTACGACTTATAAGGAAGCGTCTCGCCTGTATTACAATGAAGAGACGACAGCCCTAGCGTATGCGGTCTATTACCTGACAAAATCTGACCCTCAATATATTGATTATGCAATAAAATATCTCTCTGTTATTGATGCAGAACACGATTTTTTTAACGGAAACATGCTTTTACCAATGCTTTTTGAAAAATATTCAGAGTCACACGGATCGTACCTGAAAGAAGAACTTTCGAAACTTGAAGATGGACAGTTGTGGCTTGAAGGTTATGAAGATGAATAGTGATTTTGCATTCGATCACGCGAATGGCTCTGACCCCCTTTATTATGTGAGCAAAAGGTGAAAAAAGTAATAAAAGAAATATTTCAGCAAATAAGCAATAGTTGCTTTATCTGCTTGATGATCTGTGTTTGAGGTGGGGCTTTTGTCTGCCACCTGATAAAAAGGCAACCATTATTAAATCATAAATATATGATGCCCGGTAATTTGCCAAGGAGGTGCTTGAAGCTGATGGTATGGATCCTGACACTGAAAGTAAATGGCTTAATAAATATTTGAGCTGTTTAACAAATACTTTTATTAGTGAAAAATGTATTGAAGAGCTTTTTTAAAAGAAGAACTTGCTGCTTTGTAGAAAAATTTTGAAACTCAATTTAGTGAATAGAGAGGCAAATGTGTATTGGATACTATCAAACGAACTGGTTAACGAAGATAAAGATGCAGATCTAACAGGAGTTTTCGTTACAGATCCAGA
>DAOTGZ010000291.1:0-2963 GCA_035447445.1 Spirochaetota bacterium | reverse complement strand
ATATTTAAAACTGAATCATATTCCATCGGCTTTTCAAGCTTCAGATAGCTTCAAAAAGTTCAAAATGATTTAAATAATTATTCCGACAGAGGCAACAATATGGCAACAAAAACACCTTTTAAATCTTTTATCGTAGCACCTTTGATGTTAAACTCTGTGCTCATTATCGCATCAATGATATTTGTTTTTGCTTTTAAAAACACAACTCCAGTACCAATATTTATGATTTTCATGTTGATAAATACAATTTTCATGACTCTTTACGCCTTAGTTCCATTAAAATATAAAAACGGCTTCCGTTTGGCAAACATGTTAATAATTGGAAGTTTTCTATTTTTTCTCGCGCAACTTCTTGGTCGACAAAACTTTCAGATCGAGGGTTTCTTCTTTTACCTTTTTGCAGGAGTAATCGGTGGAGTTATCATAAATTACGCAAATGGTAAATTAATAGGACCTCTTATTTCTGGAAGAAGTTGGTGCGGATGGAACTGCTGGACAGTAATGTTTCTTGATCTTTTGCCATGGAAAAAAAACACGACCTGGCAAACAAGCGGCATTCGCTACATTAAATACATAATGTTTGCTTTATCGTTAGCACTAACTGCTGTTCTGGTACTGATATTCAAATACACAATTGTTGACACTTCACCCGAAGCCATGGCCACAGGAACAAAAACCGCCCTTATCTGGGGAGCCGTAGGAAACATACTCTATTATGTTATAGGAATTGCATTGGCCGTAAGATTCAAGGATAACCGTGCATTTTGCAAATACGCCTGTCCTGTCTCTCTTTTCTTAAAAGCCTCTAACAAGTTTGCTCTTTTAAAAATTGGAACAAAAAAAGAGAAATGCACCGACTGTAAAACATGTAGCAGTGTTTGCCCTATGAGTATCGACATACCTGCTTATGTTAAAGATGGAACACGAGTGCTTTCAGACGAGTGCATAATGTGCATGAAGTGTGTGGCACACTGCCCCGAAAACGCACTATTTGCCTCTGTTGGACTCGATATTAGTAAAAAGAATCAATTGATTGTTATAGAATAGTATTAACAAAAATATGCAATATTTATAATTTTAAAACAAATGCTTCCATAATAATAACAATTCTGTACTATATGAACTTCTACCGTTACTATTTTGGAAGCAATTCTTAATACCCGGTTTACAAAACCTCTCCAAGCGATCATTATTGTCATATATCGCTAATTCAATTAAACTAAACCCCCTGTTTGGTTAATTTTTTGTATATTGTTGCAAATATTAGTTTAAATATTTTTTTACTCTTTACCAAAACAAATAATTACTACAACGTTGCTTTAAAATACAATCCCCGAGCAACAAACAGGAGTAGTAATGAAATTATCATCCAGATATTTTGTACTGGTATCATTTTTACTGGTAATCGTATCAATAGCATGTACAAACAATAAAGATAACAATAACCCTGATCCGATACTAAACGAACCCCTTTTTAACTGTGGTGAAGAGACCGACAATCCCGATGCAATAATAATCAAAGAATCCAACTGCAAAGTAATAATTGAAAATGACGACCCTGGGTACTATAAAAATACCCCAGGAAAGGTAAACGGTGTCACAATCAATGCCGGAGACACAATCTGTCTTAAAGCAGGTACGCGAAGAGGCACCAATAAGGGTTTTTATTTTAACGGCTTGACAGGAACCAGTGCAAATCCAATTAAAATTGTCAATCTTAACGGTTTTTTTGATCTGCAAGATGACTTTGGTTACTCATTTAAACTGGACAACTGCAACCATTTAAGAATCACGGGCACTGGAAGCCAAGATTATTTCTATGGAATACGTATTTCGTCCACTATGGGCAACATGATGGAAGTAACTGGAGACTCATCGAACATTGAAATTGATCATGTATCTTTTGGTTCACGCAACCATATTGATGACCCGGATTACTTTGCAGGAAAAGAGTGCCACGATATAAGATTTAAAACCGACGCAACGCCCGCCGGACCATGCCGTGAAGCAGCTAACGCAATAATGGTAAAAAATGATCCCGCCTGCAATAGCCCGTATAATGGAGATACAGGTTTTTTTATGGAAAACATCCATATACATCACAACCGCTTTGAATATGTTGCTCAGGCTATATATGTTGGTTACAAGAATTACGAGGGTACCTACCGCAACTGTGATGACGATCCAACTACGGGAGAAAACGGCAACGAAACATTAACAGTACCTCATGACATAAAAAACATTCAGGTACATAACAACTGTATAATGCACACAATGAAAGATGGTGCACAGTTTAAAAACCTATCTTCAATTAAATCTAGAAAAATTAACGATCCCACTAACTTCACTGATCCAGGTGTAGAGAGTAGTATCTACAATAACCATATTTTGTTTCACTCAGAAAAACAACTTGCTACTCAGATGAGCGGACTGCTTGTTGGAACAGGATCAGCTTGCAATATTTACAATAACATAATTGCAAATGGATACGGATCAGCAATGGAATTGGGAATTTATGCAGGAAAGACATACAACAACCTCCTGATAAACCCCGGAAATCCTGAAAGCAATATTACAGCTATTAATTCTTCGGAGAAATGCACCGATCTTGAGTCGATACAAGATTCTCTTACATCGACTCCGGGCATTAGAATACTCAACAATGACCATGTAGACTTTAACGACAACTCTATCGAGCGAAAAATAGAGTTTTACCACAACACAATTGCTAACGGTTATAACGGAATTGAAATTCGTGACAACGGTGATTTTGATATCAAGATACACAACAACCTTATAATCGCCGCGCGCAGTTTTGACGAAATATTTTACAAAGCCTATTGTGAATGGGGTTGGACACGAGAGAATGCTTTTATTCGATCTCTCGCCACATCTTTTATCAAGGTTGCATTTGGATATATGGTAAACGGTGAAACAGCCGACACAGATGCCAAAAACATCAA
>DAOTGZ010000290.1:0-2999 GCA_035447445.1 Spirochaetota bacterium | reverse complement strand
CTATTCTATAACAGATTTCAACTCTCCGATAACCGATCATGGCACAGTTCTGAAACTAGAAGATATTCCATGGGCTTCAAAACAGCTCTGGGCTCCCGATGCCGCCTACAAAAACGGAAAGTATTACTTATATTTCCCAGCAAAAGATAATGACGGCCTTTTCCGAATCGGTGTTGCTACCTCAGATAAACCTTATGGTCCGTTCAAGCCCGAGCCAAAACCGATAGAGGGTAGTTTCAGTATGGATCCAGCTCTATTTATCGATGATGACGAATCTGCCTATATGTATTTTGGAGGATTATGGGGAGGGCAGTTGGAGAGTTGGCTGTCAGGGAACTATTATCCGGGTGGTCTTGGGCCTAAAGCTGATGAGCCTGCTATTGGACCAAGATTTGTGCGTATGAGTGATGATATGTTAAGTTTTGATGGTCCTATTAAAGAGATATCTCTGTTAGACGAAGACGGAAAACCCATTTTGTCTAGTGACCGTGAGCGCTGGTTTTTCGAAGGGGCATGGGTGCATAAATACAAGGATACATACTATTTATCATACTCTACCGGTCCAACACATCTTATAGTCTACGCAACTTCCGATAAACCAGAGGGACCCTTTACATACCGAGGTATTCTTCTGTTGCCGGTATCAGGGTGGACAACTCACCACTCGACAGTAGAGTATAATGGCCAGTGGTATCTGTTTTATCACGATAGCACAATGTCGGAAGGTAAAAGCCATCTGCGATGTATAAAATACTCACCAATAAAACATAATTCAGATGGTACTCTCGAGTTGGTTAAGTAGAACATAAGCAAACACAATTAGAAATTTTTTTTGGGGTGCCGTTAAGGCACTCCAAATTATCCATTAATTAAGCAATCGCGTGAAAAGTTCTAAATACTGGCTTATTTGCCTAAAAACAAGAAAATGATCATAGACACTTCTTTGGGCATTTCTGCCTAGATTGTAAGCCATACCCGGATTCTTAATGAGTTTGACCAAACATTCAGATATTTCATCAGAATCCTCTGGATTTGTTACCATTAATCCGTTTTTGTTATTTATCACCTGCTGTTTCAATCCGGTTGCTGATGAGACAAGAACTGGTTTTCTTTTCCACATCGCTTCGGTTGCAGTAAGACCGAAACCCTCCCGAATAGAGTTTTGAACTATGACTGTTGCACATCTTTGTAAAGCGTTCACAATCAGAGAATTCTCTTTTGCTGATTCCATGGGAAGCAGTAAAATCGATATATCTTTCTGAAGCTCACTATCCAGGCTTACAAAACGTTCCTTAACCTGACGTACTACCTCAAGTCCCTCAGGATCATCAGATACAGCTGTGGGGTCGGGACCAGCAAGTACCAGACGGGATAGTTGCAGCCTCTTTATATGCCTTTTGCTATGTAAACTATTATCTTCAACAATTTTGCTCTGTTTAAGCTTAATAAAACCGTCCAGAAGAGGCAGCCACCCTTTAAGCCTGTCCCAACGGGATATTTGGGCAATTATCGGACGAAAAAGAAGACCGGTTTCTCCTGGTTCTCCTGTAGAACCATCAAAAAGAATCTTCTTTATTCTACTCTTATAGTCAGGCGTAGCTATAGGCTCGTAAGCAGGTAAAAGTCCGCTGTTACAAAGAATTCCGGTAAGTTTTGAAACCGTTAGGTCCTGATTTTTATGTGACAGAGGGTCTATGCATGGATGAATTATTGAATGATTGTTTCTGAAAAAATCGGGAACATATTCAGGGGCCGTAAAAATAGAGTGCGCGTAAGATGAAGAGTATTTATTTAAAAAATTCCAGGCGGCATAGGTAGCATCATTATGTTTATCCAATCCAATGTGACACCGCCAAATAGTCAATAGACCGCACTCTTCAGAGATTATTTTCCCAAGATGCATCGGTTGTGGATCATGAACAACAAGAATATCCCCTTTTTTGATAATTGATTTCAGTTTATCCGCATTTTTTCTGTTAATGTATTCAAAAAGCTGGGCGTCATTTTCTGTGAAATTTACATTAGCCGATTTGTCACCATGAACCATGTTGTGGATTTTTTTTGTAATAATAAAAAATTCGGGGTCATCAGAGTTTATAACTCCCCACCTAACGTTAAATCCCAGATCGTTCATAAGGGTAATGAGTCCTGGTAACATTTCAGCCACACCGCCCCCCTGAGCAGTAGAATTTATCATCCAGATTGTACGATCTTTTAGTTTAATCTTCGCTTTTTCAGCAGATTTTTTAAGGTCAGCTACAGGGCCTGAAAAAATAGGGTCACCCGCGTAATAATCAAGAGAATATTTAGTTTTCGGTTGCTCTAGAATAGTTATCATGAAAGACCTCCATTAACAATGATACTAAGGATTTAATTTGGCATCAACATTTTGTTTTGTGCAATCGTGTAATGAAAACGCTATATAGCTAATTACAAAATGTTAAAATTATTTGACAGCAAATTGCAGGTGTAACAAATGAAGAGATAATATACAGTCGACAGCAGCCCATGTTGTTTAAGTGGAGTTAAACATGAATGAAGAGTCTATAAATGATAATTACGAAGAACTTGTGCAAATCGCGGATGAACTTAATACTCTCATCAGGTCTAGTGAAATATATAACGAGTATTCTGCTTTAAAGATAGTAATCGAAGAAGATAAAAAACTGTCTGAAATTTATAAAAAAGTCATGAAAGCCGGAGAGACTCTGGAAAAAGAGGGTGATAAGGCGAAAGAGGTTATTGGCGAAATAACCGAAGTTCCGGATATTGTGAAACGTTTTATTGACTATCAGAAAAAACTTGCAGATATGCTTGATAAGGTAATAAACACAGTATCAGGTTCGGTGATGGATAAACAAGATATCTGAAAACCGGAACTGAATATTTGGTGCAATTCAAAGAGACCGAAAGACCGGTCTCTTTGCTGGAAGATTATTCGGCCGATGATGGAGCCCCAAAATCCTGAACGGAATAGTGCTTATTGTAGCTTTCTGCCT
>DAOTGZ010000289.1:0-3006 GCA_035447445.1 Spirochaetota bacterium | reverse complement strand
ATAAAGTAAACCCAAGCTACTTCCACTACGCTTATTATCATAGTTTATTCCAAAGTTCAGTACATATGGAGACTGACCCTGCAAGGGACGTTCGTTATTTGTATAATCTACCAAATCTGTGTCTTTTACCTTAATTTCTGAATATATATATGAAGCATTAGCAGTAACCATGAAATCTGAAATTGAATCGTGAAACATACCTAACCCTTTTCTTAGTTCAAATTCAATACCTGTATTATCTGCCTCCTCGGCATTTTTATATTCATAACGAACTGCGTCACCACCCTTGGAGCGCATAACTACTTCAATTGGGTTATACATTTTTTTATAAAATAATGATATTGCAATAATTTCTGTTGTGCCTGGAAAATATTCTAATCTAAGGTCTGCGTTATAAATATCTGTCTGCTTTAAATCAGGATTACCCACTATCTTTTCATTATCAACCAGAGATGGATATTCGGCAGGTGTCACTTCTCTGAAATCGGGGCGGGCTACTGTTTTGCTTGCAGCCAATCTTATATTTGATTTTTTCGTAAGGCCAAAGGTCAAATTCGCCGCAGGCATGATATTATGCTGCTCTAAAGGTTCACTTTCAAGATCAGTCATCATGCTCTCTTGTGAATCATAATAGAGAAGGTTCATATCGGCATATTCGTAGCGGACTCCACCCAAAAAACGCACATTATGATACAGAGGCATATCGAATTGAGCAAAGCCGGCAGCTATTGTTAGATCACCCTCATAACTTCCGTTCGAACTTGATTTCTCTTCAAGGTAATAGTAGCCATCATCGCTGTACTGTCCGACTATAGAAGAATCATCAAAATAGGATCCAATATTTCCTGACGGATTATCATGACCTGTACCGTCAATATTGGCATTTTCTGTTGGTAACCATGAGAAAAATCGACTGTTTGCATTTCTCTCTCTGTAAGTGTATCCACTTCCAATTTTTATTTTTGAATCAAGACCGTTCCATTGTTTAAACGGAAATGAAATTGCAGGAGATATTTCATATACGAAATCCTGATGACTTAAAAAAGAATGCGTCAGGTCTTCAACACCTTTAACCTCATACGTGCCATCATTTCGGCTATCTACAAGTGTTGCCCGTCTAGTATCGGGCTCTACACGCTCGGCAAAAGAGAATGCACCTTTCAAATAGGCCTTTATTCCGTTATAGATATAGTGCTCACTGCTTAGTTGATTGAACCACAGTGTCTGTTCCGTAAACTGAAGGAGGTATTTCTGTTCGTTTCGCGTTGAAGAATCTCCAGATTTTAAAGTATCACTGTTATAACCTTCATAAAATGCTGCTGTATCTTCTGATTGATGCGAATAACAACTAGTAAATCGAAATTTATTTGATTGCCCAGCTAATCCAGCCGAGAAGAGAGCACCTGTAGATGTAGAATATGTTGATTGATGTATATCATACCAGCGGTCATATTCACCGTCAGTTAAATATCTGTTATATCTCATCTTTTTATTTTTTGAAGACTCTTTAAACTGACCCGAAACCAAGATACCAAGAGTATTGCTTCCAAGGGAGTAACTATCTCCTACAGTAAATGCAACGCTTAATGGAATATATGGATCCCTCTTATCAGGATTATAGGTAGTATCAAGTTTTTCACCAATTCGCTCTTTCAAATCGGAATCATAGTTTCGAAGACTTTCATCCGTTACATCAGACGGCAATTGGCGGCCTCCGTCATCATACCCCAAAAAATCGTATTTACCGCCTTTATACGAATAAAAATCATCTCCGGGAGTAGAGAAACCAAATAGATTAATACTAGTGTTAGAATGAATCGATGTTCCGACTGAAGCTTTTACTATTCTTTTATCTGGATAATCTTTTGGATTTATCTGAACAATTCCTCCTGCGAATTCTCCACTCATCTCTGGTGAATATGTTTTTATAACTATCATATTATCCAACAAAGATGACGGAAAAATATCTAAAGGGACTATTCTCTTTTCAGGATTGGGAGAAGATATAGTTGAACCTGAAAATACAACCGAAGAATATCGTTCGCCCAGACCTCGAACAAAAACTGTATTTCCATCAACAATGGTGACTCCAATTACACGTTTAGCAACATCAGCCGCATCACCATCGGGAGACTTTGATATCTGCTCGGCACTTATCGCATCTTGCGCTACAGCAGCATTCTTACGCTTACTTAGTAGTGCTGCTTCTGTATTATCTACCCGCTTACCCGTAACAACCAATTCACCTACCGTCATGTATGATAGTGATATATTCAAATTATTCGTGCCACTATTTACATTTATATTCTCTCTAACTGGTTGATATCCCGGCATAATAAACTGCACTTCATGTCTTCCCGGCACAACCCCATTTAAAATATAACCTCCGTTCATATCGGTTATTGTATATAAACCGGCCTCCCTAATAACAACATTTACACCTATCATGGCTTCACCCGTAGAAGAGTCTATTACACGACCAGTTATTCTTCCATTGGTCTGAGACACAGTAGAAATAGGCAAAAGTAACAGAAAAACTGCTCCAATGCTAATCATGATTTTTACTATCGAATTTTTAGGAATACAAATTATGCTTCGAAACATATCGACAGATTTCTGTTTAATTTTTTTATTGTTGATACTAGTTAGCATGATCTGCCTTATCAGCATTATGTATTGATTATTACTTTTAAGTTTTATTTTTGCTTTTATAAGCAGTGACAAAAGATTGTTCATTTTTTTCTTCCTGATAAATTATTATTAATTTACATTTACACAAATGATTTGAATTAAAAATACAGAAACGATATATTTTATGTTAATTTTCAATATCCAGAAAAAAAACAAGACCTCGTAAACTTACGAGGTCTTGTATAGCGTTCAAAGGAGATTATATTATCTTATTCTAACTTAAACTTCATAGGCAAAAAGAAACGACATTTAAAAGCAGTTCCATCTGGCGCAATAGCCGGATAAAATTTAGCAGTACGTGCCCAATCAAGAACA
>DAOTGZ010000288.1:0-3059 GCA_035447445.1 Spirochaetota bacterium | reverse complement strand
GTTACGACTATGACGCTTTGCTAAACGAAGCTGGAGATCCTACACCCAAATACTATGCCTGCCAGGAGGTACTATCTCGTTATACAAAAAACGAACCGTTAAAAAAGATCACACCATCAGACCGCATAGAAAAAAAGAATATTATCTTTCCCAAGCGAGCCTTGCTTTTTGAATCAATCAAACATATTTCAACCCCTATACTATCTCCAACACCATTAACTATGGAAGCATTGGAACAAGATTCCGGTTTTATACTTTACCGAACAAAGATTGATGGCCCTTACGAAGATGCTGAACTAAAAATACTTGGTCTTCACGATAGAGCTCTTATTTTTATTAACCAAAAATTTTACAACACTCTTTACCGAAACGAAATATCAAATAAAATTGTTATCGATATTCCGGTAAAAGGTGCCCAAATAGATATTCTTGTCGAAAACATGGGGCGAATTGATTACGGCCCATACATCGGTGAAAAAAAAGGCATAACTCACGGTGTTCAGCTTAATAATCGTTTTCTTTTTGAATGGGAAATTTACCCGTTACCTCTTGACGATCTTTCGGCACTACCGTTTGAAATTAACAGCACATATAAACCCGAAACAACACCGACCTTTTACTCGACAAATTTTTCGATAGAGAGACCGCGTGATACCTTCATAGATATGGACGGTTGGGTCAAAGGTGTGTGCTTTATTAATGGTTTTAATCTAGGGCGCTACTGGCAAAAAGGCCCTCAAGAGACATTATATGTTCCAGGGCCTCTTCTGCGAAAAGGTAAAAATGAACTCACAATTTTTGAACTACACAGCCCGTTAGAGCTTTCTATTGAGCTTGTCAAGCAACCACGTTACGGTAAAAGCAGTCAGATAAAGAAGTCTATTCTTTCTCGTCTGTTTTCAAGAACCTGAGTATTTTATTTTATCTCGATTATAACCAGTAAAATATCATCATCCGCGGGTTTGCCTCCGCAAAAAGAGTTAATTTCAGTTTCTATTTTATTCTTCAATACAGTGATGCTATTATCACTGTTTCGTTTCAATATTTCGGTTAAACCATCATACCCAAGCATTTTTTTACTGCTATCCCACAGTTCAATAAGCCCGTCGGTAAAGAAAAAAAGTCTATCACCACTATGCAGAGTCAGAGTCTCACTTTCAACCTGGTACTCCTTAAACATGCCTAAAATTGTTCCTTTGGCATTAAAAAGCTCGTATTGATTTTCATTTTTATAATATACAATTGAGTTAGTATGACCACCGTTTGCGTAATGGAAAGAGACACAACTGCTCTCTGGGTAATAGGTGAAGCATCCGTAAAGAAGAGTAACAAAATTAAGCTCCATGGTAGATACTAGCTCATTATTTATATCCTCAAGAACCCTGTCCGGCATGTTCCAGAGACGATTAACAATCTTTTCAGAAATATGTTTAATTAGCGTAAGATACAGCGCCGCATATACTCCATGCCCAGAAACATCTGCCACAATAAGCCCCGTTGACCCGTCCATATGTTCCGAAAAAGAGAAGTAATCTCCACCAACTTCATCCATAGGACGATACAGGAAAACCGAACTGATAAATTCATTTTCCGGACTCTCTTTCGGCATCAACGCGCGATGCAGCCGCTGTGCCTGTTCAAGTTCAAAGACATATTTATCATTTCTTTTACGTAACTCTTTTTCTCTTTTGGTTAACTCTATTTCGGCCAGCTTGCGCTCGGTAATATCTTCTTTAACGCCAATATAGTTTACTATCTCACCACCTTCATCCCGCAATGGCGAAATCGAAGCCATTTCATAAAAGATTCTACCGTCCTTTGCTCTGTTTTTAAATTCTCCCTTCCACTCGCCACCTGAACTAATGGTATTCCATAGCTCACGATAAAATTCTACCGACTTGTCTCCTGACTTCAAAATTCGTGGATTTTGCCCCACAAGCTCATCCACATTATAGCCTGTTATTTGACAACATTTTGGATTTACATACTCAATTTCTCCGGTAACGCCAGTAACAACAACAGCCGATGGACTCTGCTCTACAACACGATTAAGTCTTGTAAGCTGCAGAACCCGTTTTTTTCGCTCGGTTATATCAGACACTACCCCGTCGAGACGTTCGGTTTTTGTTTTTGCATCTACAACAATATTACAGCTGTTGGTTACCCACCTCACAGCTCCACTTCGATGTACGATGCGATGTTCAATTGCAGAAGTAGATGAACGTTGCCTGGCATATGTTAAAAATCCAATTACGGTCTCCCTGTCTTCGGGATATATAAGACTTTTCCAAAGAGCAAAATCCATAGAGAGCTCTTCTGGAGAGTACCCCAACAATACTTGTGAGCGTGGGGAGTGATACACACTCAGTATTCTGTTGTTTTCAAGCGTTACACTGTAAACATATTCATTAATATGTGACAATATTTCATTAAAAAAAACGCCGGATACGGCATCTTCCATCTTATCTCCTGCGGTGAGGTATAAGAGCTCTCACTATATTGATCAGAATGTTACGGCTGTACTGATCAATATAACTACGCAGAGAGGGCTTCGTCAACACATCTCCATAAGAAGGAAAGATGTGCATTGAGAGACTAATTTTGCCGAAATTGATACCGTTTGTTTTGGCAATCTGAAGTTCGTGCACAATTGAATCCGCGTTGTCACCAAAAACATGCGCTCCGAGTATCCGTCCCGAAGGCCTGCAGATGATTTTTGCCAAACCTCCACTTTCGCTTCGAAGGGCGGCGTGCATGGAATATTTAAACGGAAACTTGTAAATACGTATACCAAACTTACCGTAACGCGCCTGGGCTTCACTCCCCGTCATTCCCATATGAGCAACCATGGGGCTTGTCTGCAATCCCCAGACCAAAGAGGAATAATCCATTTTTTTACGTATCGAACTTAAAGCGTTTACAACAGCAACAGAGGCTTGTGCTTCAGCCTTGTTGGTGTACATATAACCTCCCGTGACATCTCCACAAGCATATATATTGGAAGCGGACGTACGCAAAGACCTGTTAAAAAGAATTCCATTTTCATCGTATTCAACACC
>DAOTGZ010000287.1:0-3072 GCA_035447445.1 Spirochaetota bacterium | reverse complement strand
TCTTGTTATAGGAAGTCTGGCTGTTTTGGCGGCAACGGCTCTTTGTATCGCAACCATCTATATATTGAAAAGAGTTCACGATTATGTGCGGACTCGACGTGAAGCCCTGATTCAGCGGTATATAGAAATTGCGGGACGTATAACAGCACTATTTGTTGGAACTGTTGCTATAGAGATGATTTTTCAGGGATTGAAATCCTGGATAGCTAAAATGATAATATAATATATGTAATAAATAAAATTATAGTGTTGGTTCTGCTTTTATTGTCATTCAAAAATTGTGCTTATCCGGGTTTAGAAACTTTTTGCTTTGAGAGAAAGCTCACTCAACGAATAGGGTTTTTGGATAAAATCCCTGATTCCCATCTTCATTGCGGATTCTATTCTTTCATCCTGTTTAAATCCGGAAGCTAATATTACTTTCACATCGGGATTAATCTCCTTTAATTTCTGATATGTCTCTTTACCTGAAAGCCCGGGCATAATCATATCTAGAATAATTCCAGAGATACGATCTTTGTTTTCATTATACAAGGCTATACCCTCGTTACCGCTTTTAGCCGTTAGTACTTCGTAACCACACTCTTCTAGCATTGCTTTTGATGTCTTACGTAATATTTCTTCATCATCGATGACAAGTATTAAACCGGATCCTCTTTCAATAATATTTTTTTTGGGTACTTTTTTATTTTCAGTTGTTTTTGATTCGATCAAAGGAAATAACAGCGTAAATGTTGTTCCTCTATTAATTTCGGAATAGACCGAAATTTCACCACCATGTTTTTCTATAATACTGTAAACCATTGAAAGCCCTAATCCGCTTCCTTTGCCTTTTCCCTTGGTCGAAAAGAAGGGGGTAAATATCTTTTTCAGGTCTACTTTGCGTATTCCTGTGCCACTGTCTTGAACATCCAGTCGAATTTTTCTTATTCTATTTCCTGACGTATCGCTCGTCGATATCTCCCTAATATCCACAGAGAGAGTCCCCCCCCAAATATCAGCGTCGGGACGCATTATTGTCATTGCGTGTGAGGCGTTAATAAAAAGATTGAGTAGAACCTGTTCGATTTGGTTACGGTCTGCATTAATAAGTGCGGGTTTATCAAGATATGTTATTTTGATGCTAATTGATCGGTCAAAAGTGTTTTTTGCCATTTCACTGACTGATTTTACTGATTGATTAAGGTCAACGGTTTCGAAGGTGAATTCTTGATTATGTGAGATTGTTAAAAGTTGTCGAACAATGTCGGCGGCCTGTTCGCCGCTCTGTTCAATAAGTGAAATGTGATCAAGTAATTTGTTTTTGTCAATAGTGTCATTATTTGAAAGCTGCTTCTTTAAAAGAGAAGCTGTTCCGATTATTCCGCCGAGTACATTGTTAAAGTCGTGCGCCAATCCTCCAGCAAGGGTACCTACAGCCTCCATTTTTTGTGACTGTATTAATTGCATGTCTTTTTTAATTTTTTCGGTTTCATCTCGAAAAACAAGTACAACTCCCAAAAGAGATCCATCGTCACGAATAATGGGTGCTGCACTATCGCTTATACGGTATTCACTATTGTCTTTTGATATAAGAAGTGCATTCGGCTGTAAATTAATTATTTGTTTATTTTGTATTACCTGAAGAACAGGATTAGGAAGTGGCGTTTTGTCGAGATAGTTTACTATTCTGAAAATGTCATCAAGAGGTTTACCGGTTGTTTCACTGTTTTCCCAACCAGTCAATTCCTCAGCGATAGGATTCATACGAACTAAAAAACCATTGTTGTCTGTTACAATAACGGCATCGCCAATTGAATTCAATGTTATACTAAGATTTTCTTCATTTTGCTTGATCAGGTTTTCATTTTTTTTACGATCAGAAATATCCCGCATAATAGTAGAAAAGTATTCAATAACCGAGTCGTTGTTTTTGTGGCAAACAATGACTTGAGATACGGGGATTTCTACGCCGCTTTCGTCAATTATTGCCGACTCTCCAGCCCATATCCCGGTTCTTATAGCTTCAAAATACCCTTCGTGTTCAAGCAGATCACGAGCCCATTCAGGATAAAGATTGTACAGATTAAACTTGGTTATATCTTTATCTGATAATACCCTTTTTAGTGAGCTATTCATATACATAATTTCGGATTCACTGCGATACATGCATATCATATCGCTTGTGGTTTCTAGAATGGTTACTAACCTTTTTTGTTCACTGATTATTTGTTGTATCGAATCTTTCATATCTTTGAAAGATACCGCAAGAATTCCGAGCTCGTCTCTTGTGTGAGTGGGGATATTCTGATCCAAATTTCCTGCAGCAACGGCCGAAACAGAATTAATCATATTATGAATAAATTGCAGGTAGGGTTTTGTGAAAAAAATTGATAAACCAAACGTTATCAGTATAACAGTCATCGCCGATACCACAACCAAAATAACCGTAGTTAAAATTTCCATTAATTCAGTATGTTTTTTTAAGCTAGCTGTTATTGTTCCGAATTTGTTTTTATTTACGTAAAAGCGGGTATGACCCTGATAATATTTTATTTTGTTGATTCGTACCTCCGAAAGTTGAAATTTTTTTGCTGATCTGGATAAACCGGATTCTGAGTTGATTATTTTGTCATAAGCTTTATCGTTTAATGGAATGGGCGCATTCTTAAGGGTTCCGCAACTAAGGCTATCATTTGTAAAAAAGTTAATATCTGTTCTGGTAAATCTTTTGTATAGACTTGTATCTATATCCGATATCAGGTATTCTGCGATAATAAAGCCGTTTTTACCTTTTAAAAGAGAAAAAGGTTCAATTACTCTTATTATTACGTTGTTATTATTGATAAAAAGTCTGGATTCTCTTTTAGTGGGAATTGTGCTCTTAAAATAGGGAACGATAGTATTTGGTGCTGGATAATATGGAATATGAAAATCATCTGAAATTTCTTTTGTAATGGAAAAGAGATCTGGATCGACAAAGGTATCATTACCAGTAATGGTTTTTATATGAAGCCCCGTAACGGTTTTTTTCGGAACCACCGCTGAATAATAAAATAGCAGACGCTTGTCATGTGTGTAAAGTCTTATAGT
>DAOTGZ010000286.1:0-3074 GCA_035447445.1 Spirochaetota bacterium | reverse complement strand
AAAAAGGAATACCTCGCGAATATGGAGGCAAAAATGCAGGACCCTCAATTTCTTGCTAATTTTTTAGCCATTTTGCGAACACCTTCTCCTGCACCAAAATTGACGAAGAACCGAATATACAGCAGTATTATAAGATGCCTGTAAAAGTTTCCGTGCCTGTAACATTTATTTTTTGTGAGAAGGAGGAAGTATTCAGCATTCAAAGGTTAGCCTCACTGGAGCAGGTACAATGCTTCATTGAGACTTTCATGGTGAACTAAAATTGGATTTGGATGTTATTCAGGTATAAATTCATGTTACAACAGGAATACAGAGCATGATATGAACCAAAAAGCGACTTAGCCTACTATAAAACCTAAAACCTTTTGTGATTTGAGAAGCAGCACTGCCAAAAGGTTGCTTAGAGCGCAACACGATCGATAATTTTAATAAAGAAAGTACTCGGTTATTTGGATTTATCAAAAATAATTTCTATGTTTGATTGCCGGAGTGTTTTCGCTCCTCTAGTGATTTAAACCTCTGATATTTAAGCTCGTTTTACTGCGTAAGGCCTCACACTTTTATTAAATCATTATTTGGCTCATCGGGGCCGGAGCCGGACGTTCTCAATTATGAAAAAATTAATTTTTGGTTTTTTTTTCTTGTAGTTATTAGTCTTTCTGTTTTTTTAACAGTGAGTGTCTTACAGACAAGCATATCAATCACCGCGTTGTGCCAAGACGTCCCGGAGTATATGGACGTAGGTGGTAGTGGTGGTGGTGGGTATACAACAGGTTGCCCTGGAGTGCAAAACCGTCGCAAGTCTCAAGCCGTACAATGTGCTGGGGGCGGATGGGTAATAAAACCTGGCTGTTGCTCGGGTTATATGCGTTGTGACGCTATGAATCCATGTAATGGTCAACAGTTTATTTGTCATGGTGGTTTGTGTGACCCTGAATTGTAATCTTGAATAACATGAAAAATTTTCGTTCAATTTATGTTCTTTTACTGCTGATCTTACTTGTTACTAGCTGTTGGTCAGATCGTAATGAAGAGGAAACTAGTGTTTACGAGTCTATCTTGCCTCTCGACTCCACTGTTGAGATTGATGGCCTTTCTCAATATGTTGATTCTCTGGAGATAATACCCATTATTAATAATGCTGGTGTTAGTTTGAATATAATATCGAAGATGCTCGTAACGGAAAACAATTTCATTGTTTTGGCAAGCGGTTCTGTTTTTTCTTTGACTAAGGACGGCAAAACTGTCAAGCAATATGGAGAAAGCGGTCGAGGACCTGGAGAATATCATTCCGTTTTCGACATATGTCTCGACAACTCGGAAGAGGAAGTCTGGTGTCTTTGTTATTCATTTCCACCCAAAATTCAAAAATATGATTTAGTGAGTCATATTTTAATAGAAGAGATTGAAATCGAGCCATTAATTGATGCGACCGGAATCATCCCGTTAAAAAATGGCGGTTTTATGTTATATGTACCGAATCCTGATTATAACGATCTTGCAAATTCCGAAAAGGATTTTTATTGCTTGAAAATTTTCGATCGGAATGGTCTTTACAAGGGAGAGAAATTGAAACAGAAAGATTTTAACTTAAACGCGGCTTTTTTCAGACCTGTTTCACAGTCATCTGGAAACAGATATGTTCTCGCTCCCGGATCCTCAAGTGAATCCTGTCTTATATATGAAAATGGAGAATTGATGAAAAGAATCAATTTTGATTTTGGAGATAAAACATTACCTGCTGGTTTTGCATTCCAAGGAGTCAATAATCCATGGGAAAATATTGGAGTGATTTTCAGCCTTGATTATTATAAGTATGTGTCATCTATTTATTTTCTGGATAATGGAGTATTTTTTACTGCACATGGTAAAGAATCGTCAGTATGGCATTTCTTTAAAGGAGGATCATCTGGCATACGTTGGAGATCAATAGGTAAATTAACGCCTCCAATGCGGGCAGTGGGAGCGGATGACACATATGTTTACTTTATTTGCTATGACTACGGAGAAATACCGCTTAAGGAAGAGTTGGATCCATTAAAACGATATGTAATTCAGACAAAACGATTCCCCTGTGAAAACGAAGTCTCAATTATTATAAAAGTGAAATTCCGTGTTGAATAAAAATACATTGGTTATTTTTACTCTTGTTTCACTTACTCTTTTGTTGTTTACTTTAATAGTGTTACAACAAAAGAAAACGTCTGATTTGAAAAGTGTATTTATACAGAGAGAACATATTTTGAGTAATTATATTCTCAACTCTAGCTCTTTGATAAGTCGTGATGAGGAGAATATGGCCTTGCTAGAAATGTCAGAGTTATTAAGCGACAGCGTGCTTGTAGTGTTTGTTCCAACGGGATTATGCCAGTCATGTCTTTCTTCTTTATTTCTATGCTTACGTGAAACGGAATGGCCAATGAACAATGTGAGGATCTTAAGCACTTCTGATGATTTTTTAATTAAGAAAGTAATTAATTCTATTGGTTGCCAATACTTTTTGTCCAATAACGATTATCAGGAATCAACAAGTATAATTATATTACGAAAAGTCAAGGGATATAATCCGATTTACATAAAATATAGTGACGAGTATGAATTTATATTGAAGCTTTTTCTGGCACAAGAAATTTAACTCCGTTTTTTAGCTCTTATACGAATAAACTGTACATATAGAGATTTTATTTTATAACCTCAAAACCTTTGATAACCTGCAATTTACGGGGTTTTCATAGGTATGTCCTGTGTTACTTCATATATAATTTAAGGATATGAAGATGTTGAAGAGACAATATCTATGGGCCAGAAAATTGAAACGAGGCATTTCAATGATTTGAGTCCTAATATAATTGCATTGAAAATATAGTATTTAAAATACTCGATTCATGAATGGTAGAAATTAAGTTGATGATAGCGCTGTTTACGACAGTATTATATACCTCCCTCCGTGGGACGAGGTTTCCCTTATCAATCGTGACAAATAAAAACCCTGCAGAAAAACTGCAGGGTTGATTTGCTGGTGCGGGTAAAGGGACTCGAACCCCCACGCCTTTCGGCACCAGATCCTAAGTCTG
>DAOTGZ010000285.1:0-3103 GCA_035447445.1 Spirochaetota bacterium | reverse complement strand
CCGTAGCTCAGGTGGATAGAGCAGTAGTTTCCTAAACTATGTGCCGGAGGTTCGAATCCTCTCGGGAGCAAATCATGTTTAAGTATTTTGTTATTGGCAAAATCCGCGTTGTTTAAGGCTGTGACAACTCTTCCTGTGATACTAAGTAATTTATGCATTGGGGCTAATGATATGGGTGGTTTTTTTGGAGTGACGTCTCATGGAGATTGTGTTGCCGATCTTTTTTATGGCACGGATTATCATTCTCATTTGGGTACACGTCGGGGCGGCATGGCTGTTTGTAACGATAAAGACTTTATGAGATATATTCATGATATATCTAACGCTCAGTTTAGATCAAAATTCGAGCTGGATGTTCTTAAACTCACAGGTCGCAGCGGAATCGGGGTTATCAGTGATTACGAAGATCAGCCTCTTCTAATATCTTCTCATCTTGGAAACTACGCTATTGTAACCGTTGGTGCCATAAAAAATATCAAGGAACTGGTAAAAAAAGCCTTTGCTAACCGGGTAACACACTTTTCGGAAATGGTAGGTGGTGAGATAAACCCGACCGAACTTGTTGCGACAATTATTAATCAGGGCTCGACAATTAAAGAGGGGTTGAAACTTGTACAAGAGAGTATAGAAGGGTCATGCTCAATACTGCTTCTTACAACTGAAGGTATATACGCTTCAAGGGACAAATACGGACGCACGCCAATTGTTATTGGAAAAAAAAATGGTAGCTATGCTGTTGCCATGGATACTTGTGCTTTTCCAAATCTGGAATATGAGATTGAACACTATTTAGGGCCGGGTGAAATAACGCTGGTTAAACCGGAAGGTTATCAAACTGTTGCTCCCGCAGGAGACAAACTTAAGATTTGTACTTTTTTGTGGATATATTATGGCTACCCCGCTTCAAGTTATGAAGGAATTAATTCTGAAGTTGTGCGAAACAGAAATGGAAGGCTTTTGGCAAAAAATGATGATGTTGTTATTGATAGCGTTAGCGGAATTCCGGATTCGGGAGTTGGACATGCGCTTGGATATGCTCATGAGGCCAAAGTTCCCTATACCAGATCGTTTGTTAAGTATACACCAACCTGGTCTCGAAGTTTTATGCCGCAGCATCAGAAGAAACGTGATTTGATAGCAAGCATGAAGTTGATACCGGTTAGAGAATTGATTGATGGCAAAAAACTTCTTTACTGTGATGATTCGGTTGTAAGGGGTACACAGCTTCGGGATATAATAAGCCGTCTTTATAATTGTGGAGCTAAAGAGATTCATATGCGACTTGCGTGTCCACCACTTGTTTATACCTGTAAGTACCTAAATTTTTCTCGCTCGCGAAATGAGATGGATCTTGCTGCTCGTCGAGAAATAAGCAAGCTTGAGGGTGGAGTTTGCAAAAACCTTGAAGCCTATACCGATAGTTCATCGGAATGTTATAAGAAGATGGTAAACAACATTCGTGAAGGTTTGGGATTAACAACACTCAAGTATCAAGATTTGAAATCGATGCTTGATGCTGTTGGCTTGCCTCATGAGAATCTTTGTACCTACTGCTGGGATGGCAAAGAGTAACAGATTTTTCAGGCAGTAAAGGGAGTTTTTGCCGGCTTGTTAGCCAGCTTTATAGCCTTAAAACTTACATAAATGTACAAAACAGTTGATTTTACAAACAAATTATCAGAAACTGGTTTTTAACTTAAAAACTCGGGATAATCAGAATGATAGTGATAATTAACGGATCTGTCGGATCAGGCAAATCGACTGCAGCTTATTCTTTACAGCAACAATTTACCAGATCGGTAATGTTGGACGGCGATTGTATTGGTGCTGTTCACCCTTTCCAGATATATGATGACTCCAGAATCGAATATTTGTACGATACCTTATTATATCTTATCAAATTTCACAAATCCAACGGATATCAGGATTTTGTGATAAATTACGTTTTCGAGACCTCGCAATCTTTACAGAGTCTTGTTAATCGACTGGAGACAGTTGATCCGAAGGTTTGCTGCTACCGGATTACCTGTTCGGCTGAGGAGCAAAAAAAACGTATAATTAACCGTAATAGTGACCAGGTTGACTGGGAACTTCAAAGGTTTATCGAGCTCAATGCAATTCAGGAAAAGGCAGCGAAGACGGGCTTTATAGGAAAGAAATTTGTAACAGATGGTCTGTCTCCCAGCCAGATTGCCGAACGCATTATAATGGATATTAAGGAAAACAGCTGCCGCGAAGAGAGCGAATTACTTGTTGGCAGTTGAATATGTTCTTTTTATCCAGAGAGGAGTTTTGTTGTCGAACAAATCATCTAAATAATATAGATCAACTTAATAAATGAAACAATTTGCTGGTTTCTTGTCCAGAAGAATAGTCAGGGGAATTGTAGAAGTTTATACCCCAGCTGTTTATGAAGCATGGAAATTCGAACAAACGAACAAAAGAAGCATGAAAACAGGGACGAATAAACTCTTTAACACCATCCATAAACTCCTCGAAGAAGTCCATTGCCAAAAATAACATGTATGACAGGCTGTAACAGTAAAGATTGGCAATATCCTTCAGTTTTCTTTTTGTAATACTTGAAAATCGTATATGCACTGATTTGTAAATCGTGCCTCTCTCCTGATATTTATTAAGAGAGTCATTGCATACTGGATTCTTAGCCAGCTTTTTTGAATACTTATCAAGAACTGTATTGATTACATCTGAAATATCCATATTGTGTTTTTCTGCGTAATCTATGATTTTTTCCAGTCTGTTGACTTCCACGTCAATTGATGTTCTAAAATCGGTAGCTTCCATTTTATGCCTCCATGTTGTTTCTATTTATATATACTGGACCGAAAGCTGTTTTGTTAAAATTTTTTAGCCATTTTTTTCATTTGGCAAGAAATTTAACAGTTACTCATTAAATCCGTGGAGTTGATATTTGTAGAGCAACAATCTTTTTGTTATTTCTTTTTTTTCTTTTTTCTCGTTCAGAGGGGTTTTCTTGTTTTTAACAAAACAAGGTTGTTGTCCTTTTTTTTTATGGCAAAAAGAAAGAACCACATAGTCAAAACAATTGCGTAATCCTCAAGCGCGATTGTTTTGACGGATT
>DAOTGZ010000284.1:0-3120 GCA_035447445.1 Spirochaetota bacterium | reverse complement strand
TAAGGTTTTACTACCTAATATTGAAATATAGCCATGCCAGAAAACACACAAAATACAATAAGGTTTGAAAATAAAGACGTCTCTGTTTTAGGGAAAGCAAAAGATTATACTGATAAAAAAATATCAACAATAAATCTTTTTATGTCAGTTGTTCTGGTTGTTCTGGTTCTTGGTTTTATTCAATTGATTGTAGATTCATTTAGGTTTAGTTCTGTAACGTATAAAGAATATTCAGAAAAGACAGAAATGGTAGAGTCAATAAATAACATAAATAAAGAATTATTAGAACAGAACAAAAGTAATCAGCAGCTAATAATCGATCAGCAGGAAAACATACTTCGTTTAATCAAAAATAAATAAAATGCTCGAGAGGGATCGTTAGTAATATTATTTTAATACCTTAAAAAGCTTTACCCCGTAATGTATTTATTTAGTTCTAGCTCGAGAAGGCTCACAGAAAAAGCTAGCTTAATGCCTACACGGGCTTTTAGTTAAGACTGTCTATGATCTGTTTCACTACATAGGCAATACTTTTCTCAGCATCAATTTTTACCGAGTCGTTCAAGGGTTCGTAATTTTTTAAAACTTTCTTCAAGGTCTCCTCCTCAAAAAAATGATCTTTTCTTTTTTTAAGTCTTTCGGTTAAGAGAGCTCGGTCTGCAACCAATTCAAAGAATCTCAGATCGCCAATATTTTTTAATTGATCTCTATGTCTTTTTTTTGCAACGTACCCAGAAACTACAAAATCTTTGCCGGTATCTATTTCTTTAAGTTTTTTCGTGAAAGTGGAGAAAAAAGAGTCTCTATCTTCATCAGTTATTAACTTACCTGATTTCATCTTTTCCTTAAAACTATCCGGTAAATAATCATCCATTTCATAAAAACCAAGATTCAGTTTTTCTGCAAGCATTCTTCCTACTGTCGATTTGCCCGCACCAGGCAGCCCCCAAACAAATATAATCATGATACCATTCATTATAACAAAGTTAGGTTAAAAAGACGTACTACGTAGGTTGGCTAATGAGTATAAAAAAACCAAGGGGTAATATTCCTTGGTTTTTTAATACTGAAACAGACAAACTACCTATCGAACCTATTCAAGTTCACGGCAAGCATATTTTGAATGCCCGATAGTGTTACCTGTTTGTTTGTCAACTCTATTGGATAAATAGGTTGTGTTGTATTGCCTTCAATATTACATATTGCTAAATAATATTTGTTAACCAACTTCGCAAAATCTTTATTCCCATGAGTATATTCAGTAGCTAATGCACAAAAATCTAATGCTTGGAAAAGCCAAGGTTCTTGTATAAACATCTGTACTTCTGCTTGGTTTGCTGGGTTCATCCAATGGTCATTCCCAGGGATCAGGTTTTTTGCAATATGAGGTCGTGGAACGGCTCCGTATAAATCAACCATCGCGTGAGTAAAGTCAACAGCAGATTGCATAGAATCGACTGTATCAACATCTGGATGACCAAATACCATTAATATCTCTGGTGTAATACCGAAAACTTCTTTTGATATCCGAAGCGCTTCAATGGACTTTTTTGCAGGATCACTATCTTTGGATGAAAAGTTATGCGCCTTACCAACCTTTCGCCAAACTTCAGGTGCTCCTCCATCAATTCCAAAACCTGTAGTGGTATAACCAGCTTGCACAAGTTTCGTAATTACATCTGGATGCTTTTCAGCACAATTCAAAAAAGAATCAATGGTAGCCAACGCTCGCAGAGTTACCTGAATCTCAGGAATATTACTACGAACTTTGATAACTGTATCGGCAAATTTTCCTAATTGTACAGGTGATTGGAAAACATCTAAATTCGACATGTAAATATCAATATGAGACACTCCTAATGTACGTGCACGACCAAGTAAATAGGATAGGTCTTGCTCCATAATATCAAAATCCCGATACACTTCGGTAACTTTCGTAACCGTGCCCAAAGCATCCTTTTGGGTACGAATAGCCGCGCAAAACTTACAAGCAAACTTGCACCCCTGTGAGACAAAGAAGGAAAATTCTTTTTCAAGATACTTTTTCATGTCTTGGTCAGGAATGCGTTCATACATGGGAATTAATGATGTTTTGTAGGGCGATGGCAGACTTTCGATACCTAAGACGCTCTTCAAGATTTCATCATCATTACCATTGTAAACCGAACCGAAAAGTTGTTGCCTTTGATTGGAAGTTAGTCCATTCACGACCTGTCCTCCCAAAAAAATGTTTTGCTGAGACAATGTATGTAATCGATCCTTTACTACGGGAACATAGGGTGATCCCAAGAGGTTTATACCCAAGTTTTGAGCAGTACCTCTATAAGGTCGTATATTTTCATCGAACAAAGAAACCTCATAACCTGCTTGTAACAGCCGAGATCCCGTGGTCAATAACGATGTTGGCATGTAAACATGGCCAAGACCCGTTGATCCAGCATAAATATGCCGGGGCTGTAATAGGTCAAAGATTTTGTTTTTCATAGTATTGTAAAGTTTGAGTTTCTTATACTATATTAACTATTTAATAATATGTCAATATACACTTACGGGATTTTATTCACGAATAAAAAGCATAACTTCAAAAAATTCTATCCTCTCACCCCCTCTTCAATTAAAATTTCTTGTGTTGCACGAATTTCTTCATGATCCTCTTTGGTCAAATTTTTTGTTTGCCACGGAATCTTGTTAAACCACACGAGTGCAATCACCACCATAATCACGTTCGCAATAGGAAATGCGTACCAAAGACCCGTAATACCAAAATCAGTATGTTTCGAGAGAATATACGCTAATGGGAATAATACGACCCACTGCGATACGATGGTCATCATCATGGGTGCCATCATATTCCCTGCTGCACGTAGAATGCCGTTGACTGCCATCTGTACTCCGATAAGGCCAAATGAGAACGACATAATTTGAATAAATCGCGCTCCCTCGCGAATAACGTCTGCGTCACCTGGCACAAAGAATCGCGCAATATGGTGCGCAAACGTAAACGCGAGAAGCCCACATACGGTGAGCGTGATGAACGATAACCATTGACCTAGTTTAGCAACAGCCTGTGCACGTTCAATCTTTCCTGCACCAATGTTTTGCCCAACCAGTACTCCAATC
>DAOTGZ010000283.1:0-3139 GCA_035447445.1 Spirochaetota bacterium | reverse complement strand
CTTTAATCTGATACCCCCCGGACAGTCTTACAGCCTTTTACCGGAAGACGAGAAACAGTATTTTCAGAAAGAGACAGAGATGGAACTCCTCTATAACCAGTTTTGTGTTTATCCCTCTTTAAGTGATATTCAAGGCGAGAATATATACAAATGGTTTACACATTTTCCAAACAGACAGAAGGCGCCCGACCGCA
Organism: Spirochaetota bacterium; assembly: GCA_035447445.1. GTDB lineage: Bacteria > Spirochaetota > UBA4802 > UBA4802 > JAFGJZ01 > JAFGRW01. The sequence goes on along the minus strand of DAOTGZ010000283.1, from coordinate 2,945 downwards.
TTATTGACTATATAATTACATCAGAAAATATAATACCAAAAGACTATTTTGTACGATCGAACGATACACTGGATATTTCTGATCACCTTCCGCTAGTTATGGAATTTACCATTAAATCCCAGTAAATTCTAGTCCTGACGATAAGTCGATAAAAAATCGGCGAACCTATCGGCAACTAACTTCAAATCGTCAACCGAAGGTAAAAATACAACCCTAAAATGATCCGGATCAGGCCAATTAAAACCGGTTCCCTGTACAAGCAGTATCTTTTTTTGCACAAGAAAGTCCAAAACAAACTTCCGGTCATCACTAATATTAAATTTTTTTACATCAATTTTTGGAAAAAGATAAATTGCTCCATCAGGCTTTACCGAAGATACACCAGGAATGGAATTAAAAATATTATGAGCATATTCACGCTGTTCATAAAGGCGCCCCCCCGGAGAGATCAGTTCGTTAAGGCTCTGATACCCTCCAAGTGCTGTCTGGATAGCGTACTGCGAAGGCATATTACTGCATAAACGCATGGAGGAGAGCATTTCAAGCCCTTCAATAAAATCTTTAGCACGAGTACGATTTCCACTAACGATCATCCAGCCAGTACGGAAGCCACAAATACGGTGTGACTTTGAAAGTCCATTCATGGTAAGAAAAAGAACCTCATCGGAAAGTGATGCAGCAGAATAGTGACGAGCATCATCGTAAAGTATTCTATCGTATATTTCATCTGCAATCACAACAAGTTTATTCTCTGCTGCTATTGCAATAATCTGTTCGATCAGTTCTTTTGGATAAACGGCTCCTGTTGGGTTATTTGGATTTATAATAATTATAGCTTTTGTGCGGTTTGATACTTTAGATCGAATATCATCGATATCGGGATACCAATTTGATTTTTCATCACAAACATAGTGTACAGCGGTACCACCGGCCAGATTTACAGCTCCTGTCCATAGCGGATAGTCGGGTATAGGGACAAGAACCTCGTCACCATTATTCAAGAGTCCCTGCATTGACATAACGATAAGTTCACTGACACCATTACCGATATAAATATCATCTACATCTACATCCTTAATTCCCTTAAGCTGGCAATCCTGCATTACAGCCTTTCGAGCCGAATAGAGCCCTTTTGAATCCCCATAGGGTTGGGCATCCATAAGATTACGTTTTACATCCTGAACAATTTCATCAGGTGCAGTTATACCAAAAGCAGCAGGATTACCTGTATTTAATTTTATTATTGTGTGCCCCTCCCTGATCATACGATCGGCGGCTTCTAGAACAGGGCCTCTAATATCATAAAATACATTATCCAGCTTGCTTGATTTTTTTAGTTCCATTGGATCTCCACGCGTAGTAATAATCTTCATTACGGAGTATGTAATTTCAAAGCGCTAATTACAAAATCCAGTCGTCACTCTTTTTGCAATCACAAATTTAATAATTTTTTATTTGTTTATGACTAAACCCGTTTTTTTGTAACTTTTTTCTTTTTATATGCACAAATATTTTAGCTAGCAACGGCTGAAGTTTTATTGAACACAACAAACCTCCTATTAATAAAATCGGGATCAGCACTTGCTGATCCCATTTCTATCAATAACGGTTTCTAATAAACAATCATATGAGTTGCTATATATATCGGTTAAACCCACCTATAAACTATCCAAACCAATATATCACTTTACCCTATTTTGACGGAACAATTTTGACGGGTGAAGGTTTTGGTTTTGCAACCGGTTTCGGGGTATTATCTATATCCAGAAGTTCCACTTCAAAAATAAGAAGAGAGTTACCAGGAATACTACCTGCTCCACGAACACCGTAGCCAAGAGAAGCTGGAACTACCAATTCAATTTTACCACCCTTGCCGATCAGCTGCATTCCTTCGCCCCATCCCTTTATTACTCGATTAAGCGCAAAAGTAGCCGGTTTTCCTCTATCGTAACTTGAGTCAAAAACAGTTCCGTCTATAAGTGTTCCTTTGTAATTGACTGTAACTGTGCTCGTAGGCAACGGTTTTTCAGAGCTACCCGGCTCGATTATCTTGTAGGCAAGACCGCTTTCAGTGGTCTTGACATCACTTTTCTTCGAGTATTTATCAAAATACTCTTTACCTTTAGCAAGGTTTTCGGCATCTGCGACGGCTTTACGCTGCGTTGCCAAAGTACGAATATTATTGCGATCTTTGCCTAGCTTCTCATCCAGTGACTTTCTATCTTTTGTATGATAATCCTTAAGCCCTTGAAGAACAAGCTCCAATTCATCACTCTCAAGAGAGAACACCTGAAGGGACCGCCCAATATCCAGTCCCAAAAGATAAAGGGTATCCTCTACATCCAGAGATGAATCGGATTTCTTATTGTCTTCATTCTCTTTAGATTTAGATGAAGAAAAGTACTCCTTGATTGCATCGCAACTTGATAATGTTAAAACAAACAGCAAAATTATTGTGATTTTTTTCATTTTCCCTCTTTTTTATTCATGCAGCTATTTATTATTTTTATACAAAAACTTTTGGAACCGGTAAAGAATCACATAGAGCTCTAACCTCTTTTTCGATAGTCAAAAGCAACTCTTCATTATCATGATCCAAAGCAATTTTAGTCATCCAGCCAGCTATCTTTTTCATCTCTTCTTCTTGAAATCCCCTAGTGGTAACAGAAGCTGTACCTATTCGTATTCCGCTTGGATCAAACGGCTTACGGTCATCATTGGGAACAGAGTTATAATTACAAACGATACCCGCCTTGTCCATGGCTTTTGCCATCTGTTTACCGGTTACCCCTTTGTTACGAAGATCAATCAGCATCAGATGATTTTCAGTGCCACCCGTAACAAGATTAAAACCGTTAGCTGCAAGCTCATTAGCAAGCGCAGCAGCATTTTTAATAATCTGAGATGCGTATTCTTTAAAAGCGGGATCAAGCGCCTCTTTCAAG
>DAOTGZ010000282.1:0-3154 GCA_035447445.1 Spirochaetota bacterium | reverse complement strand
TGTCGCTCATCCTTATGATAAAGACTTGATTGGAAAAAATTTAAGTGATTACGAAGATGAGAATGGATTAAAAATATTTCAAGAATTTGTTGCCGTATCAAAAAAAGGCAGTAAAAGATATTGCTGTTTCGGCTGACAAATTTTCAGAAGCTGCTCAAGCACAAGCTACATCTACAGAAGAGATTACAGCAACCCTTGAAGAAATTTCGGCTGAAATGGAAAATGTATCTGATCAAACAACTGATCAATTAGATAGTGTTAATGCATTATTTGATCGCATAAAAACACTTAAAGAAAATATCGTAGCTGTTGAATCTAGAGTATCTTATACGCAAAAAGAGACTGATTCGATATTGGGCAAAGCTGAGTCAGTAAAGAAACTTCTTCAAAGAATGGAAAACAAGATAAGTAGAGTTGGTGAAAGTTCCGAGAAGATGGTTTCCATTGTTGCAATAATCGGAAACATCTCAGAACAGATAAATCTTCTATCCCTAAATGCCGCAATTGAGGCTGCTCGTGCCGGTAACGCAGGGCGTGGTTTTGCAGTTGTGGCAGATGAGGTTTCAAAACTTGCCGAACAGACCGCATCCAGCCTTAAAGATATTTATGAGTTAATAAATGAATCTAATTTGCATATTTCTGAATTCACTGACGAGTCGGCAAATGTTTCTGAAGAGATAGGTATAATCGGTTATGGTGTAATTAATATTAATAATCTTATGAATAACGTTGCGAAAGATTTAAAAAAGGAACACAAAGAGAGTGAATTGGTTGTAATGGATATCGAAGAAGTCAAGGTAAAAGCCGACATGATACGAAATTCAACCTATGAACAAAAGATAGCGGTAGCGGATATTGTACAGACTCTGTATCAGAAGTTAATGAGTTATCGCAAAATGGTGCAACCGGCGCCGATACTCTAAACAGAAGTACCGTCGAATTAACTAGCATGGCGGATAACATACATGAAAAGACAAAATATTTCAAGATTACAAATAAAGACGATAATTGATCAAAACCCGAATTTGGTTTTGTATACAATATAATTATCGTAATCAAAATTTTTAAAAACTACTCTCTCTATAATTTATATTTGTACTTAGTGTGCAAAAAAATACAGAGCGCTTTATCGCTCTGTATTTTCTATTAAGTACGCCGAAAAAGTTATTTTTTATCAAATAATCCTTTTATGGTCTGCTGTAAGTCCGACGGTAGTACAACAAACTTGGAATTTGGGGATCCCGCAAGATCACCCATCTTTTTAATGTACTCCTGGCCAAGAAGATACATCATCGGATCACCTTTAACAACCTTTAACGATTCGGCTACCATCTCTAGAGCCTTAGCTTCTGCTTGAGCAAGTCGCTCGCGTGCTTCGGCTTCTAATTCAGCAGCCTCTTTTTCGCCTTCGGCTTTTAATATTGCCGAACGTTTCATTCCTTCCGCTTTTTCGATCGCACTCTGTTTTTGGCCTTCAGCCTCAAGAATCTGAGCACGCTTATTACGTTCGGCCTTCATCTGGCTTGCCATTGCGTCTTTTATATCAATTGGGGGGTCTATATCCTGTAATTCAACCCGTGTTATTTTGGTGCCCCATGCGTCTGTGGCATCATCAAGGATGGCAAGAAGTTCGCTGTTAATTTTGTCCCGTTTTGATAGCGATTCATCAAGTGTCAATTTTCCCATAATGGCGCGCAATGATGTCTGGGCAAGCGATTGAATGCCAAATTCAAGATGGTCGATTCCATAAAAGGCTTTGTACGGATCCATGATCTTGAAAAAAACCACACCGTTAACATTAACAGTAGCATTATCCGCGGTAATAATAGATTGGCTTGGCATATCGATTAACTGCTCTCGAATATCGATCTTTTTTACAACCCTTGAAAAAAATGGATTTATCAAGTTAAGACCAGCCTGAAGTGTGACCCTGTATTGCCCGAAACGTTCAACAATCCAGTTTTCAGCCTGTGGTACAATCCGTACACCCTTTAGTATCAGCACTCCTGCTAAAACAAAAAGTGCTATTACAAGATAAAAGTTCATTTTTACTCCCCCTCTATTTTTTTAACTATAAGCTTAATGCCATCACTTTCAAGCACAGATATCTCGGTCTCCGGCTCGATAGTCTGATCGGATTCAGCCATCCAGTTTTTGATTCCATGAAAAGATGAAAAAAGCTCTACTTTCCCTGGGCGTCCAGGTCTAATTGTTTCAGTTACCATGCCTTTTAGGTTATATAGTGTTGCGTCACGGTGCTCGTCAGTTGTAAGGCTTCCAAGTTTTGTATACTTTTTAATAACAAAAAACCAGAGTAGAGTCAACAAAATTGTAAAGATCGCGAACCAGAAAAATTGCCAGACAAAGCTGTATTCGTTAACAAGGCCGGTAGCAATTAGTAATGCCACAATTGCGGCAGCTATTCCGGGCCATATCGAAATATTGGTTGGAATAATAAATTCTGTCGAACTTATAATAATGCCGGCTGCCAGCCATACCAGAGGTATAGAAACCTGAAAAAGGTAAAAGTCAATCATCATAATCCTCTCTGTTTTTTTCGGATTTATGCTGTGTCATAAAAATATCCCACAGTCTCTTTCTTTTGATAAAGATAATAACAAGGATTATCAAAAATGGTGAAACAAGTATTAGGTTATATATAACCTCAAGCGTTCCGTTTAACAAAGATGTAAATGCGTCTTTGAATCTGGGCACAACAATGTTTTTGCCGGTATCAGGGCCGGTAACGTAAATTGTAAGGCTTGCCCAGGTGACACGATCTTGCAGCTGCCAAAGTTGATGTTCCGCCATGTCCATCTGGTCTTCACTCTCTTCAAGTGCTCTTTCTCGTGCCGAATGGTCTTTAGGCGAGAGTGACGGATTCAAAAGAGTCGAAGAGCGGCGTTTTATTCTCTCTTCACGGCGGTTCTTTGTGATAAGAGTCATTATGTTGTCAGAAGTCAGATCGTATACGTTTATCGCTTCGCTTTTGAGCGAGCCTGCATTTCGCAGCTCTTTTAGCATTTGATAAAAGTTTTCGCTTTTTATTCGGGCGTTAATTTCGAGTGAAGGAGCAGTTGAGTATAGTGAAGTTCTGGAGTTTTGTAAAAAGCCGTGTTTTGCAATTGAGTCATACAATAGCTGCCTGCTAGAG
>DAOTGZ010000281.1:0-3174 GCA_035447445.1 Spirochaetota bacterium | reverse complement strand
CAATAAAGATTACAAAACCGGGTTTTATCTCTGTCGGTATAGCGTCAATATAGTAGACATGAGTCGGCACAATGTGTTTATTAATCCAGATACCCAGATTAAATGCCGTATAAAGCCATTCTCCAGCATTATTAATGAAATTCTCTATTGAAATAATTATCTGTTCAAGATTCAAAGCTGCGGCTATACCAGTAAAAAGCCCAGCGACAGTTCCAATAACTCCTATTAAAAAACCTTCAAGAATAAAAATTGTCATTATCGAAGAAGGCTTAGCGCCAAGCGATTTGAGAATACCAATTGCCTTTCGTTTCTCCATAACAACCATAACCAGTGTTCCCATTATTGTAAAACCTGCTGATATTATGGTTAAAAAAAGTATCACCGTCATTACAAGTCTCTCAATATTTAGTGCCTGGAAAAGGTTTTCATTACGATCTTCGACTGTAAAAGTCTGATAGTCAAAGCCAAGCATCTCCTGCAACTCTGCCGCAATACGGTTTACCTGATATATGTCTCGAACCTTAACGCCTATCCCCCAAGCTTTACCCTCATATCCGTATATTTTTTGAGTCGTAGGCAACGATGTTATAAGCATCTTTGTGTCAAAATCGTAATATCCGGTTTTGAAATAACCAACAACCTTGAGTTTTTCAATACGCGGAGCAGATGAGGCAAAACCGGATAAACCGTCAGTCTGATTCTGTTTGGCAACAATGATCTCTATTGTATCATCAATATAAATCTGCTTTAATGAGGATAACTCCTTTCCTATAAAAACCTGATTCGGCCCTGTAAATCCCCGCTGAGGATTTTCCATCCCCATTTGACCTTCATCTATAAATTTTTCAATATTTTCGGGAATTCCCTCTTCAGAACCTATACCGCGAATCATTACTCCCGAAATTTTACGATTAAAACTTAAGATTCCCTCCTCCTGAAAAAAAGGTTCAGCAGAAACCACATCTGGATTTGCAAGAATCTTCTTCGTGACGTTCTCGTAGTCATCAATGCCAGCACTAAAATTGATACCGTCATACCCATTAATAGTTATATGTGAATCAATATCAAGTATCTTGTCCTTTATCTGTGCCTGAAAACCGTTCATAACAGAAATCACAAGAACTAGAATAAAAACTCCAAGAAAAACAATACCAACTGATAAAAGAGTATTAAAAGATATAAAAGCCTGATGTTTTTTTGATTTTAAATAACGAAATCCTATAAAAAGCTCGTAAAGATTCATTCTCTACTCCATTGACTTATTGTAAGCAGGCAAGTCACCTGTTATTATATTTGACAGTTGCCTACGTCAAGGAAAAAAGACCGTGTAATCAGGCTTGAGCATCACATATCTGAAACTATGACAATTAACCTATTCAGGCAATCATCCGATAATTAATCAGGGATGTACAAAACCATTTCTGCTTGACCTTTTTTATTACCTTACGACAATGTCTTAAACATACGAGGTTGTTTGACTATGAAATTAAATATATTCATTTTGCTTTTTAATGTATTCTTTTGTCTTTTGTTAACTGTTCCACTTCCGGCAATAGTCTCAAAATCGGCCATAAAAAAAGACGAGCTGAAGCTTTTGCCAATAAGTCACTACTACGATAATGAGACCAACTATATTTTAAGCATCAACAATAGTATACGATTCGAAAATGTCTCTTTTTCCAAATACACCATAGTGCCAGGAGACAATTTCTGGAAAATTGCCAAAGACTTTAATGTAAATATTGATACCCTTATTGCGGCTAATCCATTTTGGAACTCTTTGCTTGCAGTCACAGGTCAAACAATAGTCGTACCATCAAAAAAAGGTGCTCTGGTATTTATAGACAAAACGACAACCCTTGAAGAACTAGCAAACCACTATGAGGTAGATATAACCGATATAGAGATACAACAAATCAGCAATTTTTCCAAATACCATGACCGATTTGGCACACTTCCTTTCGGTATAGCAGTTTTTATTCACGGTTCTAAGCCATCAGTCGAAACCATGACCGAAGAGCTCGCTCATCAATACACACTCAGGGAAATGTTTCGATCTCCACTAGGTGGAAGGTTCACCTCGTTTTTCGGAAACAGACGTCATCCTATATTTAATACCCGCAAATTTCACAGTGGGGTCGATATAGCAGCAAGACGCGGAACATACGTGGGCGCAGCAAGTCCAGGCAAGGTTATAGCAGCAGGCTGGATGGGAGGTTACGGGAAAGCCGTAATAGTTCAACATAAAAACGGCTATAAAACTCTCTATGGCCACCTTTCGGTAATATGCACAAAGAAAGGACGCCATGTTAAATCAGGCCAGCTTATAGGAAGAGTCGGTTCGACTGGCTATTCAACCGGACCTCATCTTCATTTTACCCTTTGGCATAACGAAAAATTAATTAATCCAATGGATGTATTATGGTGATCAACCCGACAGAACGGGATTATTTTTTTTCCACAATAAACCAAACTTTTAAACATCTTGGAGAGGACGTTACACAAAATCTGTTTAAATTTTGTGAAATGCTTGTTCAATATAATGACGAGTATGATCTTTCACGTTTAAAAAAATTCAAAGATATTTTGGAAAAACATTTTCTTGACTCTATAATCATCAGCGACCTGATAAATTTACCAGAATCTCTTCTGGATATTGGAACTGGAGCCGGATTTCCAGGTATTCCGTTAAAAATAACTCAACCCGAATTACAACTTACACTGGCTGAACCACGACCACTTCGCGTAAAATTTATGAGAATGGTTATCGAAGAGCTAAAACTTGATAGCACTTCGGTTTTCCCCCACAAGGTTAACGAAAAAATGTACTTTCCGATCCAAGGGGTAATCACCAGAGCCTTCGAGTCCGCCCCGGCAACACTGGAACGTTGTATTAATTTTTTGCCCGATGGGGGCTCGGTTATTCTTCTTAAAGGTCCTGGAGTTGATGAAGAGATCAATGACATCTCACCCATTATGCACGAACATTACAGGCTCGAAAAAGACATTCCCTACTCCCTTCCTGGTACCGATCACAAGCGTCGTTTAATTATATATAAGAAAACAAGTAATTACTGTAGGCGATTCTATCAGATATCTGATATAAAAGAGCTTACAGCGGGAACTGTAATTGAATCTACTGATAACAAACGCTATAAGGAGTTAAAAAAAGCC
>DAOTGZ010000280.1:0-3178 GCA_035447445.1 Spirochaetota bacterium | reverse complement strand
TGTTGGCTCAGGAGTTGTTACAACAATAATTTCATCAGCAGACGTTACAAAACTTAGCACATTCTGAGACACACCGGCACCCGTATCAACTATTAGATAATCATCGTTTTCCATATCGCCAAGCTGTGTTATAAACTTTTGTCTTGCCTTTTCATCCAGATTTGCGAGTTGATGATATCCCGGTGCTCCGGCAATAATTCTTATTCCTTCGGGTACGGATACAATTACCTCGTTAAGACGTTTTTTACCTTTTATTACATGATAAAGGTTATATTTGGGAATAATTCCCAAAACGACGTTAACGTTTGCCAAGCCCAGATCAGCATCCAAAAGAGTAACGGTACTCTTGTCACGCGCTAGTGCTATCGCTAGGCTAACAGAAAGACTCGTTTTCCCAACACCACCCTTGCCACTGGTTATGGCTATCGTGCGTGTCCTTTTTTTATTATCGTTTTTGGCAACAACAAGTTTTCGTAAATTAGATGCCTGATCCACTCTATTTCTCCATCACTCTTATTGAGGAGTACCATTAACAATCATATCGGCAAGATTTTGCGAGTCTGCCGCGTACAGATCATTTGGTACTTCCTGGCCGTTCGCTATATAAGAGATCGGCTTGTTATATTTATCGGCAACTTTCACGATATTCCCAACAAAAGAAGTTTCATCGACTTTTGTTATTAAAACACTGTTGCAATCTACTGGTTTAAAGGCATTGAAAATACTTTCCGCATCTGTTCGTTTAGTGCTGGCGCTTACACAGAGTATTTTTTCAAAATCATAATCCACTGCGTCAGCAAAATTTTTAATTTCGGAAATTTTCATCGTATTTTTATGTGAACGGCCGGAAGTATCAATTAAAATAACATCCGCGTCCTCATGGTCTATAACTTTTTTTAGCTCTTTCTTATCATTAACAACATGAATCGGTATACGCATGATTTCCGCGTACTTTTTCAACTGTTCAGTAGCGGCTATTCGATATGTGTCTATTGTAATAAATGCAACCTTCTTTTTGTCGCGCAGCGAAAGATGGGCTCCCATTTTAGCCAATGATGTGGTTTTCCCAACCCCGGTAGGCCCCACAAACATAACGATTTTTTTCCGACCACTATGGCACACCGGACCGGATGTTACTATTTTACTTTTTATTAGATCCTTAAGACTCTTTTCTATCAAGGATTTATCATTACGATCGTCTTCGCTCAGGCTTTTCTTAACCGCACTGATCAGTTCCGATCTCTCATCATCTGTATACTCGTTTTCTTTTAAAATATTCATATAATCGCTAAAAAAACCTGTTTCTTCTTTTTTTTCGGTCTTCTGATACTCCTTTTGATTCTGCATAATTCTGTCCAAGTTAGCTTTAACATCATGAAATTCTTTTTCAAAATTTTTAAGCTTTTCATACTCTTCCGGAGATATTTCAACTACATCCTCTTTTTTGGCACTGTTTAATCCATTAACACCTGATAATCCATTATTATCAAATGGGGAGACTGTCTTATTAAAAAATTCAGATTGACGTTCAGCAGCTTCACGCCTGATTTCTTTTTCGGCATCACGTATTGCGCTACTATTTCTAGTGAAAGGTTGACGGGATTCACTCTGGTTATAACCGTTACCATACCCTGCTTTTGAAAAAGCGTCAGAGACATCATTATCTACCTTGACGTCAAGAATACTTTTACGAGCCACCGGACGTTGTTGTGAAGGTTCCGGAATTGCTGCCATCAGTTCAACAATTTCTTTTGCGAAAAATCTGTTGTTAAAAAGCCCCCCCTCTTTCACGTTTTTATGACTTATAGGTATCGCGTCAGAGCCGTATTTTTCTCTAAGCTGTTTAAGAGCCTCATTATAGTTTTCAGCAGTTAATTTTACATATTTCATCTTTTTTTCTCCCCTTTATTATGCTGTAGCCGACTGCAACATGGCAGACGAAACAACATTAACATTTATATTAGAAGTAATCTCATTGTAAGACAATACAACTGCATCGCTTACTTCCCGCTCAAGAAGAGCAAAAAGAACCGATCTTATATGCGGCGAAACAAGATATACTGGAGCATATCCCATCTGTTTGCAGCTTTTATAGGCTTCAAGAAGTGCGTTTATAACCATGGTATGAGTCTGAGGATCCAGTCCCACAACACGACCTTCAACCGGATCGTCATGAATTCCTTCCCGGATTATTCCTTCCATTTCAGGATCAACAGTTATTGCATACATTGTTCCCTTATCACTGTAATCATTACATATCTGTCGTGCCAATGCAGCGCGCACATATTCTGTAAGCATGGATGGATCAGTGGTGTAATCCTGGTAATTTGCAAGAGTTTCAAAAATTGTAACAAGATTACGTATGGACACGCGTTCTCTTAAAAGATTTTGCAAAACACGCTGAACAACTGACAATGACATCTTGTTTTTATCCATTATATCACTAACAACAGCAGGGTAATCATTTTTAATATTGTCTATAAGTTGCTGAACTTCTTGTCTTCCAAGTATCTCATCAGCATGACGTTTTATTATTTCTGTCAGGTGAGTCGCAATTATAGTCGGGCAATCGACAACTATGTATCCGTTTCTCTCAGCAAAATCCCTCTTATCTGCGTCTATCCATATAGCATTTAGTCCAAATGTTGGTTCTATGAATTCCTGTCCCTCTATTTTATCAACTACCTCTCCGGTGTCCATTGCCATTAATTTTCCGACCATCAATGTTCCGTTGCCGATATCCACACCCTTGATTAGAATCGAGTAAGATTCAGGGGCTAACTCCATATTATCCCTTATTCGTATTGGAGGAACAATAAGACCCATGTTTAACGCACTCATACGACGAATCTTTGTAATACGGTCAAGAAGAGTTCCCCCTTGTTTAGGGTCGACAAGAGGAATCAGATTATAGCCAATCTCGACCTCCAGTGGATCAACCGAAACATAGGGAACAACAGATTCCGGTTTTTCGGCACCACTTTTTTCTGTCTCGGTACGACGAATCTCTTCGGCTGTTTCATTTTGACTACGTTGTAAAAACATAGCCAAAAAACCAAGAGCAAGAGAGAGTGTAATAATGGACATCTTGGGAAATCCGGGTATAAGAGCAGAAGCACCTAAAGCTACCGCGCCAATGATAAGAGCTCGAGGTTGTGCACTGAACTATTTTGCTATC
>DAOTGZ010000279.1:0-3190 GCA_035447445.1 Spirochaetota bacterium | reverse complement strand
CTATATAGTTTTATAAAATAGGTCTCTTTCATTTAACACATTCATAAAAAGCCTTTGATAATTAATCAATAACTTTTCATAAAAGGGAGCTGACTATTCTCAAGCTAATTGGGCGCATCCCGATTTTTCAGAACGTATTTGACTTGTGTAAAGCTCATAATAGTGTCCTCGATTCTTTAGCAGCTCGTCGTGGCTTCCACTCTCCTTTATTTGTCCGGATTCAAGAACCAGTATCCGGTTAGCTTCCCTTATTGTAGAGAGCCTGTGTGCTATAACAAAGCTGGTTCGACCTTCCATCAGATGATGAATGCCCTCCTGAATCAGGTGTTCGGTCAAAGAATCAATAGAGCTTGTGGCCTCGTCCATTATTATAATATCGGGCTCGGATATTATTGTTCTTGCGAGGCTTATCAGTTGTTTCTGACCTATTGATAAAAGGTTCCCTGCCTCACCGACATTTTCCTGATATCCGTTTGGAAGACGACAAATCATTTCGTGAGCTTGCACTCGTGATGCAGCTGCGATTATCTCTTCTTCAGTCGCGTCTGGTTTCCCGTACAAAATATTCTCACGTATTGTTCCGGAAAACAGATGCGGATCCTGAAGAACTATACCTATGCGATGTTGAAGAGCCTCTTGTGTCCAGTTACGGTAATCCTCACCGTCAAAAAGTATTTTGCCTTTACACGGTTCGTAAAATCTGGCTGCAAGGTTTACAAGTGTGCTTTTCCCACCTCCTGTTGGCCCAACTATTGCGATTACCTCGCCCGGCATGACCGAAAGATTGATGTTCTTTAAAACAGGGGAGTCTTTTTCGTAATGAAAGCTGACCGAACAAAAATCAATTTTTCCTTTGAAATTTGCCGTTGTATGGCTTCCTTTGCGGTCTGCTATTCCAGAAGGTGTATCAAGAAGTGAAAAAACACGTTCGGCACTGGCTATCGACCTTTGCATTTCGCTAAAGACCCGTGAAAGGTTTTCTATCGGCCACATCATGAAAAGTACATATCCGATAAACGCGCGCAGCTCTCCAACAGAGAGAGCTCCTGTACTTATATCTGATCCACCCACGTAAAGAATAGCTGCGACCGCAAGAGTGGTAATCATTTGAACTACCGGCAGAAAAAATGCGGAAAGCCAGCCGGCTCTAAAAGAACGCTTGTGCATTTGTCTGGTTATTTTGGAAAAATTTGCAAGATTTTTCTCTTCACGGTTAAGAGCTTTGACGATGCGAACTCCTGATATGTTTTCGGAGTAGGCACTGGTTATCTGTGAATTAATAGAACGTACTTTCCGGTACTCTTTTAAAATAAGTGAACGGAATTTTATCGAGGCAATAACCAGTATCGGAGTCATCAGTGCAACGACAAACATAAGTTTCAAATTAATAGTGGCCATAAAGATAAGAGCAACCACAATATTTACAGCTCCCCATGTCATATCAAGAAACATCCAGGTACACAGCTCTGCAATTCTTCTTGAGTCGCTGGTTATTCTTGACAAAAGCCATCCGCTAGATACGCGGTCAAAAAAAGAAAAAGAAAGTTTTTGCAAATGACTAAACTGCTCTTTTCGAAGATGGTATTGCATATGTTCTCCAAGGCGGCCGGCGCAAAAGATAAATGTAAAAATGGCCATACTGTTTAAGAGATACAATACAAACATGATTATGCCATATTTAAACATGGTTTGAGTGTTTCCTGGAATCACACCATCATCGATAATAAATTTACTTATATATGTGTTTGTCGAATCAATGAAAGCCGTTATGACAATGGCGGTCAAAAAGCCGGCTAATAATCTCCACTTTGTAAGTGAGATTATTAGAAGTCTTCTGTACAGTTTACCCTTGTAATGTTCCTTGAAAAGTTCAACTTCACGACTTTCCTTTTTCTGTTTAATGCTCATTATTATTTACCTTTCCTGTTGCTTTCGATTTCAAGAATCAGTTCTTTTTCAATTCTGGTCTGTATCTCGAAAATATCCTTGTAGAAGCCAGGTACCTTGATTAGTTCATCATGGCTGCCTTGCTGTTTTATTTCCCCTTCTTTTAATACGATTATCATATCGGCCTCTTTAAGGGTCTGTATTCTATGTGCGATAATAAAGGTTGATCGCCCCTTTAACAGATTATTAATAGCTTTGCGAATGCACTGTTCGGTGTCCGCGTCAACAGCCGATGTCGAATCATCCAGAATCAGGATATGCGGATCCTTCAATATTGTTCGGGCTATCACAATACGTTGTTTTTGTCCTCCGGAGAGGCTTATACCTTTTTCTCCAACTACTGTATCGTATTTTAGAGGAAATCTCATAATATCATTATGTATGGCGGCAGCTTTTGCGGCTTTGACCACCTCCTCAAAATCAATATCACGATCTGTACCGTATTCGATATTTTCACGAATTGTTGTAGTAAACAGAAACGGATTCTGTTCAACAATACCGATATTTTTACGTAAATAATTTCTGGGGTAATCTGTTACAGGTATCCTGTCTATCAATAGATTTCCGCTCTGGTAAGGATAAAAACGGGGCAACAGATTTACTATTGAAGTTTTACCAGATCCGGTTTCCCCAACCAGTGCTATTTTCTGTCCCGGCTTACATTCAAAAGAGATGTTCTTCAAAACAGGAGCCGTATCACCATACGAAAAACATAGATTCTCAAATTCTATATGACCCTCCAGTCGCAGAGGCAGTTTAAAATTGTTACTGTCGTTGGCAGATTCAGAATGATTGTTGTATCTGCCGGATAGTGGTTTGTTATCGCTTTGAATCAGCTTGTTATCCCGTGAAATGTTATTCTCTGTGTCCTCGGTCTCTTCTGTCATGATCTCTTCAATTCTGTTAAAAGATACAAAACTGTGACTTATTTCAGTGATTAATCTGCCCAAATCTTGTAATGGCCAGATAAGGCCATTAAACAGAAAACTTGCTGCGACCAAAGTACCTACGGTATTTTCGCCATTAATAACTGTATAACCTGTGTAAAGAATTGATACACAAAGTTGTGTGCCACATAGAATGTGGGCTACCGGCCAGTAAGATGAGTGCCAGAAAACTTCTTTCAAACCGGCGTTCAATTGGGCGCGGTTCTTAGTTTCAAACATACGGTTTTCATAGTTTTGTTGAGCAAAGGCGCGTACTACTCTTATACCGTTAAGATTTTCCTGAACCGAGCTAGATA
>DAOTGZ010000278.1:0-3237 GCA_035447445.1 Spirochaetota bacterium | reverse complement strand
TCATTTTTTTTTGAACCTCACGCTTTCCCCTACATGCGAGCATTGGTAAATAGCTTATACCACTGTATTTTGACAGGGACTTGGCAAACAACTCAGATTGATTATATCCACGCGCAAACTCTTTGGATCTGGATAATGGAACAGCAGTAATAATGTCCGCATTTAAACCATTTATAGCATTATTAGATGCAGATTCGGCAACAAAATCAGCCAATTCAACACGATCCCTCTCTTTAAACGAAATAATCAATGGTTTTACCATATCATCGTAATCATAAAGAGAGATTAGCAGATCGAAATAGAAGTATCTTTTTGACAAATATTCAGCAGGATCAGCCTTATAGACGGCCAACTTAAGTTTATTTCGGCAAGATAAGCAAATGAATCCGTCATTGCGACTATATTCATTTCCGCATATCGCACAGTTTACAGGAGAAAGAAAATCCCATAGATTATTAGCAATCATATCAGCCTCCGATACAAATTAGATATCTAACTATATAGACTGATTTTTTTACTTTTTATTAAATTTTTTTTTCATCACTCCAATGCGGATAATCACTACGTAATTTTTTAAAATAAAAATTTTTTTCTACCCAATCTATGATTTCCGGTGTAAGATTCAGATCCCTTGACTGATTTTCACCTGACAAATCGAAAATTTTTTTAACACCTGATGGGGATACCAGTTTTAACCTGGCTGGTAAACCCGTTGCTGTAATATCAACTGCCTTTGAGTCATAATGGTCCGACTTTAATGCCCCATGTTTGGTCGCGTAAACCACATCGTAAGCGTCGGCCATCTCTTTCGCTCTTTTTACAGTCTGCTGCCAGCCTTTGGGATCCATCCAGACAATTCGCACATTCAGTTTATTATTAAGATTCACCTTTTCTAGTTCCGATATGATTCGTTCTGTCTCTTTTTTGCTTTTGGAACGGCTTAGCAGGAAGGCACCCCACATAAGGTATCCCCTTTCTCGTTTACGATAAGCTGAATGAACAGCAACAAGTGCACCTTGTTTTTCAAGCTGATTTAACAGTAATCGAGTTCTTTTGGTAAAATCCGGATTTTTCCGTTCTAACTCGATTAATCTCTTTTGACTGGTAGACGCATTTTTGTAACGAGCGCTCCAATTAGCGCCTAAAAGATCGCCATCATTAGCAGGACGAAGATTATCCGGTCGTTTGGGGCGGTCTATATCCAATGTTTTAGAATTTTCACCATAATTTCGTGGTCTGTTTTCAAATACATCATCAGGATGCAATAAGATTCCTGCACGTCGCGCTCTGCCTGATGTTATCCATACACGCTTGTTGCGCAGCTTCCCACCTCGATAGTGGTATATAAGATCATCAAGAAAAAGAAGAAAATCATAAGTATCTACAGGTTGCTTGATATTATCCCGTATAACTGTTGTCAGATTATCCTCACTAGATGATCCAACAATTGCTCTTAATCTACCGGAGTCTATGCTTGTACCGGCGAAGTAGAACTTGTAATCTTTAAGATATCCGGCGGCCTCGCCAAGAACCAATCTATAATTACCTTTCGTGGCCGATGTCAAGATGTCAAACTTACGGTTAGTAGAAAAAATGCTCTCGTAGGGTGGTTGGGATAAGGTTTCGACAGTTCGACATTGCGTCGCTGTTAACAGCAATAGGGAAAATAATATATGGCGAAGTATTTTCATGTTAATGTCCTGAGTTCAAAGATATGCTGCAACAGATCGTGAAGCAGGAATATTTCATAAAAAACTGTTTCTATGTTAAAAGAAGATCCGTTACATACTTGACCTATGCATGCTTACTGAAAGGAGAAGCCCAACCCCCATCATGGCAGCAAGAAGATTTGAACCACCGTAAGACACAAAAGTCAGTGGTAAGCCGGTAACTGGCATAAAACCGATTACCATGCCTATATTAATTATAATGTGAACAAAGAATAAAGCCGAAATTCCTATAACCAATAATGCTCCGAACTTATCTTTGGTATACATCGAAATTTTCAAACCTCTAAAAACTATCGTGAATAGAGCCAATAATAAGAACATTGCTCCTACAAACCCCCACTCCTCGGCGATTACGGCAACAATAAAATCTGAAGTTTTTTCAGGCAAAAACCCCAAACGAGTCTGTGTTCCCTCCATAAATCCTTTACCAAAAAACCCTCCCGAACCTATGGCAATTTTTGACTGAATAACATTATATCCAGACCCTAAGGGATCAAGATCTGGCTTTAAAAAAACCAGAATCCTTTTTTTCTGATAATCTTTCATATATCTTTGAAAAAAAACAGATACAAACAGACCAATTGAAAAGACATACGAGGGGATATATATTCTTCTGAAATATTTATTTACACGAAAAAGATGAAGAAGAAAAGTAACGGAAGCAATAACGAAGAAAACAACGGAGACCAGATAAAGCTGACCACCATTATAATATAGATTAAGCAAAATACTTTCTGATTCGGGATTTACCCATTCGTAATAGGTTAGCGACATAGGGACAAAAAGTCCAATAACAGCTATCAGAATAATTGCTACAAGATGCGTAACATCGGCACCGGCAGCAAAGAGCATAGCAAAAAGAACAGGAACAAAAATCATCGCAGTTCCAAAATCAGGCTGTTTCATAATAAAAAGCATAGGTATAAGAACAATGACAGTTGGAACAAGAAGCTCTTTGAATCGATATATATCACGTTCACGCAGCTCAAGATATTTTGCCAAAACTATAATTGTCGCTATTTTCATAAACTCTGAAGGCTGAATGGAAAACGCTCCAAAACTGATCCAGGCTCGCATATTACGTATACGTGGGCCGAAAAATGATGTCAATATAAGGATAACCAACACAAAACCAAATATTTGCAGCGAATAATCACCAAATATTCTGTAATCTAGAAATGTTAACCCAAGCATAATTGAAAAACCCAAAACGAACCAGATTATCTGGCGCTTATACATGTTATTATTAACACCTAAAACAGAGTCGTATCCTGCGCTATATATCGTAACAATACCAAAAGCTATAACCATTATTACAGCTATAAATAACACATAATCCAGTTTGTTAAAATCACTTCTGAACAACATCGAAATATCCCTGTTCTATCATTTTAGAAAACACCTTTTCTGCGACAGGAACCGCTGTAGCAGCCCCCGCAATACCGTATTCGACCATTACCATAATAACATAAGCGTCTCGTGGATCAGCTCCATGCGGTCCATAACC
>DAOTGZ010000277.1:0-3242 GCA_035447445.1 Spirochaetota bacterium | reverse complement strand
AGTAAATAGTGTAATGTCTCCTCGAATCTTCGTAAAAGCTTCGATTGTTTTTTTAACCGAGGCATCTCCCGATATGATTCTACCGGCGTTGCCTTCGAGCAGGGTTTTGATTTCATTAGCTGAGTTTCCGCTTTTTAGAGCAAGATCCCTAACCTCGGTCGCCACTACGGCGAATCCTCGACCCATGCTACCGGCACGAGCCGCTTCGATTGCCGCGTTAAGGGCTAAAAGGTTTGTTTGAAAAGAGATCTCGTTAACCATCGCGGTAATGGCACTTGCACTTTTGTTTGATTCAATTATTTCTCCAATGGTAACACTCGTCTCGCTCATCGCGGTTTCAACTTCATTCATATACCTGCTCAGGGTATTGACGAGTGATTCAATGTTTTGTGAAAATTCTCTAAAACGACTGTTCTTATCTTCTACCGCATGCAGAGCCTCTTCTACCTCTTCATGCTGATGAAGCATCGAATTTGTATAGTAAAAGCAGTTTTCGCGGCGGTTAAGATCGTTATATATCGCCTTGGCCATCTTGCGGCATTCGTTGTAACCGCAGGCAAGACAGTTTATAATATCCTTTTCGCTGTTTTTATTCATTGTAAAAAATATTTCTTTAAGTTTATTATTAGGTACCGGTTGTACTGTGTTTAAAAAAGAGAGATCCTGATAGGTTCGGTTATAAAGACCTGGTTTCCAGAATTTGTTCAGTTCACGGTTTACTTCGCGTGAAACTTTTGAAAGTTTTTTGTGATCTTTATTATTATATCTCTTTGCAGCTTTTGATTTCCGTTCGTTTATACGGGATTCTATACGGTCAAGGGGGAGATCTTTTACAACCGTTGCTGGTCCTCGGTTACAACCGTCATGACAGTTTAGGGCGTCTATCAAAAGCGGTGATTCCCCGGTTTTGATAGAATCAATAAGGTTATCTAGATAGTTGTATATTGCTGGAACCCCCTCAATTTTGCGTGTGCTGTTTTCAATTCCCGGTACATCACGGCGTACTGTCTCTAAAAGCCCGCCGGGTGTTGAAAAAACAACAGCCCGTTCGGCAGGTGTTCCGGCAAACGGAGTCTCTTCCAGATCTGCAAGGTTAACACCTGAGTTCTGCAAAAGTGATTCGATTGATTTTATTGTTAGGTTATATACCCGTTCATTTGGTAATGTCTCATCAAATTCACGTCTCTTCGCATAACATGGTGACACAACAACTATAGAATAGTTTTTGTATTGTGGATAATATTCCCTGATCATTTTGACTGTGTGCAGCATGGGACTCTGTGCTGGAGCCAGATAGGGGATCAACTCGGGATGATAGATCTGTATAAAAGTGACAAGGGCGGGGCAGGGCTGAGAAATAACAGTCTTGGGACTCTCTTTTTGTATATAATCGATATAAGATTTAACTGTCAGCTCGGCTCCGAAAGACACATCAAAGCAGGCGCTGATACCCAGAGATATAAGCCATGTGTTTAGCCTTTCATATTCGGTAAAAGAGGCGGCAGCCGCCGGTGCAACAATAGAGATGATATTTTCTCCACTGTCAATTGCGTTTATAAAAGCATCGGTATCGTCCAAACCGTAGCGTGCGTCATGAGTGCATGCTGTGATACAGTTACCGCAACCTATACAAAGATCGGTGTTAAGAGTAACATGATCGCCCGAGGCGTCGTTACAAAATTTCACAGGACAGGCAGCAATACAGGCATGGCAGTTAACGCATTTATCGGCATCTACAGCAATTACGGCAGAGAGCGTCATGTGGCCTCCTGGTTGACGGTATACTACTGCTCGACTGTATTAAAAGTTATTACGATTACCATTACTGCATTATTGTTTGGTTAACATGCGATTTATAATGAACGTTATTAATAATCGCATTATTGCAAACTTATCAATTATGGTTTTTGTATATACAGACTTACAATCCCGTTTCTGTTAAATAATAATCTTGTTAAGTGATAATAGTAATCAAAAAGAGAGAATAGTCAAAAAAATGTTGGTAAAATGAAATTTTGCTATCGAATAATTTGGTTAAATGCTGGGCAGACTATATATTATGATTTAAATACACCAGTATAATTATCAAAGTATTTTGAAATAAATTAATTCCCAAAAAATATTCTATGAATAGAAAAAATGTACAAATCATAAAAAAGGTCAATTATTTTTTGATTAATTATCAGAGTTTCATGAAATTGATCCATAACACTTACAAAATAATTGTTGATTTTATTGAATATTAGATAATAATTAATAATGAAAAAGATCTTCTAGGGACTTGCACTTTCAAGATTTCTGATGATGGCACAGGATCTGCTCTGTTTTTGGATGAGGATACAATGAAAGCAGTGAAACTTGATATTTCAAAAAAATATTATGTATTGCTTTATATTGATAGCGCCGGAAATTTCGATTACGAGACTACTGAAGGGCAAACCCCAGGTGATTACTATGGTATGGCCGCTGATGTAACTATTCCTGACAATTGTGCCGTCTCTTACAAAAACAGCGATACATCAGTTTTTACAATTGTGCCATAGAATTGGAGTAAATAACGGTTGCAGGTATTAAGTAAAACTGCAACCGTTGCATGGTTTATCTAAGAAGGAGAACCTGTGCCACAGAAAAAAAATACTTTTATAGATCTAAGTCACTCGATAACCGATAATATGCCGGTTCATCCCTATGACGGCAATGTAAGTCTCTGTCAGGATAAATTTTTACATAAAGATAAATATAATAATTTTGTGCTGCAAACCGGCATGCATGCCGGCACGCATATCGATACAGCGATGCATCTGACTGAATCAAATCGGTACATTGGTCAGATATCTCTGGAAAGCTTTGCCGGCAGGGGAGTGCTTCTTGATGTTCGTGGAGAAAACGAGATCATGTACAGGGAATCGTATGCTGATAATGTCAAACAGGATGATATTGTAATTCTCAATACCGGTTTCAGTGAGTATTACGGAACAGAAAACTATTATACAGATCATCCCGTTGTAAGTGAAGAGTTATCGCACTTTTTTGTTAAAAAAAAGATAAAGATGCTAGGTATTGATATGCCGTCGCCCGATAGATATCCTTTCGAAATACATAAAAAACTTTTTTCAGCAGATATACATATAATCGAAAACATGACAAATCTTTCTGAACTGCTATCAGTTGTTCAATTTCAAGTCTTCGCGTTTCCGTTAAAGATCATGTCCGAAGCCTCCCCCGCGCGTGTGGTCGCGAGG
>DAOTGZ010000276.1:0-3253 GCA_035447445.1 Spirochaetota bacterium | reverse complement strand
CGCGGGCACTAGAACTCCAAACCCTCTTGACGACTCCACAAAGAACAGCCAGAACAAACACATGCCCAGCCTTGAACAGGTTATGCCCTCAATATACAAACAGCTCGATGATATCAGAACCAATCTTGAAAAACACTACAAGGATATGCTTGATATAGAGTTCACCATTCAGGACGGAGCTCTTTACATGCTGCAGTGCCGTGTTGGAAAACGTACCGGTGTTGCCGCTCTTAATATGGCTATGGACATGCTTGACGAGAAGATGATAGATGAAAAAACGGCAGTTCTTCGGGTTGACCCGAAACAGCTGGACGAGCTGCTTCACCCGATTATTGATCCGGCCGAAGAGAAAAAATTCACCTCGATACTTAAAGGTCTTCCCGCGGGGCCTGGTGCCGCAAGCGGACATGTGGTTTTTACTGCAGAAGACGCGGTGGCCTGGAAAAAGCAGGGTGAAAAGGTAATTCTTGTACGCGAAGAGACCAATCCCGAAGACGTTGAGGGGATGCGGGCATCGGCTGGAATTCTTACTGCCCGCGGCGGTATGACTTCACACGCCGCGCTTGTAGCCCGCGGCTGGGGAAAGTGCTGTGTTGTTGGTGCCGGAGACATGAAGGTTAACGCTGCCGCGAAAGAGGCCAAGATTGGCGATATATTTCTCAAGGAAGGTGACGTCATAACCCTTAACGGAACAAGAGGATATGTTTATCAGGGCTCTTTGCCGATGATGGATTCAACCGAAGATCCCCGCTTTCAGAAATTTATGTCTATGGCTGACAAGTTCAGGGCAATAGGAGTACGCACAAACGCGGATACTCCGGCAGACGCCAAAATAGCGCGTGATTATGGAGCAGAGGGAATCGGTCTTTTCAGAATAGAGCATATGTTTTACGGAGAAGGTTCAGACGCGGCTCTTTTCGCGTTGCGCAAGATGATTTTCAGTGCAACAAAAGATGAGAGAGTCAGGGCATTAAGTGAACTTTTCCCGTTTATGAAAAAAGATATAAAGGCAACTCTTGAAGCAATGGAGGGGTGTCCCGTAACCATACGGCTTCTTGATCCTCCGCTGCACGAGTTTGTTCCGCAGAGCGAAGACAAAATGTGGGAGATTGCCAAGGCTCTTAATATAAGCCTTGAAGAGGCGAAAAAGCGCGGTCAGTCGTTACACGAATCCAACCCCATGATGGGCCATCGCGGTGTCCGTTTGGGAATTACATATCCTGAAATAACAGAGGTTCAGGTCCGGGCAATTTTCGAGTCGGCTGCCGAGCTTTTGAAATCCGGCAAAAAAGTTTTCCCGGAGATAATGGTTCCGGTTACCTGCGGTTTTCACGAAACTGCAATTACGCGTATTATTGTGGATGATGTCTATTCTCAGGTAATCAAGGCTTCCGGTCTTGACAAAATCGAATTCAAATACGGAACAATGATCGAAATTCCAAGAGCCGCGTTACGCGCGGACGAAATGGCCGAAAATGCCGAGTTTTTCTCTTTTGGAACAAACGATCTGACTCAGATGACTTTCGGTTTCAGCCGTGACGATGTTGGCAGTTTTATGAACGATTATATTGAGCAGGGAATTCTTGCGGACGATCCTTTTCAGGTGCTTGACCGGAAAGGGGTGGGACAGCTAATCAAGATTGCTGTCGAAAAAGGCCGCCAGACCCGTCCTGACATCAAGATCGGTCTTTGCGGTGAACATGGCGGTGATGCCTCTTCGATAGAGTTCCTGTGTGAAGTAGGTCTTAACTATGTAAGTTGTTCTCCGTTCCGTGTTCCGGTTGCGCGTCTTGCCGCAGCTCACGCGAATCTTAAAACAGAAAAATGATTTTTTAAATAATTTGAGTATAAAAAAACAGGCGTTCTGTATGGGCGTCTGTTTTTTTGTGACAAAAGACCTATCCAATCATGTTCCAATTTGATTTGTATGCGAAAATTATATTTTATTCCATGTACAATTCTTCAATAATATTTGTCTTGGTTATCTCTTCGTTTTTCCAAATATATTTCTGTGCATATATGTAGTTGTCTTTTAATTCGGGTTTGCCTTCTACGCTCGAACCTAAAGAATGATAATAGTAGAGTACTCCTTTGGTTTTCCATTCTGAATAATCGTAAGTAAAGGGATTTTCGTTAAAAACTATCATATCTTTATTTTTGGAAAAGATAGTGATAATTCGGTTGTTGGCAGCTGTGCCGCTATCAAATACAAAATAATCATCAGAAGGTGCTCTTCCTATATAAAAATTTACACTGTCAATAAGGCAAACTTTTTGGTTGTTTTTCATGTCGAAAACGATGATAGATACATATTCAGGATCACCATAATCATAATACGTATAAATTATCAGATAATTTTCATCGGATTCTATACTGGTGAAATTGATATATTGGTCTTTTATTGCTTTCAATTTTTCATTATATAATATTTTTTGTGTTTTTTTTGATTCGATAAAAATAGTATCTTTTAATCCGTATATATTATAGTCTTTAAAATTACTGAATAACGATAGACCGCCGCTAAAAACCCATCCCTTTACTTTCTGTTTTGTCATGATGTATTCCCAGTTGCCAGAAATTTTAATTCCTCTAAGCTCAACTTCAAATTGCTTTTGTGTGCTTTTTCCCAAGGAGTAAACAATTTCACCCTGCTTTATCATATCTAATGTCTCTGATTTTTCATCAGGGTGTTTCCTTATTCTTAAATTATCTACCCAGCAGATAATGTTCTTATTTTTAATATATGAATCATCTTTTACGTCATATTTTTCAAAATAATCATCTTCTGCATTTTCTTTGGTAGCGTCATTCAGACTGGCTTCAGTATTAACAGTATTTGCTTCGGAGTTATTTTTTGTTTTAGAGCATGAAATTACTAATAAAAGTAAAAAAATACTTATTGGCAGAAATTTTAAACTCATTGTGTACCTCAATAATTTATTACTCATCATCAAATCTCAATAGTATCTGTTATTGAAGATCGAATTGTCAATACACTTTTAAATGAGATTCATCGTGTCAATGCCCGGTATCATAATTTATATCAGGCGTAACTCCCTCCGGTATAGTATGTGTTTTAAATGAATTATAACTACTAATGTTGTATTTGCATTCTTTTGCGTACATAAATTTCATTAGATAGACAGTCATGGTTTTACTTGTTGAAAACCGACATAACTGATTGAAGCTTTTTCGAGTTTTCCAACAGACTTTCGGAGGTTTCAGCCTGTAGTAAGGATTTGTCGATGATTAT
>DAOTGZ010000275.1:0-3278 GCA_035447445.1 Spirochaetota bacterium | reverse complement strand
TGGAGCACTGTTTTTATAGTGAAATGCTAAATAAAATTTTTGCTGGTTAAACATAAAAGCGGCTGATAAGCCGCTTTTATGTTTAACCAGAATGTTTTGATTGCTTGATATTGAAAATATCTATTAGTTTATTGATTTGGTGAGGGGTTTATATGTGCGGTATTGTTGGTTTTTATGGTCCGCCTTCCAAGAAGGCGGTTTACGATATTATTTCCGGACTGCTCTCGTTACAGCATCGCGGTCAGGATTCTGTTGGAGTGGTGACATTTGATGACAAATTTCATGTTAAAAAAGGTCTTGGACTAGTAAGTAATGTTTTCAAGAAAGTTAATCTTGATAGTTTACCAGGATCAATAGGAATGGGGCATGTTCGATATACCACTCAAGGTTCTAATGAGATTATGAACGTGCAACCTTTTACGGTAAATTATCCCTTTGGATTGTCTATGGTTCATAACGGAAACGTGATAAATTTCAATTATTTACGAAAATACCTCTACGAGGAGCACCATCGACTACTGGAAACATCAAATGATCTTGAACTGCTTTTATATACACTTGCAAGCGAACTTGAGCTGCATGATCTCAAAAATCTAAGTATAGATGATATTTTTGATTCAGTAAAATCTACACAGCAGAAAGTCCGTGGAGCCTATGCCACAATTACGGTTATAGCCAACAAGGGGCTCCTCGTTTTTACGGATCCATATGGAATACGACCACTTGTAATGGGAAAAAAAGATACACCAGACGGGCCGTGTTATGGATTTGCCTCGGAATCTACCTGTTTCGATTATCTGGATTATGAAGTTATCGGTGATATAGGTGCTGGAGAAATTGTCTTTATAGATAATGATCTGAATGTTCATAGACGCACCGGATTTGTGGAAAAAGCTGCACATTGTATCTTCTGTTATATCTATTTCTCACGTGAAGATTCAATTATGCGTGGGCAGCTTGTCGCGGATTTAAGGGTGAAAATGGGACGCATGTTAGCGGAAAAAATGAGAGAAGAGGGTTTTGAGCCCGATATAGTTATTGATGTACCGTCTTCAGCCTATTTTTTCGCTTCAGGTTTATCCGAAGAGCTTGGAATACCTTATCGTAGAGGATTTGCAAAAAACAATCATATTGGCCGCAGTTTTATATCTCCTACACAGAGTGAACGTGAAAAAGTTGTGCGTAATAAGCTTAATCCAATTCGCGAAGTGGTAAAAGGAAAAAAAGTTGCAGTTGTGGATGACTCAATTGTTCGAGGTACGACATCAAAACATATAGTGTCTCTTTTACGTAAAGCTGGTGCCGATAAGGTTTATTTTGTATCTGCTGCACCACCAATAGTATCTCCATGCATCTATGGAATTGATATGGCAACCAAGGGAGAGTTGATAGCAAACTGTGGTTCAATTGATAAGATTAATGAAATTATTGGTGCAGATGCTACAATTTATCAATCACTTGAAGATCTGCAGAAATTATGCGAGAAGGTAAAACTTCCTGTTTGTGATGCCTGTTTTTCTGGTAACTATCCAACTGGAGACACAAGAGAGATATTTGCCGAAATTGAACAAGAGAGACTCTCATCTCGAAAATAGTTCTCAGATTGCTACACCTCTATTTAAATTTTCTTGACATAATATGACAAATAGTTAAAAAAAAGGAAAGTTTTTGTAGCTATTTAATAAAGAATCGCTAGATTGATTCGGGAACTGATATGAAAGTAAAAGCAGCACTGGTAAATATTTGCATAAAGGCTTTGGCTGAATCGATGGTTTCGGACATGATGCTGTCGGTTGTCAAAGAGGTTATGCCTAACTATGATATTTATAAGCAGACTGGATTTCCCCAGAATATGGCTATCCCCAACAGGGATATAGCACGTCAGATAATTATGGATGTAAACGAAAACCATTTTTTCCCTCCATTTATTCTTGAACTGATTAAGCTTCACCGTATGGGGTACAGGGGGCGTCCTTGCTCTATATCTTATATGGATCAGATATTAAAAGGGATGCGTGCTAACGGGCTTATATATGATCCTAAAAACCATATCTTTGTTGAGGATCCGAATGTTCAGCGTACCAGAAATTGGAATGTTTTTCGAGAAGGGCAAGAAGCAGTTATTACCTTGTTAAAAATTGATATAGTGGATAACTCGGTTCTGGTTAAGGAAAATCCCAAACCAAAGGTCGATGCTGCTTATGAAATTTTCAGGAATCAGGTTTTCGAAAATATAGAACGTGTAAATGGACGTGTCTGGAACTGGGAAGGAGATGGAGGAATCGGTGCCTTTTATTTTGGTGATAAGAAGGTATCCGCTCTGCTTAGTGCGATCAACATACTTCACGAGATACTCTATTTTAATCTCTTTAAAAATGAACTTAAAAATCCGCTTCAGGTTCGCATAGCATTGCATGACGGCAGGATTATTTATTCTGATGTCGAAAAAGATCTTTTCAACAACGAGACAGTCAAGCAGGTAATCAATATAGAATCCAAGCATACTAGACCCAATACAATAACAATTAGCGACATGATGACTACATCGTATGACGCAATGATTAAAGACCAGCTTGAGTCTTTTCGCGGTAAGGACAATAAAAGATACTATCGCTATTCTGTACAATGGGAAGAGTAGATGAAAATAATAATATGCTCCGATGTAAATAAAACGGAAGATCTTTTTTCTTCATTAACAAAAAATAAAAATCATGATATAACCTTCGCTTCAGCATTGGATTACCGCAAAGTACTAAAAGATGCCCCTCGAAGGACTCTATTTTATTTGGATTTATCCAAGTTAGATGATTCTGCTATATCAAAGGAAGTAAATTATCTGATTAAGCAAGAAGGTGTTTTTACAGCTTTGATTGACCCAAAGGGTAAAATCGCAGATATTGCTTCACTTTTTCATAAAGGTCTTGTCGATTATATTGGTAAAGCATTGTATACGGGAAACAGCGGTATTGATGCACGCAGAATTAATACTGTTGAGGAATATATAAAGAAAGGATGTCCGGAAGCGGAACAATCTGCAATACTTTATGATATTGATGAAAAAATGATTGTGCGTAAAGACTGGAGTAATGTTAAACCCGGAACCGAATATACATTTCTATTCCTTCATCTGTTTTTTGATAATTACTATGAGATAGAAAAAACTTATGGCCGTGCTCATGTTCTGAAAATGGTAAATAAATTTAAAGATTATCTTTCACATGTGGTGTCTCCTTATGGGGGTAGGGTTTGGATGTGGATGGAAGCTTCGGGGCTTGTTC
>DAOTGZ010000274.1:0-3279 GCA_035447445.1 Spirochaetota bacterium | reverse complement strand
TTGCAAAAAAGAAATTTACCATCTTTATCTTTAAGCCACACGGGATCAGGAATTGTGCTTAAAAAGGCCTGCAGACGTGACTCGCTTTCGGCAGAAATACGTTCCATTTTTTCTCTTTCTTGTAGCTCATTTTGCAACTGTTCTGTTTTTAAATGAACCATTTTGCGCAGAGTGTGTATCCATGTCATAGTGGCAGCGAAAATAAATAGAAAGATGGCACTAACTATAATAACCGCATTGCGAATTTGATCATTGGAAATTGCATGGGGTGGTGTTACATTGATCCATTTGCGGTGAATGATCAATTTCTCTTCATTTGATAACAGGCTTATGCCTTTGTCAAGTATGCTAATTAGCTCGGGCCAGTCAGAGCGTACAGCAAAACCGGAAATATTGGGAGGTTCGATTTCAGCAGATACTCGTAAATTGCCAAGGTTCTCGGTACGTATATAGTAGCTTGCTGTAGCCAAATCTCCGATAAAGGCATCAGCTTCCCCAAGAGAAACGGTTTTAAGAGCTTCCATAAGGTTAGAAGCTGTAATTATTTTAAGAAGAGGGTTTTGTTTGATGATAAGCTCTGTATATCCATAATTTTGGACCATAACAGCCGTCTTGTTTTTTAACGAATCAAGTGTGCGGTACTTCGAATCACTGTCTTTTACTATAATTACAGATGGAATTCTAAGATAGGGATAAGAGAAGTTAAGATATTTTTCACGATCGGGGGTTCTAATAACAGCATTTAATATGTCAACTTCCTGGTTTCGGACTTTTTCCATTACCTCATTCCAGTCTTTGCACTTAACTACAGTGAAACTGATTCCCAGTTTTTTTCCAATTAGCATGGCGTAATCGGAAGCCATACCCGAATATGTACCATTTGAGTCAAAAAATTCTATTGGGCGGAATTCGGGATCGGGAGCGATTTTAATAACCGGATGTTTTTCCAGCCATATAAGCTCTTCCGCTGATAAAACAGCTTCCGCAGCATTATAATCTGTCTCGTTATCGGTAATTGCACTAAGCAAGATTGAGGTAAAGGCAAATAACAGGAAAATTAGCAAAAAGAAAAATTTCCGGATTATATTAGGAAATAAAAATCTTGATTTACTTTTTTCCCGTTTTTCTGTTACCATACTGATTCAATCCTTTGTTTTTTAAAGGAATATTATTATTGAAACAGTAACCAGACTATGAGTGCTTGGATTATTAATCAATCAAAACGTGACTTTAGAAACAAAGCTAGTAAAAATAACTCGATTTATAGCTGAACTACGATTTGATACGATCTTATTTTCGTCTATGCGCAATTTGAAAATATTCTTTTCAATAAAAATAAAAAAAATTAGAGTGACACTCTCTAAGGTAGTATATAAAAGCGTACTATTGTAAAAATATAATAAAAGAGATAATTTTAAATAATGTTTCAGAAAAAATATAACGGCACATCTTTTCGTGTTAAAAGACCTATTAATGACCTAAACTCGAAACCTGTACTAAAGAAAAAATACGCGGGTCTTAATTTGCGCGCGATAAAGGATCTTTTTTCGGGTACTCCACGAAAATCCAGGCTCTCGGGTGAGAAACCCAACTTCTTTTTCATGTTTTCTTCTATATTCTCTTTTTTTAAAAAGGAATCATCGAAAAAGGTAGTAACTGAAAAGCCATCCATAATCAAAACTGTTAAACGGGAACCCTCTAAAGAAAAAAAAGCAATGGTGATGACCTCTGGAGGTGATAACCATGAGTCTGCTAATAATGATGAAAAGAAACAGGATAAAAGAGTAATCACAAGATCATCTGTATCTCGACGTCCCTTGTTCAGATTGCCTTCGATAAGATTTAGCCTTCCTCGATTCTCATTTTTTAAATTTCCCTCTTTTGGTGGAGGTTCATCTCGTGCTTCTTCGGCTGGGGGCGGCTCTTTTGGAACAGGTGGATCCACACTTTATCTTGTCTGGTCTTTTATTCGAAGATACTATATTGCGATTATAGCCTGTTTCTCAATTATGATAATTGTCGGCTCTATATTTTTTGTCAATTATCTCAAGGAAGAGTACAAAAATGTTGAAGCTCTAACCGGATTTCAGCCAAATGTGGTTACTCGTATTTATGACCGCAACGGTCTACTTATATCGGAACTATTTACTCAAAAAAGAGATCTTGTTAATTACGAGGCGATTCCGCAGAACCTTATCGATGCATTTATTGCTCTTGAGGATAACGATTTTTACCAGCATTATGGTGTTAATCCCAAAGGTATAATTCGAGCGTTTTTTATAAATATTGCCTCCGGACGGGTTCGCCAGGGAGGTAGCACCATAACCCAGCAGCTCGCTAAAATTCTTTTAACCGATCGCGAGCGAAAGCTTACTCGTAAAATCAAAGAAGCCTGTATCGCGATAATGATAGAGTTTACCTACGATAAACGCAAAATTCTGGAGATTTATCTTAATCAGATTTTTCTGGGGCATGGGGCATACGGTGTAGAGGCTGCTTCACAGTTATATTTTTCCAAAAGTGTTTCAGAATTAAATCTTGCGGAGTGCGCGCTTTTGGCAACGCTTCCATCGGCGCCAAACCGTTATTCTCCGATTCGACATACCAAGCGGTCTATGGGCTTACATAAGGTTGCCCTTGCCAAAATGGTCGATCTTGGTTTTATAACTGTTCAACAGGCAGAGGAGGCTTACCTCTCTTTCTGGCCGGAATATCAGCTTTTTATTAATGAACTATCGCCTTCTTACAATACCTGGTCTCTGCGAGTAGATGAAGCACCTTGGGTAACAGAGTATGTTCGACGATATATAGTCGATAAATTTGGAGAAGATGCTGTATATAAAGAAGGTCTTGAAATTTATACGACCTTTGATTTAAAAAAACAACTTTTGGCTCAGCAGCTTATGCAAGAGAGGCTTCGCGAGCAGACTGAAACATCATCAAAGCTGTTGTTTACCGATGATGATTTCTTTACTGAAAATTTTGCAAGTGAGCTTTCATTCTTATCGCTTCTATTTGATGCTAACCCGATAAGCAGGCGTGGATCTTTTGAGAACAAAAAATTTAACGATCATATGGGGCAGGAGATTACTGATTGTCTTGAAATAATTAATTATTTTAGCGGACATGCCGGATTAGCAGGATTTATAGACTTTTACCGTGAAACTTCAGGTACCGACAGGTTTTTGTTGCCCGTTGAAGGTGCTCTCGTTTCGATAAATCAACAAACCGGCGAGATAGAGGCAATGGTTGGTGGAAGTCGCTTTTCGTCCATGAACC
>DAOTGZ010000273.1:0-3314 GCA_035447445.1 Spirochaetota bacterium | reverse complement strand
CGCTTCCTGGGCTTGGAAAGTGTATGGAACAGCAGCGAGGGACTTAAGATAGCCAAAACCGGCGTCAACTGGGAATACCATAAATATCAGGAAGCCGGCAAAAATAATATTGTTTATTCAGCGACCATTGCTTCTTTCAAAATCAATGTCAACGGTAAACAGATCGATAACCGCAATGAAAAATATCCCTTGCTGCTATTTCGCAATATTACTTATTTTCCCCTGACTTGGAGGTTTGCGGTCGACGAATGTGATTGGAATTATTCATTTGATCAGCAAAACGGCTTGGTGATTAATTCAACTGTTGGTGATATTACTGCTACCCAGGTGACGATTCCTATCGTCACTCGTGAAAATGGCAGCAAAGGTCCTTTTACTAAAGCGGGGGACTATCTTTATTATGAGGGACAGCAGGGTAAAATTTATCAGACACCGGCATCTGACCCAACTGACAGTAGAGAAGTTTATCAATTGCCACCCAGTTTTTTCGACAACCACTACCCGGCGTTAGCTTCACTGACAACTGACAACGGCAAGGCTCTTTTAAAATATCATACTGGTGGTGCTACCATGGGAAGTGACCATATTGTCTGGCTGAAAGAGGATGGTTCGGCAGAGGAAATTGACAGCGGTTATTCTGCCTTAAAGTTATATGATGAATACACCTTAAAGGTCGATCATTGGGCTCCGCCTATTGCCAACAATCTGCTGATCAAAAAACAGGGTGAAAAGCAATATATCGAAGTGGGTGACCCGAAATGCTACTTTGGAAGGTTTTTCCTGGATTATGGCCATGGTCTTTCATCTAAACCCAGTCAGGATTTATATTTGATTGACGATAAGATTTATGTGCTTGGTTACTATCAAAACGAGAACTTACCAACTACAACCGGTATCTACAAAGTCGATATAAACACTGGTGCAACGGTTAGGATATGTACAGAAGAGGCAGACGGCTTTAAAATTGTAGATGGGATGATATACTTTACCGACCGTAGTCAGTATCTATACCGGGTTCCGGTGAGCGGCGGCAAGGCAGAACTTTTAATCGATAAGGCGGTAAGCCATTATGAAGCTCTTAAGGGACATGTATATTATGCGCTGGCAGATAGCGGTCAACTATTTACTATTGGCAGCGAGAAGTCAATTAATCCTGGAGGAAAACTGAATAAAATGGAGATCCAAAATGATTATCTGGTGGTGATTTTTGATAAAGACAGTAAGTCTCCTTATAAAATGATGATTATCGATGAGGACGGCCAAGAGCTGTATAAAACTATTGAAAATGTGCTGTTAGTGCAAATCGAAAACGGCAAAGTGATTTTTGTCAAAGATAATTAAACGTTTTTTATATTATTTGCCCCGGATTATCTCTCCAGATAACTCCATGGCTGGGAGCCGGGCTACCCACGCCAATGTATCCACATAGCGGATGGCACCAAAGTTTCCTAGGCTAGTTATTTTAATTAGCTTGCTCGTGGAAATAATCCAATATATATTTGGACTTGGAGTAAGCGATATTGACGATGTCATCTTGAACACCTTCGGCGGTTTAGTTGGTATTTTAAGTTATAAAGTCTTAACATTAATCTTTAAAAATGATGAAAAAGTGCGAGTAATCATCGTTATGCTGGCTACAATTGTAGCCATACCGGTTGTATTCCTGGTAATATCAATTGCAATTACTCGATAATTATAACGATCAACGGCGAAAAAGCTTTTTCAATCTTTTAGAGCCACAAGGTATCAAGGGTGTGATAGTACAAATAGCGGATGAAATAAAACCGGATATGTCGGTAAAAGTAAAGTCTGCAACTGCCGTTAGTTTGTTCCAGGCTATTGCGAAAAAGCGTAATATAACACTAAAGCTGAATAAAGAGAGCGTAAAAAATAGTCGTTCCATTTATACCTCACTTTTTGTTAAAACTGCGGCACAGCAATGGGTGATTAACATTGCTAAACAATTAGTATGAAAGACAAAACCGATAGGGGGGAGTGTTATGAAGGAAGATAGTCAAATTAAGATCAAATATCCTGAAATCGGTGTGTGTGGACTTTCCTGCAGGCTTTGCCCGAATTATCATATGAATACAAAGAGCCGATGTCTAGGATGTAAAAGCAAGGACAGAATCGCTGTCGGCTGCCCGTTCATCACCTGCGCAGTAAAGAAAAGGAGAATCGAGTTTTGCTGGGATTGTAAGGATAAGAAAACTTGTGAAAAGTGGAAAAAACATAGAGAAAAAGGCAAAGAACATGACTCTTTCAAATGTTATCAAACCCTTGAAGAAGACATTTCCTTTCTTGAAGAAAACGGAGCTGTGGAATTTGAAAAATTGCAGAAGGTTAAAGAACGGATTCTGGTAAAAATGCTGGAGGATTTTAACGAAGGACGTTCAAAAAGCTATTATTGCATAGCTGCTTCAGTTCTAAAAACGGAAGAATTGAAAGAGGCTTTGCGAAAAGCAGAAAATGAATCTGACGGTCTTGATATTACAGGCAAATCAAAGGTATTACATAAAGCGTTGGATGAAATTGCTGGGAGCAAGAAGTACTGTCTGAAATTGAGGAAATAATAATTTATGCCCATATATATCTTGCGTAGTTTAGCGCAATTATGATAAAATTACACTAAATTTAAAGTGAGAGGTGTTATCTTTATGCTACAAATTAGACCGGTATCCGATTTACGAAATAATTTTGCAGACATTTCCAAAATCGTTCACGAAACTGCGCGACCGGTATTTTTAACCAAAAACGGGTATGGCGATATGGTTGTTATGAGTTTTGAAGCCTATGAAAAACTTCAGTTTGAAAGTGAAATATATTTTAAACTCAAGGAGGCTGAGATGCAAGCCAGGCTAACCAACCAGCGATTCTCCCATAAAGAAGTCTTCAACCGTTTGAGGCAAACCCTAATGGAAAAGGCCGATAACGAAAATGTATGAGATAACCTATCTGCCGATTGCTGAACAGGATATTGCCGAAATTATTATATACATTTCTAATCAATTGAAAGCACCGAAAGCTGCGATAGAGTTGCTGGACGCGTTTGACCTTTCGATTATGCTATTACAGGAGTTTCCTTACACCCACAAAATATACAGGTTGACAAAACCGCTAGAAGAAGAATACCGTTTGTTGCCGATAAAGAATTATGCGGTATTTTATGTTGTACGAGAGCAGCATAAGATTGTAGAAATCCATCGAGTGGTTTATGCAAAGATGGATTTAAGCCAAATTTTAAAATGAAGGCCGGGGCATTTGTCGTCGGCTACAAGTTTTGAGCAGCGCCCCATATCTTCTTCACAGATAGC
>DAOTGZ010000272.1:0-3352 GCA_035447445.1 Spirochaetota bacterium | reverse complement strand
AGCCAGTCACAGTCATAATATCCCTCTGTAATTTCTGGATACTGATAATCGTTGATCGATAATTCTATTAACTTGTTATCATCTTTAAATGTAATCATGTTACAATCCAAATTCTATTTTTATTCAACTCTTAACGCTAACAATACATCCTTATATCGCCAGGCCCGGCTAAAAAATTACCGGGGCCCGATGATATAAGTATTATTTATGGAATAAGGATCTCAATGTTCTTATCAGCTTTAATTATCATCTTCCAGCCTTTTTGTGCCCAGATATCCTTTGATACCTCAAAAACTGCAGCATCTTTTTGACCAATACCAGGATTAAGATCACTCGCTATTTTAGTTTCGAGCTTCATTTGAGTCGAATAACTTGCTGATGCCCCGATTGCTTCATCATATGCCGCGTTATTAGGGTCAATAATCTTTATGTCTGGTAAACTAAAAGAGTTGATTGGCTGATCAGTTATGTTTTTGTAATTAAAATCAATAATTACAAAAACAGCTCCTTCCGGTGCTACCTCCTCAATAAAATCTGTTCCCACTTTAGTCTTTGATTTAACAGATGTAACCGTTACCTCAAATTTTTCTGTAGCTATTTTTTCATTAATCTTGGCCTGGATTTGAGGCTCGTTGCTATCACTGCAGGCCAACCCTAACAATACAAATAATATTAGTATTGGTAAAACCGCAATAACTGATTTAAAATTTTTTGACTTCATTTTGATTCTCCTTTGATAAAATATTTTTTATTGATTTGATAATTACAAAACCAGATAAAATACCAATAGCCGAACCGGTCACCAGTCGAACTATATTGGTATCAAACATTGTTATAAATGTTATCATATTGATAATAAGTACACAGAAGAGTATCAGATACAGAAAACTGAGAGAGACATTTACTTTAACAAGTGGGCATAAAATCAAAGTAAATAGGACTCCTAAGTAGATGCCAGTGCATCGCGCGCAGAGTATAAACTGAACGTCACCCCAAAAGAATGATCTTTGGGGATTTTGATGACATATAGCACTTAACAAACTGAACAATTTATCATACATAATCAATTTTCCTGTTTAGGATTTTATTAAACAACTCCGTTCTTTTTGCAAAATGCAATCAAGGCTAACAGACTTGCTGCGTTTTAAATCAACTATACAAACATTATACCAAAGCAGTTTTATCCAAGATAGCGACTGAGCCTCTATCTTGGATAAAATTAGATTTTTTTTGAAAAAATTCTAACATACGATTTTAGTGAATAAATGGTTCGGGGTCCTCTTGTACTTTTTCAAGCACATGCAGGGATTTAATGATATTGTCCAGAGACTGCCCCTTTACTGAAAGAGTCGCGTGGCCGTTATCGATACTTTTATCTTGGTATTCTTCGCCCAGGGCTGGAGTTCCCGTAATATCATAAACCTTACGATTTTCTTCAATATCATCATAGACTTCCCGCAAAATATAATAACGGATTCTCCCTAATGTAGGTACTATACCCTCATATGCGTTCTGCCACTTATTTATTATCTTTTTTATAATCTCAGATTTTTCAAGTTCCGATAAATAATTAAAATTTTCAGGTAAAAGTATCCGTCTAAGCCGACCAAAACCCATTATTGCGTAAGCAAAAATTGGTGAAGGTATTTCTCTTTCTGTTTTAACATAAAGATAGGGAACAAAATTTTGTCTTTCCTTTGCCTGGCGGCGCAGAACCTCTTCTTCGATTGCTTGTTGTATCTCTTCCCGTGTTTTGTCTGCCATCTTCTTAATTTCAGATCTGTCTACACCAATGCCTTTGTGCAGATTATTAATCAGAAACGAGTTTGACATATCTCCATCCATAAAAGCCCGAAATCTTCTGGTTCCTTTGCTAAGGTTGGTATATCCGATTCTTTCAAGCACAACCGATTCTTTTATTCTTTTTTCTCTCATCAAGTCACTGATATATTTTTGTAATGTGTACATTTAATCCTCCCCACTTATGATTTTTCTGACGTACAAGTCTTTTCAAACAAAGCAATAAATACAAAATACAAGATAGCATGTAAAAAAGGTAGCAAGTGAATGTCTATGTTGAAGAAGCCACTAAATGAATCTAAATCAATATCATAAATGTCCAAATTAAGCTGATTTCTAAGATGAAGTGCAATCGGTTGAATTAATGTTGACAAAATTCCCTTATCCAGTCAACGTTGGTTGAAAATAAATCTAACTTGCCTTTTATTACTCTTAAGTTTTACAAAATCAAATAACCCGTTTCCCGGAGGTCTTTATGTTGCGACATTACAAAAATTGCAAATGTTTGCCCAAACATTATTGTATGGTTCGAATTTTATTGCAAATTATACTCATCACATGTGTTACCAGTATCTTTATTTCTCTATTTTCCTGCGATCCCCTAAAAAAATATGATTCAGAAATCGAAACAGATATTACTCCAATAAAAGAAGTCTTTAAAGATGATTTTACAGTTGGTGCGGCTATTGAGCCCAACCAGCTAGAAGGGGCCGAAGGAGCATTGCTTAGATATCATTTCAGCGGATTAACCGCCGAAAACGCGATGAAGTTTAAAACCATTCACCCTAAACGCAAAGTCTGGTCTTTTGAAAAAGCTGATAAAATTGTAAAATTTGCCAGAAAATATGATATGAAAGTTCGCGGACACGCTTTTGTATGGCACCACCCGGCCGAACATGCTCACTGGGCTTTTCTGAATATGGATGGTTCAAAAAAATCCCGCGAAGAGACTCTCGAAATTCTTAAGGAGCATATTACTACACTTATGGATCGTTATAAGGATGACGTCTACTGCTGGGACGTTGTAAATGAAGCTATCGATGAATATGAAAAAGACGGTATGCGTAAAACTGAATGGTATCGTCGTATTGGACCCGATTATGTAGCAGAGGCCTTCAAAATCGCTCACAAGGCTGATCCCAAAATTAAGCTTTTTTACAATGATTATGAGAACTATAAACCTAACAAACGAAAACTGATTAAGAAGTTTATTAAAGGCATGCTTGATGACGGAGTTCCAATACATGGTATTGGCATGCAGCTTCATATCAGTAATGGTTTTCCTTCGATACAAATGATTGAAGACGCTATTAACGATTACCGTGACCTTGGACTAGAGATTCACGTTACCGAACTTGATATCTCAATGTACGCTCACGAATATGACAAGATAGATGGAACACCATCAGAGGCACATCTCGTACATCAAGCCTATAGATACAAACAGTTGATGGAACTTTTCCGCAAACATAAAGATATTGTTACCAACGTCACATTATGGGGGTATCATAACGGACATACCTGGTTAACAGGGGCACCTTATAACCGTCCT
>DAOTGZ010000271.1:0-3367 GCA_035447445.1 Spirochaetota bacterium | reverse complement strand
GTTAGACAATTATCCCCAAGAGTCATTCTTTTACATAATACGTTCTGAATATTTAATGTTTCTTGATGATCATGATTCCGCAAACAAAATGATACAAGACTCAAGATTTCTGTATCCCGGCAATGCTCATTGCGCGGCTATATCGGTGATTCTTTGCTATCAGACCACGAAAGATATTAATGATGCAGACAAGTACGCCCTTGATGTTTTAAGACAGTTTCCCTTAAACAGCAAGGTTCTCTGGAGCGTTTGCAAAGATTGCACTACAGAAACTCAATTTAACGAAATAATTAAAATCTGGAGTAATGCACTTGATATTAAAAAAAATAAAGAAAAGCTTTATGTAAAAACAGTCGCGCCCATTGTTAACGCCGCGACCCGGGTTTGTCTTTTTAAAAAAGGTATCGAACTTTCGTTAAAGGCGTCACTTTTAATTGTTCAGAAAAATGCGCGTTTTCAAAAAAAACCAAAAAACCTTGGGGGGAAAAATACTTTTACAGCACTTGAAGATATATATCAGGTTTTTGAAAAATGCGGTATACCGTTTTTTTTCGCGTCGGGAACGGCGCTTGGAATTGTTCGTGAAGGCAGGGTTCTTGACCATGACGGTGATATAGACGTTGGAGTTTTTGAGAACCACTGGTCTTATGATAAAATACTGGACGCGTTTAAAAAACATCCCCGTTTTATTGTCGCCAAACCGCACCCCAAAACACCGAAAATAGGACTTTTACACCGCGGCGGCGCGGATATTGATATTTTTAAATATTACAAAGAGAAAGAATATGTTTATCATGATGGCGTCTTTGTACGATGGCGAAACAGCCCTTTCGAATTAAAAAAATACTCTGTTAACGGTTTAAGTTTTAACATACCCGAACCTGCAGATAAGTACCTTACAGAGAACTACGGAGAATGGCGAAAACCTGACCCATCTTTTGACGCATTTTTGTATGCTCCGAATACAGAAGTTCTATGGCAGGAGTACAGAGATCTTCACGCAATTAGAACAATGTATAACTCTTTATGTTATAACAAAATAAACAGAGCCAAAAGAGTTGCCAAGGATAATATTAACCTGCTTGCAATGACATCAGAAGGCAAAATGCTGGCTGAAATTCTATTAAAAAAAGAGCTTATTTAAAATGCAAACCGACAAGAAAAAACAAGTTGATATAGTGAATCAGGCAATAGACACAATTAAATACGGGCAGACAAAAATAAGTGCCCCCTGGTGGACTCTTGTACACAATATTAAAACACCAGACAATTATATCACTATTCGCGATCTTTGGATTAATTACGGGACGAAAGTACAGAACAGCGCATCTGTAATGCGGGCAATATCACGTGCCGCAGTAATTTGCGGGTACCATGAAGATAGCCGGTTTATGCTGAAAAAAAGCATAAACCGATCCTTTAATGCCAAAAGAAAAAAGAAATTCAGAAAAAAAATACGATATACAGTAAAAAAAATTATTAACCCCTTTTATTCATTTTCGACAAAAGCATCCGCGGCACTAAAAGACCTGAAAGCTGCATGTGACTCCATTGACGTGCGTATGTTTCTGATAAGCGGCACCCTGCTGGGGTATCTTAGGGATAACAAAATAATTGGCTGGGACAAGGATATAGATGTGGGTTTTTTTACCGAAGAGATGTCACCGGACAAACTGAAAGCCTTTTTTGCTGATCATCCCGATTTTAAAGTCGCGCCTGTGGATATTACATCTGACAGAATAAGAATTAACCACAAGTCAGGTGTTGCCATTGATGTTTTTCCTCATTATATGCAAGACGGCAGAAGATGGCACAACGGTACGGCAACACGCTGGTGGAATACTGACTTTAACCTGAAAACGATCAGTTTTTTGAAAACAGATTTTTATGTGCCGGAAGACCCTGACCTTTATCTGACGGAAAATTATGCAAACTGGCAGGTTCCGGATCCCAATTTTGATGCCC
Source organism: Spirochaetota bacterium (assembly GCA_035447445.1). GTDB lineage: Bacteria > Spirochaetota > UBA4802 > UBA4802 > JAFGJZ01 > JAFGRW01. Next base: position 1,402 of record DAOTGZ010000271.1, on the reverse strand, counting down.
GTATTGACGCGCCGAACGCGCAGGTTACCGACCAGGACTGCCTTGAAACACTTTTCTATTTTGGTCTGCTTGACAGCATAAACAAAAACAAACCTGTTATGATAAGACGTTACTGTGATATTTTAACAGAATTGGGTGAAGGTGCCTGGGTTGATAATATAAAAAAAAATTATTAGTTATACATATAATAAAATCAATACCTATAATTAGCATTTTGAAATCATTCGTTTGACACAAAAGATTACTTAGATGATTATTGTGATTTAGCCATAAATATTTCATCTTGTTATGGAATATTTATGGCTATTTACTGACACTTTTATTCTTTGTTATAGTTTCAGCCCATATCAGAGATTACTCACTATAATTAATAAAATCAAATTCCGACTCATTTGCAACTTTACCAAATTCATTTCTATAATCAACATGAACAATGATTTTTTTACCATCAATTTTTGTCTTATCTAACTTGAACTGGTACAAGCCTGGTGATATATCGTCAGTTTTTTTGATTACACCCGGATAAAGATGTGCCCTTTGATAAGTTTCTTCAAATGTAATATAATTCTTTGTCACATCGTCAACACTGTTAGCATTTATAGGGCGAATTGCAAACATATAATATTTTTTTGGATCAAATTCAATTTTGTAATTACTTTTTGTATCATAAGCCTTACCGTGGTTTGCATTATAATATATTTTATTATCCTTATCATAGCTATCGATAACAAAATATTTCCATTCATACCCATCTTCAGGAGATACTATAATTTCCTTTAAATTTGTTTTAAAAACCCGTGACCGTAATCGTTTTGTTTTATCCGTATTACTCTTAAACTTTAGCTCGTGATCATCGCCTTCTATTGTAGGTATTCGTTTTCTCCAACATCGTGGAACATTCGTTTCAAGATTTGTATAATAACCAATATTATAAGATTTTGGTGTTAAAGATTCATCGAAACCACTAATTGTAACAATACAATCATTATCTATCGAAATTGTACCAACATCAACCAGTCTAAATGAAACAGAATTCTCAAGTGAATTATTTGTTCCTATAGTATATTTTCCTGGACCGTTAAAACAAACACTATTGCTTTTTAGTTCCAATATTTTGGTACGTATTCCATTGAGAATTTTTCCATTTTTCAGTTCACTATTACTATAATTAATTTCTTCTATGTTTCCATTATTATTCTTTATATATAACCTGTCTATTTTATCCGGATCCAATAATGTTAAATTTACACTTTCATTATAATTTAACATACCCAAATGTTTTGAATCAACATATACTTCAATATCCTGAAGATGCGTAGACTGATAGTAATTTGAATCGTCGCCTTTGTCTAAGGCTAATAATGAATTATAATCACCTTGCATGGAAATGCTGTCAGTTGAA
>DAOTGZ010000270.1:0-3369 GCA_035447445.1 Spirochaetota bacterium | reverse complement strand
TTCAGGATGTTCCGAGGAGTTATACTTCCTACATTGTCGGTAATATTGGCAATAATATGGACCATGGGATTAATGGGTCATATCGGAATACCAATTACCATGGTAGTAAATATTTTACCTACTATACTTGTTGCTGTTGGCAGCTCTTATTCTATACATCTTTTTAATCAATATTTACACGACCGCAATGAAATTCATGGCAACAAAATAAGACAAAATCTTATCCGTTCAATGACACGAATCTCAATTACGGTTCTTTTAGCGGCGTTGACCACCTTTGTCGGTTTTTCGACACTATCAATTAATCAGGTTGTGTCTTTAAAACACTTCGGCATATTTTCTGCAATTGGCACACTCTTTGCCTGTGCTATCTCGTTTATGCTTATTCCGTCGGTCTTGTCTCTTTTTCCAGGAACTGAGTCTAACAAAACCAGCGGTATACAAAACGCTTTTCTACGTTGTGCAATTGAAAAAGGTGGAAGGTTCGCTACAAATCACGCAGCAACAGTGATTACTGTTAGTCTTGTGATAGCCATAGGTGGCATTATAGGGCTTACTAATATTAATATCGAGTCATCCCCAATTACACAATTCCACGATGACTCTTATGTCGTTACTTCCGATTCACATGTCAGCCGCAAACTTGACGGTACGGTAACATTTAATTTGATGATCGATACAGGTAAAGATGGCGGAGTCAAGGATCCAGAGTTTTTAAAGAATATCGATGAGACAGCAAAATGGATTGTTAGCCAGAAAAACAGAGACAAGTACAATCTTCTTGCCTCATACTCGTTTGCCGATGTTATCAAAAGAATGAACAAGGCTATGAACGCCGAGGATGACATTTTTTACAAACTTCCCGACAAACAGAGTACAATTGAAGATTATATCATGCTCTATAGCGGAGAGGACCGTAACTCAAGTGGAATACCTGACGCAATGGAACGGTTTGTTGACCCTCACTATCGCGTTGCCAACATCATGATAAAAACAGGAACATATAACGGACGCACCTATTCGACAAAGGTTTTGCTTGAATCTGTTGACGCTATTAACCGTTATATGAAAAATCATGGCTATTTTAATGGTATGCGTTACACCATTGCGGGTCAGGCAATTAACTATGCGGTGCTTAACCGTCTTGTTGCATGGGGCCAGGTTGTTACCATATCGCTTACCCTGATTATTGTTTTTGGGATTATCTTTTTTCTTTTCAAGGATATTCGCGCGGCTCTGATATCGCTTATTCCAATATCTTTCAGCATAATCGTTGTGTACGGTACAATGGGCTTTCTTGACATACCGCTTGACCTTCCCAAATCAATAATCGCTGCTATCACCATTGGAATTGGCATAGATGACACAATACATATGCTCAAAACTATTCGTACACAGATGACCGAAGGCATGCCGCTTCGCAACGCAATACTTGCTTCGTACGGAGAAGCAGGCATGGCAATTGTATACACATCAATAGCACTTATTTTTGGGTTTTCTGTTCTTATGTTTTCACAATTTAAAGTCATCTTCTATTTTGGCTGGCTTGTCGCGATGAATATGACGGCCACAACTATCGCCGCACTCTTTATTCTGCCAGCAGCAGCATATCTTTTTAACGTAAACTTTGGTCTTACTAAGAAAGAGAAATCAGCATCCGATACCATTATCCAGGCAACAATACTTACTAAAAACAAAGCAATACAGAGAGGTTAATCATGAAAACAGCAAACAAATTTTTTCTTTCAATCGCGGTCTTTGCAACTTTAACAACACTTCCACTCAGTTCACAAGAGAGCGCCGAAGCCATAATGGAAAAAAATGACGAGATACCGTCAGGTCAAAGCTTTAAGCGAGAGATGACCCTGCTTGTAATTAAGCAGGGTGTCACCGAGAAGAAAGAGTTTACAGGCTTTTCGAAAAAGCAGGGAAGATCTCGTCGCAGCCGAATGCAGTTCACACATCCTACAGAAATGGGTTTTCTGGTCTGGGACAATCCTGGCGAAGAGAGCCAGCAATGGATCAAACTTTCGGGAGGGCGTGTTCGCCGAATCGCTTCCACAGATAAGGGCAAGCCATGGATGAACTCCCATTTTTATAATGATGATGTATCGGAAAAATATATCGAAGACTATAAGTACGAATTAATTGGTGAAGAGTCTGTTAACGGAATCTCATGTTATAAAATAAGATCTGTCAAAAAGGGAAGTGGAGCGACATATTCAAAAACCGAAGTTTATATCGGTAAAGATGATTATCTGACATACCGTGTCGACTATTTCGAAGGTGGAAGACATGTGAAGACCTTAACCCTGACACGTTATGAGAACATTCAAAATATTCCAACCGCGCGAATGCTCACAATGGAGCGAGCCGACGGCAAGGGCAAGAGCGTTCTTTACATAAAAAGTATTCGTTACAATATCTCCGTAGACAATAGAGAGTTAACACGTGAGGCACTGGCAAAATGATAATAGCACTTTATAAAAAAGATATCAGATCTGACACAACTGACAATAACATCAGCACAAGTAGAATCAGGGTTTTTACTGCACCTGGTATTTTTAAACAGGCAGTAGTCGCACCACTTTTAGTGGCAACCATGATTTCCTTTGCAGATTTACATGCCCAGCAACAGCCTGAAGACAGTCCGGCTCGGCAGGAGCAAGATGATCTAATGTCTCTTCTTGAAGAGAGCCCCAAAAACTCGTTTGACTTGAAGGGTTTTGCCGAGATATCGTCAGACACGGGTTTGTCTGATAATGGGTATGGAGAACAATCTTTCTACAACATAGGGGCAAGAACCAAATTTCGTCCGGCTTACTCTTCACAAAAATTCAAGGCGTATGCGGACATTGATTTTTTCGCTAAATCATATTCACATGTAAAAGAGTACTCGTTTGAAACATCAGAGTTTTATATCGAAGGTGAGAACAGCCTGCTCTGGAAAGCAGGCAAACAGCGTTTCAATTGGGGAGTGGCTGATATTTTTTCGATAGCTAACCCCATGGATCAAATTGACCTGCGAGAATCGTTTGCCCGCAATAACGATGAAAAATTCAGTGGAGTATATGCTTTAAGATTAACCTACATTAAAGGAGATTATGCAATAGAAGCAGCAGCACGTCCCGTAACAGAACCACTAATGCGACCAGCTGGCTTTTACGCCATACATGTCGATTCACAAGACACTCCAGCTGGAACTGTCACACCCGTATACAACGATACTGCGGGCGAAAGACAAATCAAAAATGGCGCCTTCGCTCTTAGAGGCGGCGGTACAACGTCAGGGCTTGACTGGCATCTCTTTGTCTATTCCGGCCCGCAGCCCCGTTCGGCCTACTCCAGTACGCTCGAAAGAACGGACAC
>DAOTGZ010000269.1:0-3458 GCA_035447445.1 Spirochaetota bacterium | reverse complement strand
AATTAGCATTTTTTCAGTCAAAGGGCAAACTTGTTGAGGCCCAACGGCTAGAAAGCAGAACCCGTTATGACATTGAAATGATGACCGAGATGGGATACTGTTCAGGTATTGAGAACTATTCCAGGATTATTTCAAGAAGACAACCTGGAGAACGCCCCGATTGTCTGTTAGATTATTTTAAAGGCGATTACATGATGTTTGTTGACGAGTCACACGTCACTTTGCCCCAAGTTCGAGGAATGTATCATGGTGACAGATCCCGGAAACAGAACCTTGTAGACTACGGCTTTCGTCTGCCATGTGCCCTTGACAACAGACCTCTCTATTTTGAGGAATTTGAAAATATCATTGATCAGGCTCTTTTTATTTCAGCGACCCCCAGCGACTATGAACTGGAAAAAAGTGCAATAATTGGTGAACAGGTGATCCGCCCAACAGGCCTTGTAGACCCAATAATTGAAGTAAGACCTGCCACAAATCAGGTTGATGACCTTATAGGCGAGATAAACAAAAGAGTAGAAAAAAAGGAGCGGGTACTAGTCACTACCTTGACAAAGAAGATGTCTGAAGAGCTTACAACTTATCTGCAAGACTCCGGAATCGCATGCCGATATCTCCATTCAGAGATAGAAACTATTGAGCGTGTCGAGATAATTCGCGATCTTAGAAAAGGAGAATTTGACGTTCTGATAGGAATCAACCTGCTTCGGGAGGGGCTTGATATACCGGAAGTCTCACTTGTTGCTATCCTCGACGCAGACAAAGAGGGTTTTTTACGGTCTGCGCGATCCCTTATACAAACAGCGGGTAGAGCCGCTCGGAATATAAATGGATACGTAATTTTTTACGCCGACAAAATAACCGACTCGATGAAAAAAGCAATGGACGAGACTGAAAGGCGTCGAGTCATCCAGACGGAATATAATAGCAGCAACAATATATCACCTAAAACAATATCCAAGGACATTTACGACATAATAGAAAGAGAGTACAGCACTGTTAATATGGAGGAGACTGTAGTATCGGAATTTAAAAACCGTTATAGATCGAACAGCATAAAAGAACTTGAAGAACTTTGTACGGAACTGAAGTCTGACATGCTCGAAGCAGCAGATAAACTTGAATTTGAACAAGCAGCGACCCTGCGCGACCAGATGGCAAAAACAGAAAAAAAGATACTAATGCTAAAAAGATCTACATGATTGACCCTCACTTTGTTTGATTTTTTTTAGTGGTTCTGTATCTTGATTGTATATTTGCGAATATTGTCTGTGGAGGTTTTATGCCGCGTCTTTTGATGGCCGCTATTCTATTGATTACAATAGTGGGTTGTACCCCCTCTTCCCGAACCGAACAGCCGGCTATTCGCAACGGCATACTTGATCTGGCACTCTGGGACAGAGACCGCTCTCCTGTTATTAACCTTAGCGGCAACTGGATATTTTACGATAACTACCTACTTTATCCATCTGACAGATCCAAATCGGATTCCGATCATGTTTATGCCACTGTTCCAGGTTTGTGGAATCGCGCTTTAACCAAGAAAAGGGCATCCGGTACGGGCTATGCAACATATAAACTTATAATAATGGCTCCTGATAACAAAAAAGAGCTAGCGATCAAATTCGGGTCGATTCGTTCAAGTTATATCTGTTGGTTAAACGGCCAGTTTGTAAACAATGGTGGCGTTGTAGGTTCGACTGAGACAAGTTCAATACCTCAGTTTTCGACTAAACTTGTACCTGTTTCACTTCAAAAGGGAACAAACGAATTAATTATTCAGGTTTCTAACTATCACGACAATCAGGGTGGCTTTTGGGATCCTCTCTATTTTGGAGATTATGGTAACCTTAATCGAGACTTAATCACCAGTTTGTCGCAGATTTTTATTCTTGTAGGGTTTCTTGCATTCGCAGTACTTTTCCTTTTTGTAATTGGTTTTTTCACAAATTCAAACCGAGATCTGATTCCTCTGATACTGTTTGCTATCTTACTTGCTATCCGTATTTTACTCGAACGAGAACATTTTCTTTACAACCTTATGGGAAACAAGGTCTGGCCGGTTTTATTCAAAGCCGAGTACCTTTCAGGTGTTCTTGCCCTTACATCGGTATTCTTTTATCTTATGAATAGCTTACTCAAAATTAAAAATGTAAAAACACATCTTTTTCTGACTCCAATGTATATAACTTGTATGGTAATTATTTTTTCATCCTCATTGTTTTTTTCAAAAACTCTTAACATAATATATTTCTATATGGTTTTACAATCCATACTAATACTCCTTACGCTGACTATTCGTGTAAAAAGAAAATCTAATACAATAGCTGATCTTCTTTTTACCTCTGTTGTTGTAATTTCCGTGGGGTACTACACAATCTTACGAATTCTCTTTAATGAATCTTCAGTGGCTTTCTATTTTATACTAAGTCTGTATATCTTTTATCTGATTGCAACTCGATATATAACTCTTTTTAAATCTTACAATAACTCCAGATCAGACAATATTCAAACTACTAACAGGTACATTTATGGAAAGCGTCTCTACTCGTCCGGGCTTTTAGATCTCTTCAGAAAACCCGTCGAGAATCTGAAAAGCGGTGATTCCATTATGCTCGACGGTACTCTGCTGCTTTTAATCTTTTCTAGGGAAACCAGCAACGTTTTTTCACAATCTGAAGAACAGGAGTGGTTCGTACAGCTTAACTCGGTTTATGCATCGATAACTTCCTATATTAAAGAACATAACGGTATCCCTGTCTATTATAGAGACAACAGCATGTTGATTCTATTCACCGGAACCGTAATAGAAGCATATAAGTCGGCATTAAACGCCTTTGATTTTATACAAAAATATAACGGGAAAGGGATTCAAATATCGGAACAATCAATTAAAAGTCGAATCGTGATGTATAAATCCCGATTCGTTATTGCTCTTGCTGGATCAGACGATACCCTACAGCCACTTATTACCGGTGATCGAATAAAAAAGATGTACGACTCGGAAAAAATAGGAAAAGATCTGGAAGCAAAATTTATTATTAATAGAGAGATTTTTTATTACCTTGTCGCTGATACTGATTCCAGATGTCCGTTATTTTTCAGATTACTCGGGCAAGCTACAACTAATCTGAATGAAAACGGAGAAGCTATATATGAAATCTTTGAACACATTGATTCTGAAACACGCGATCTAAGAGAGTCTACAAAGGATTTTTTTGAAAACGGAGTGTGCAACTATATGCTTGGAAAACTTGAAAAAGCAGAACAGCAATTTGCAAAAACAATAAACATGGATCCAAACGACAGAACCGCACAAATATATTTAGAAAAGGTTAAAAATAGAAAGAAGATCAGTGTTTATGAAAAGCAGTATTGGGGAGAAGAGACATGAATATATTTAAATCCCGGCAGCGACCTACTCTCCCACACGGTCACCCATGCAGTACCATCAGCGA
>DAOTGZ010000268.1:0-3494 GCA_035447445.1 Spirochaetota bacterium | reverse complement strand
AAAAAAATTAATATTCTTTTTATCAATAAATTTGACAGCATCGTCTACTCTTATATTTTTTGTTGCCTCTTCAAAACCAGATCTTGAAATATCTGTAATATGATCCAAATTTACAGAATATCCATCGCTATTATCCAAAAACAACCTGTTTGCCACATGCACAATTCGCTGACCTTCACAAATAAATCTGTCAAGCCAGATACCAGCGGATCTTTTGTCATTACCATTACGACACATATTGAAAATACAGTCGCAATTAGCCAAAACATATTCGGAAATAGAAGCCGGGCAACCGTCAATAACGATATAATCAAACTCAAATGAAGTATTCACTATCAGAGCAGCGAGCAGATTGTTACTGTTATCAGTTTTTTCCCCATCTGAAAAATTGATTAAAGAGAGGTTTGAATTCACCTCCACTAAATACTTCTGATAATCAAATTCCTTGTTTTGCTCTTTGATTACTACAGGAACGCCACTGTTACAGCCTAAAAGAGCAGATAAACCGCTATGCGACCTAGAAGCGTCAATCAGTAATACTCTTCCCTTTTCGGACAGATTCTTCGCAATCAGTGCAGAAAAAAGTGTTTTACCGCTCTTAACCTCGCCCACGACGCCAATTACAGCTGTATCTGAAAGACCGGAAACCAGTTCATCGTTAATTATTTCAATTCCACTATTTACTACGGCACCAAGATACCCCCTGATTTTTTTTAGATCGGATAAAAGATACAACAGCATTCTCTCATCATCGATTCTGAAAACCAGACTCTCTTCCAATACATTAATCGAATACCTGTCACTGGTTACGGCAAATGGGAGACGTCCAAAACCGTCTCCTGAATGCATAACAAGAGTCTGATTTCCGTTTTCGAAAGAAACCGAGACACTGCCCGACTCGATATAATAATAGAAAATATTGGAAGGTTCGATAGTAAGCTTGGCACCTTTTTTTAACAAAATAGGCTCGAAGCAGTCGATAAACTCTTTCTCCTCGTGTTTAAAAAGAAAAGAGAAAAGATGATTGTTTGCAAATCCGGAAAAACTCATCAGGACACTTTTTTAAGCAGTTCTATCAGTTTTGTCTTGGTAACAAGTTCAATTGGGCGTGTATTTGAATAATCAATGGCACTTTGCGCGAATTCACCCGTCGAAATTACCATAACCCGCTGCGCATTTTTTGGTTTCATCATATCATAAAGATTTCGCATATAACCGTCATTAATTACATTCGTCGTTCTATAAATTCTGATTATTCTGTAAACTCGCCGAGTATTGCGACGATTATCCTCTTTTTCAACAGCATAAATCTCAATTTCAGTGTCCCTGAGTACCTTCAGTTCCTGAACTTCGAAATTCATTACCTCTACCATTTTGCGAGAAAGGTGTTCAAAGTTGGAAAGTGACGCTATCATAAAATCCTTTATTCTGTCATCCTGCCTAAACTCCGCGTTCTGTCTAAGTTTCTGCTCTACATCTCTAAAATTTTTCTTTTGCTCGTAAATCTTTTCCCAATGCTCTATTGCAGTCTGCAGATCACGCATCTTCTCATGTGCCGCTGCCAAAAAATATCTCATATTAAGTTCGGTATCAGATCCTCGCCTTACAGTTCGCAATCCCTTATCAAACTCGATTATTGCCTTCGGATACTGTTCTGTCTCTAGGTAACAGCTTCCTTTAGCCAAAAAACATTTTGACCTAATATCTTCGCTTCTTTGCGCTATCTCAAACTCTTTTACAGCCCACTCGACATCGCCTTCACTTCTCAATACAAGTCCCAGAAAATAGTGTGCTTTAGTATTAGATGCATCAAGTTTAATTGTATTAATAAAGGCATTTTTTGCATCCTTATTGTTTCCTGAGCGATATTGTATCTGACCAATATAATAAAATATATCCGACCTAGTCTGATGAAGGCTTGCGGCTTTTTTAAGATAATCCAGCGCCTTATCAAGCACACTGGCATTAAAGAAGAGAAGCCCCAGCTCATAATAGTTCAAATAATTATTCGGATCAATCTGAGTCAGAATCATATACTCTTTTTTTGCATCGTTTATTTTATTCTGTTCTTTGTATATTAATGCAAGTTTTTCCCTTACATCGACTTCGTTAACCTTGTCATTATATGTTCCAAGCTTAACTACTTGTCGAAATTCCAGAATCGCGTATTGAGGGTTTTTGTCCAAGCGGTATGCTTCGGCAAGAAGATAGTGGGCATAAACATTTCTGTCATCATTGGCAAGAATTTCATCGAGTTTACGTATTGCCAGCTTGAATTGCCCTTTTTTTATCATCTCGGCAATTTCATCAAGCTTTCGGGGAGAAAAATATGTTGAAAGAACGTATAACGCAAGAATCGTTACAACAATTATTATCAGGAAAACTATTATATAGGAGATATAGGCCATTGAAAACTCAGTTCCTTATCAGGTTTTAATCTTAAACTTATTATCGGTAAGTTCCCTGATTTTGGCAAGAACCTGTTTTTTTTCTTCGTCACAAAGTTGAGCAACGCGTTCATTTGCAGAAATAGTCTCTTTAAAATCGATCATTTCAACCCGGGAGTACTCAATGGCACTTTCATACATTGAAACAATGGCCATCTGTGTAGCAAGTTCCTTTTCATTAAGCCGTAGTACCTGCTTGTAACTTTCAATTACCTCAAGAAGTTGACGATTTTCATCCTCAAGTTTCTGTAAACGGTTATTAAGTTCTCCCTGTTCCATGTTTCCTCACTTTTTAAAAGCGTGTATAACCATACCGCTGCGTAGTTTTGGTTCAAACCAGGTTGATTTTGGCGGCATAACCAATCCATTGTCTGATACTGATATCAGCTGATCAATGGTCGTTGGATACATCGAAAAAGCCACAGCAAAATTACCCGAATTAACAAGCCTCTCAAGCTCATCTGTTCCTCGTATTCCTCCAACAAAATCAATTCTTTCGGAAACTCTCGGATCATCAATACCAAGAATAGGAGAAAGAACCTGTTTTTGCAGTATCTGCACATCAAGAGACTCTACCGGATCAGATGATATTTCAAAAAGCGGTGTTAGCATATACCATTCAGAATCAATATACATCGCAACAGAGGACGAAGCAAGAGGAGTTTTGTTATTTGTTGCTTCTATTATATATTTTTTTGAAAGAAGTTCGAAAAATTCATCTTTCGAATGAGAATTCAGATCATTTACAACCCTGTTATACGGCATTATATAAAGTTGCTCATCGGGGAAAACCACTGACAAGAAATAGTCAGACCCATCTTTAATTCCCTTTGCGGCTCTCTCACGACCTACCCGTGCAGCGGAAGCAGCACGGTGATGACCGTCGGCGATATAAAGATCCAGACAATCAAAATATTCAACTAATGACGAGATCTGATCATCCGCTCTAATTGCTCGCAACGCATGGTAAACCCCGTCATTTGATGTAAACTCGTAAAGTGGTTCATTTTTTAACACATCTTCAAACAGCTCGCGAATCTCTTTTTT
>DAOTGZ010000267.1:0-3566 GCA_035447445.1 Spirochaetota bacterium | reverse complement strand
GAGCAGTGCCGGCAGTAAAAAGATGTCGGCAAGCATGGCTATTATAATTACAATTGCCGAGATGAGTCCAAACCAGGCGTTAGGTTTGAACGCCGACATGGTGTTGGATAAAAATCCGGCCGCAAGGATCAAAGATGTAAAAACCACCGGTCTGAAAAGCGCACCAAAAACCTTATGTATGTTGGTGTTAAAAGGTTCTCCCTGAGAACTTAGAATCTTGTATTTAAAGATAGTATGTATTGTATCATCTACCGCAATGCCGATTGCAATAGAAGCGATCATAACGGTGCCCATGCTGAGTTTAATGCCGAACAGTCCCATAAATCCCAGTCCGAAAATTATCGGAAAAATATTTACTGCAACGGCGCAGAGTCCCAGTCTGACTGATCTGAAAATAAGGAAAAGCAAAGCCGTAATAAGAGAGATTGAAAACAGAAGGCTCAAAAGCTGTCCTTTAATAAACTGCGAGTCGACATGATTCCAGAGAACAGCAGATCCTGTAATTACAATATCGAGCTCACTGTCTAAACCACTTTCTTTTATTACAGTGTTTATCTGATCTGTCAGCTCTCTGATATTAGAATCAGAACCGGGAGTAAGACGAATCCTTGCCGTAGAGTAATCGCTGTTTACCCAGGTGTAAAGTGTTTCCGAGTCATCGGACATTTCGTATAGCAAAAAATATTGCGGAATCAGTTCGTCTTTATCAGGCAGGCGGTACGACTGATCCTGTTTGCTGTAAATTGCGCTGTTCATCTGCTTTAACAAGGGCACAAAACTTTCGATGTGCTCAATTCCCTTTGTTTTTGAAAGATTATTTATCAGGTGATCTAATTGACTGATAATTTTTTTCTGCTTAAAAACATCCGGATTTTCAGATTGAATAATAATATCTATTGAATCGATACCGCCAAAGTTTTTTTCAATAACAGAAAGAGCCTTGTTTACCCTGTGCGAATCCTTTAAGAACGAGTAGGGGTTGGTTCCGGTCTTTAAAAAAACTGTAAAGAAGGCGGACAAGATAAATATGATACCGAAAATAAGAATTGTTTTTTTGTATTTATTAATGGCACAATATGATAAATAATCAATGATTCTGGATAACAGATTATCCCATGCTCTGTTTGTTTTTACAAACCGGTGACGAATAACCGAAAAATCAAAGAAGCAGAGTGCACCGGGCACCAGAATGACTGTGTACGCAAACGAGATCATAACACCTGTGGACGCGTACAGACCAAAACTCTTTAACTGGGTTATGGGACTTAAGGTAATGGCAAAAAAGCCAATAGCAGTGGTAAGAGAAGTTAAAAAACAGGGATAAATTGAATGCCGCATTACCTGGATAATACGTTCGCGTTTTTTTAATAACGGAAATAATACAGGATTATAATATGAAGATACAAAATGTATCGAATCGGCAACTGATATGGTGGTAATCAAAGCATAGAGCATCGGATCTATCGCGGACATGGATGAACCGCATAAAGCCTTTACTCCAATAGTGGTAGTTACTGATATAATCATTATTGAAACAGGAATCAGAACCCCTGCAAGAGTGCGAAAAACGGCAAAAAGTATGATTATAACGGTCAGTATCATTATCGGAAAAATATGTTTTTCTTCTGACTGAATAAGCGAGATCTCCTGTTGTATTACCATGTCTCCTGCATAGTGTATGCTTATCTTTTCATTACCGGGAGAACTTATCTTTTTCTGATACAGGATATTTTGTACTGAGTTATAGAGACATTGTTTTTTTTCGTCGTTTAGACCGCTTTCTGCTGATAAAATTACGGTGGTACATGTAGCTTCGCTGTTTGCCAGCCTTCCGGCTGTCATAGGATTACCTTCGATTTTTGCGCGTAGTTCTTTTAATTGTGATTCGCTAAATGGCAGATTTTCAGTTTTGGCAAAAGGGCTTATCACCAGTTCATTATCTTCTCCGCTAATATTGTATGTAGAGAAAATTCCGTTACATTTATTCACGCCATCGATTTCGCTAACAGAATTAATCGCGTCGTTTAAAAAAATCAAAAAGTGGTTAGAGTAAACAGATTCAGTCTCGAATACGATAAAAAGTTTTTCCTGGCCGACAGTAAGGGGAAAAATTTCTTTGGTCTGATTATACTGTTGTAAAACCTTATCGTTCTCAGCCAGTACAGAGTCAATTTTTGCAGAGCTGTTCTGTGTGATAAACTTCATGTGAAAGCCAAAGTAAAAGAACAGAACAACGGAAAGTGCTATCATGATAAACCTTAATTTAATAAGTAAGTTAAAAACATGATCCGCTGCGGAAGCCCGTTTGCTAGTTGGGTTTTTGTCTGATTTTTTCATTGTCTGCTCCATACTTTGGTTTTACCGTATATCGCGTAATAGCTGTTCGATTACGTATCTAAGGTTTCAGGTGACTGGCCTTATTCTTGTGAAGTTGTTATCTTGACAAGCTCGCTTTGTCCGTTTACCGGCATGTTCTCAGATTTTACTATTATCTGCCGATCATCATCGGTTATGTAATAATATGCCGAAAAGAAAAAGGCTTTGAATCCAACAGGACTGAATTTGATTTTTTTACATTTAAAAGTTCCTGCCTGAACAGTTACCTCTTCTATTCCTTCAAAAGAGTATTTCATTTTTATTGTGTTAAGGTATGGATAGTCAGAAGGCTGCTGCATCTCGAAAGTTATTTCGGGATTCTTGGTAAAATTATTAGTTCTTAAAAGCAGGGCGTTTTCTGAAGTTACTCGAATTTCAAACTGTTTTGATTCGTTAACGGTTGTTCCGTTCCACATTCCATGCATGGTTACGGATTTGCCATTATAATCGAAATGTATCTCGTTTCCCTGTGTCTCGTGTGTTACAGACGAGGGGTTTCCTTTTTTATCAGTAGAGGCAGTCCATGTTTCTCTGTCCGATACATATTTATACGAATAACCGTTTGCGTGGTTATGGTATGTGCATACCGCGCGGCTTTCGACGCCGTTTACCGTGTTTATGTAGGTGAAGGTTTCACCGTCTTTGATTTTTGGCTCTGCGTGTAAAACGGCTACGACTAAAATTGAGAACACTATAGCTGCTGTTTTTGTAATGGTTTTCATTTTGATCTCCTTTTTTTATACTTTTAATCTTATCAAAACAAATACTTATATCTTAGCGGGACCATTTCCAGCTTAGCATAAAGTATATGTAATTTGCTTCGTATAAAGGGTACAATTCGGATTCGCGGTCTTTGTGAAAATTACCTGAATCCCGGCTGTACTCAAGAGGCAGGCATTGGTGGATCCCTCCTTCCAGTAAAAGAGCATCCTGTAAAGTGAACAGAGCCTTTAATTCGCCTATAGCTGCGCCAATACCCATACCTGACTCTTTTGCAAGGCCGTGTGAAAACTGGTACCCGATACCTGTCTTTATCTTTATGCGATTTAACAACAGTTCCCATCGGTTATAAAGCATAACTGTATGACGTTGTACGCTGTATTGACCGGATGTTTCCCGGTAAACAGTTCGATTATAATACTTGTTCATATAGTCTTTGTCGTTTACGCGGTTGTAATCGGGCATGCCGT
>DAOTGZ010000266.1:0-3593 GCA_035447445.1 Spirochaetota bacterium | reverse complement strand
GCTCTTTCTCATCTAATGATGTTTGCTCCATTTCCTTCTGTTAAAAATGGTAAAGGATCAATCAAGGATGCTATGGGCGGTTGTAACGGATTTGTTATCGGAAAAAATGCGCCTGATGAAGCAATAGAATTTCTTGAATTTTTTACTCGCGCGGAAAATCTTCAGAAATCTTTTGATGTATTTCCGGCAATACCAACCGTTAACGAAGTTGTTATAAAAAACGAGGGGCATAAGGCAGTAAAAAAATACCTTAATACCATGAGCAGCTTTAATCTTTATCCGGATCAGCTTTTTCCGCTTGAGACAGGTTCAATGATTAATGAAGTCTCCGCACGGATCATGCTCGGCGAGCTTACCCCAGAAGAGGGGTGTAAAATACTGGATAGAACGTGGGAAGCCTCTAAAGATTGATTTTTAATTACATTATTACATGATTGCTGAGACCTGAATAATGATTGTGATTTCAAGCCCATGGCCGGTTGCAGAGAAATCGATACTTCCCTGAAGTTTATTATTTACAAGTGATGAGACGATAGAAAGTCCAAGCCCCATATGTTTTTTTCCCCTTGCGGTGGTAAAAAAGGGCTCCGGAAGCCTTGATAAGTTATCACTTGAAACTCCGGAACCGTTATCGTAATAATCTATTTTCAAAATATCATCAGATTTAATAAAGCTGATGTTGACCTTATCCGCCGATGTGTGCTCTGCTGTATTATTAAGAAGCTGTTCAAATATCTGATCAAGGTCGGCAACCCTCACACTAAGATCGTTGCATCCTTCTGAATTTATCACCGCAGCTATACCAGGCAGTTTTCGATTAACTTCTGCCTGTAAATAGTGATCAAGATAATCGGACAACAAAACTTTACCACCTGATGATTGGTGATTAACACTCGCAAGCCGCTTGAATGTTTCTATCTGCGTTTTCATCTGTTCAAGATTGTCACGCATAAGTTCAAACCCTTCGATACCCTTATTTACATCGTGTAAAAACTGATCCTTTGTAATATTACCATCGTTCGTACAGCTCTTAAAACTCGAAAAAACGGATTGAAGATAGCTAGACAGAGACACACAATTACCAAGAGGAGTATTAAGTTCGTGTGACAATCCGGCCACCATCTGAAAAAGTGATTGTTGAAACTGTGCATTATGCAGATAATTTTGAACCTCGGATAGATGAGTACGAGTACTGTCCAGCTCTTTGGATGTCTTATCAGCAAGGCTTTTTAAAGAACGATTTAGTATGTATAACCGGAAAATGGTTAATATTATTATAATCGATGTAAAAAGCAGCAGTATAATTCTTAAAATGAAAAAGTTATATTGTAGTCTCGCTGAACGTGAAGCGATATTGGCCAAAAGCTCATTTAGTCTATCCGAATAGATCTGATCAAAAGTGAATTCATCCCGCGCAGGCGCCCTATAAGCTGGTAATATTGATAAGCAGACAAAGTTCCCATATGTTCTGTCGCGTCTTTTCCGGCCAAACCCGAAAGTCCGGCCCTACCCTCCTTGAAGACAAGGGGAAGATCAGGCTGATCTAAGAAAAGATAACCATTGTCAATTAATTGCTGCCCCAAACGCAATCCGGCCTCAATACTGCTTAAAAACGCTTCAAGCGGTTCACCAATTTGCGGGTCAAGATCAGAAGAATCTTTCTCTAATAATTTAATTTTTGTTTCGATATGTTTTTTAAGCTGTTCGGCTTCGTTTAACGTATCAGCAAAACCGTATGTGGTTAGCGTAAGCCCTTTGAGGGTTCCAACAAAAAGGTGCCAATCCGAATAGACAATATAGGTATTCATTTGAACATCCCTATATAGCGAGGTTCTGCGATAATTAACGTCGTTTAAAACAATATATCCGGTTAAACTAATAAAACAGGTAACAATAGCGGCAATAGGCCAATTTATCTTAATCATTCAGTTTCATCCTGATTATTTTATCAAACAACTAACTCTATATTTACAGTTATTAGCAACACTTGTCAACAAACCATATCCTATTTAATTACCACACTATCAAAAAGATAAAACTCAATCAAAACTGTTATGTTTACTATATAATTTACAAGCAAATAATTTTAAATTTTTTTTCATAACCAAGGAACATTCAATGTGAATAATTGAAATAATGACAACCAAGTATGCACTAATGCAAGATTTGTATTAATCTCAAACTTTAGTCTTATGTTAACGTAAAATTGGTTAAAAAAAAATTAGCTTATAATACTAAAGTTGGAGCAGAAACAACAGTGCAACTTCAAAAACTGCTGTAATTACTTGGATATTGTTATAATTTTAAAAATATGGTAACATATTAAAATTAAATTTTCAGCAAAGGAACTTGCGGAAATTTTCTTTAGAATAGGCAACTATGCCAAGTTTCCCTCTGGAACATTATAATTATAAGCAAGTATTAACTATCCCCATACAGCGAAATATCCATGTTATGATGACCTAGATATTTCGCAATTTATCGATTTAATATTTATATTACACCGCATTATGCTATAATAATAAATATCGTTCTATATACAGATCATAGCTCACTGATATTCTTACTACTGTTCAATTTTTTAGTTATAATAATTTTAAGTAGGGTGAATTTGATAACAAATGAACACAATTTCATTTTACCTCTTTTTGGACTTTACAAATATACGATTTATGAAAAACAGGTTCAAACATTTTTATTTCTATCTTTATAAATATCCAGTAACGGTTTCACATGAACAGTAAAAAATATCTTCTGGTTATACCTCTATCATTTATCGCGTTTATTTCTTTGGGCCTACCCGACGGTCTTATGGGGGTTGCTTGGCCAGGCATTTCAAAGGAATTTAGTGTTCCACTTGACTATGCCGGAATTTTACTTTTAACTACAATGGGTGGATACATTGTATCGAGCTTCTTTAGCCCCGTTATCACCCGAAAGCTTGGAGTCGGAGGATTGCTTGCTGCAAGCTGTGCATTAACTGCTACCGGACTTTTCTTTTATGGTGTTTCTTCTTTTTGGATCATTTTTATTCTCTTTTCGATTTTTCTTGGAATAGGAGCCGGAGCCATTGATGCCGGAATTAACACTTATATTGCACAAAATCACAGTGAAAGACTTATGCACTGGCTTCACGCAAGCTTTGGTATAGGAATAACAATTGGTCCATTGATAATGACTTACGGTATACGCTTTACAGGTACCTGGCGCACAGGATACTATATTACCGCTGTGGCTCAATTTATACTCGCAATTATTTTCTTTATAAAAAGATCACAATGGGAAAAACCTACTACTGACATAACAGAACAAAATAGAACCGAAAAAAAAGACGCACCCATTACAGAGACTTTAAAATTATTACCTGCATACTTAAGTATGCTTCTGTTCTTGTTATATACAGGTGTAGAGCTTGGATTCGGATTCTGGATATTCACCTTGCTTACCGAAGCTCGAGGTATAGATTTACAGACAGCGGGTATAGTTACATCTCTTTACTGGGGATCATTTACTGCAGGAAGAGTTATAGCTGGGTTAATAACAAAAGCTATCAGTGGAACGAAACTCTTAGTTTTGGCAATGATCACGGCAAT
>DAOTGZ010000265.1:0-3605 GCA_035447445.1 Spirochaetota bacterium | reverse complement strand
ACGATACTCTGTCCGATTCAAATCGATTACTCTTTTCAAGAAGCTCCATAAGTCCTGTAATATAGTCGCGCATATTTATTTTTGATATATCTTTACCGTTATAGAGCATTTCATGAGCCAATGCCATGGTTTTAATTCGTGCCGTACTATCATTAACAAGATGCTTTACCTCTTCACTTTTATACGATGCAGATTGCAATTCCAGAAAAGAGGAGATAACTCCCATGTTGTTCTTTGTTCGGTGTAACACCTCTCTAAGCAGAATTTCCTTTTCCCCCAAAGAGGTCTTAAGTTTTTCTTCGGCCCTTACCCGATCTGTAATATCTCTTGCTACACCAAGAAGTCCGAAAACCTTCTTCCCTTTACCATACATAAGAGACATGGTAATCTCGACCCAAAAACTTTTACCATTTTTACCCTTTAATTTTAATAGAAAACGCTTGATTCCCGAGTTATTATTCGATCCGGTCTTTATCCGCTTTTGAAGCTGTTTCGTTATTTTCATAACTTCGTCCAAGGCTTCTGCCGGAACTTTATCACTGAATTTTTTTCCTATATAATCTGACTCTTTGGACCCCCTAAGACGATTGATTGATGGGCTAATATAGGTAAATTGCAGATCTTTATTTAATGTAAAAATTACGTCTTCCGAGTTTATTGCTAACAGCCGATATTTCTCTTCGCTCTCACCCAGTTCCCTGTTAAGTAAATCCAGATCACTTACCTTTTGACGAATCTGTTCGGCCATCTTGTTAAATGCTGAAGATAACATTCCTATCTCATCATCCGATCTTATCTTCGCGATTGCCAAAAGATCGCCTTTTTCAAATTTTCTGATTATCTTTACAAGATTTTTAACTGGTAAGAATATAAGCCGGTTTACACCCAAAAGAGCCAAACCAATTACCAGAAGAGGTACCAGTATCAGAAAAACAGAGGTTAAAAGAAGGGTGCGGCTACTAATCAGTTGTAAATTGTGATCAGCCTTTTCGACTCTTGACTGAGCACGGTGAAGACGATACTCCTGACTTGAAAGCAGATAAGCCCTATCATAATTTTTTTTAGCTTCACCTATTTGCGCGCTCAGTTTGAGTTCATTTGCAGAAGATGCCAAAATCAATTTTTGGATAGAATCAATTTGAATAAACAGTTTTTTGAATAATGCTGCTATTGACCCATCTGAATCAATAATTTTCAACTGCATATCAAGAAAACGATGGTTAAATTTCACAGTTTTTTTGTTTTCGTCAGGGTACTGTCGGGTCACCAGACTGTTTAAAGCAATGAGTGTCAGTTGATTCAAACTCTTAAGCACATACGGTGCCAGAGAAGATTCATTCGAGACATCTTCACCGAGAACCTCTCGCATCTGCAGTTGAGCAAGAACAGTAGCGATTTTATGATCAAGCTTTTTGTAGAGGGATATTATGTTTGATCGATGTTCTTCGAAGAGTCTTTCATTACTCTTTACAGCACTTTCATATTGATCAACGAGCTTTATTAAATTTTTGACTGATTCAATAAACTCATCCGTTTCGGCTGTCTGCTGATCATAAGGTAGTAATAAAAAATTTCGTGGCATTGCAGGAACAGCGTTTTGCGAGACCATTTTTGTCACAAATGCATCGACATCCTGACGCCACTTCTTATACTCTTCAGCATTGTGAAGTGTACCGCGCACCTGATCACGAGCATCAAGGCTGACTAAAATATTCTTATGCATTACTATATTCAAGGAAGCCAGAAAAATAAGTATTACAAGTATTATGGCTCCACCTAGCCAAAGCTTTGTTTTAATAAGCATAAAAGGTCTCTCTACAGCCTAATCAGTTTTTCCAGTATCCACTGCCCACCCATGCTTTACGTCCATCTGACAAAACAATTTTTTTATAAAATGCTCTTTTGGTTTTCACAAGATTTGTGTATGGGTTGAGCCAATCATATTCAAGCCAAAACTCTTCTTTGCCTTTCAAGAGCGTTATGCTTTCTTGAAATATCAATCGCCCCTCTGGCGTACGTAACGACCACATGTTTTTACCAACTAACTCGGGACGTGCCCCCTGAGCTATACATATAACTTCTTTTCGCACAGTATCGTATGAGTGCATAAAAATATAGATCATTTTTTGATTATCAATAAAACGCGGATCTGTCTCGAAGGCTTTTTGTGCGATAGATAAATCACAGTTGTTTTCAAGAACAAAAGCATGCGCCTGATAAACAATCTTTGTTATGCGACTATCCATGGAATCCGAAGCAAGCCCCCCCCGCTGATAAAAAATAGCAGTTACAATAATAAACATAAGGATCAGGCAAATTATTGCTCTCGCTTTCAATACATACTTAATAAACTTTAGTAAATTCATCTGTCCCTCACAGCAAGCCACAATTCGCACCATTTATAACTTTCTTAGATTCAATTATCAATATGCTTGCATTACACCCATCCGGCATCTCAACTGAATTTGATAAATGACTCGCGCTAAGAAAATAGTAATTTTTTTATGTTCCAGATAGATTGATAATTATTTCAAACCAATATACGTTTATGATAACAATATTCGACAGAATATCAACAAAAAAGATTTTTCAGTCATTAATTATCATGTGGCATATGCCAAACTTTTAAAATTACCCAGAATACTTCTTTCCAAATTCCAATATATCGATTGGTTATTTATCAGACTTTTGCATATAATCAAGCACTCTTGCTACACTTTCTTCAACAGTCGGATCCCCCTCAATGCGAAGAATCGGACAATCAAGATTCGCCATCCAAAGCTCCTGCTGTTTTCGGCTTCGAACACCTGTTCCTCCAGCTTCGTAACGGGAAGCCCAGTCAATGAATTCCGTATAGCACTCATATTTATCGTTTCCTGGTAAAATCCTATCACCATAGAGCTTTTTTTCTCGATCACACAGCCTCTCCATGCGAATATTATCTGGCACTGACAGAAAAACCACAAGGTCAAAGAGAGGCATAAGCGGATTGCCCCAATCGATTATTGCACCGGATAAGATCCAATTATCATGGTTTTTGAGCCCATCCCGTAAAAGCTCAAGACGTTTCTCTTTCTGGTGAGTTTCCGTGAACTTTATCTTCCACAAATAATCGTCTGAATCGAAATGATGGTGGGGCAATACATCGCAGAGAGCCTTCGCAAGGGAAGTTGTACCCGAACCCGAAGCACCAAGAATGTGTATCCTGTTAAAGGACTCAATACGGCTCATAGTTTACTCCAGATGATCCAGCTTGGTTTAATCAGAATCATAGACTCAAAAGTGCTAGTTTACCATAAACATGTACCATTTCAAGTACAAAACGGTATAACTGAGATCAAATCAGTTTAATAAATCAGGTATTTTGGCAATGTGTACCATTTCGTCAGTTAATAGGCACAATCATGTTTTTGGCAGGATATTATAGCTTCGCGTCGCAATAAGGCAATGAATAATAAATAGTGAAAAATCGAAAAGACGCTCAACTGAGCGTCTTGCCCAAAACCGTTTAGAACGAAATCCATATATCCAGAATTTCCGATTACGTAAACTGAAGCCGGCACGATGCCGGCGTCGTAGCGATTATGGCAGGAGGCCATCATAGC
>DAOTGZ010000264.1:0-3608 GCA_035447445.1 Spirochaetota bacterium | reverse complement strand
ATAAAATACAGTATGTCTCTTTACGGAGGTTTCTATGAAATACATGGTCGTACTAATCGCAGTTTTTCTCTCTACTACAGTACTCTTTACTGAGGACTTTCCTAAAAAAATAAAATAAAAAAATAATTGTACCTTAAACATAATATTACACAGTCTCCACATATCAAAACTTAAACCTATAATCACTCACAACAAAATTAATTACAATAAAAAAAAGTCCCGTCAGACTAAAACATTAGAACTAACTTAACAACATAACAATATACCATGAATGCCTAACAGAACATAGACACTCGGTCTCTATGTTGTAAAAAATGCACTGTTTTTGTAGCTTTATTGGTTGCGCAAATATTTAGATCAGCTTTCCGTTTTAAATTTTACACTATAAACATTATCATACCAGTCGCTAACCAGTTCGGCAAGAAAGGGAGGGCGTTTAAGGCGGTTTTTCATTAGGGTCGCGTGAGTTACAAAGAGGTCGTTATACATTATTCGCCACTCCTTTTTGCCGCTGTTGGCAGGCGGATTAAATTCGGGGCGAAAGGTCTGAATATTACTGTTTATCATAAAGCGGTTCCGTTCATCAGACGCGGTTCTTCTTATTTGGTGAATCTGCTCGGCAATTATCTGAAAAGGAACCATGAAAAAATGCTTCTTGCGATAGTGATTAATAAAAATGGTGTAAATATCTTCCAAGGTAAACTGATCAGGATTTTCATATCTGTTCCATATATTAATCAGTTCCATTGCCACATCGGTGTCACCCCAGCGGGGAAAAAGATAGTGCAGGGATCGCCTTTTAACAAAATCCATTATGTATTTGTATGTCGAGTAGTACCAAAATCGATCCATCACATCCTGCTGCTCAATATTTTCTGGCAAGTTTTCATTATCAGGCAAAAATCTTTTAAAATCTTCTTTAACCCATGAATGGTTTTTATGCCGATGAACCCACGACGGGCTCCATTTTCTTATCTCATTTTCAAGAATGTTCCAGCTATTGTTGCGTCTAATATCAAATTTAGCGTGGTGAACATTATCCAGAAACCTTGTCTTCTTGTTAAAATTCACAAGTTTTCTGAAAAAGGGAAGGTCTTTGCGGCTGAAGCAGCAGTTAAGACAGTATGGGGTTGTGAGTCTTGTGACCCGTGCCCGTATATATTTTCTTCCAAGACGAAGTGCTGTCGAAACCCGATGGTGGCCATCGCGTATAAAGTAGACATTGCCGTATTTAAAAACATTGACCGGTTCTTCGAGCAGCCCCTGGCTCATGCGCATCCAGACGTTTATCCATCTTTCTCCCATATCAACTCGAATAGGAAGAAAACCTTCGGCAAAATCGTTTTTGCGGTTTTCGCTGCCCACAATTAGGTTAAGCCTAATATCTTCTTCACCCGAAAAGGATTGTCCGGAGTCTGCGGCAATTCCGGTCAGTTCATGCAGGGTCAGCAGAGAACGATCACCGACAAAGGGGCGTGCGTACCAGGCTAATAGTCTTTTGCCCTTTGACTGAGCTTCACTAAAAACGGCAGTACCCATGGCACGCAGGTTGGCATCGCTCATAATTATTCCCCGGCAGCAGTATCTCTATTCGCATGATATTGGTTTTTTACATTAACAGAAGAAACAGTTAATAAATCATGTATGCTTTTATACCATAATAAGCCTGAAAGTTGTCAAATGTCAACTTTTTGTCGGTTGTTGCGCTAATAGTTTAAACCGTCAGCAGGGCTCATGAAAAGTGGAAACACAATAGCTGAAGAATACAGCTGCAGGCATTAAAACAGACTTTACACTGCTTGTTATAAAAAAATGTATAGTGAACTTCGGAAAATTGCCATTTCCGGAAAGAATTTACGCTTTGAGCATATTAAAGACAATTTTCCTCAAGTTCCAGTTAATAAATAATTATCAGAAGATAACTATAACTATTTGACATCCATTCTGAAAAGAATTATAATTAAGTAATAATCCTCTATACTCCGGTAGGCAATCATGGACAGAAAAGGTATTAATTTTATTCTACTTTCCGGAGGTTTAATCGCAGCTGTTTTTATCTGTTATCTGCTGCGATGGTACATTTTTGATCTTCCGTTCTCGTCAACCCAGCAGTTTAACTATCCATCATACGCAATCACAGATAACGACAGCAATATTTACGTAATTGATACATCTTTGCGGCGTGTAGTCAAGCTGGACGGCCAGGGCAGGCTTCTTTTCGTTATAGAAGGAGGCCGCCGTGAAGAAGGGACATTCTTTTACGCCGCGGATCTTGCGGTTGATAACGAGGGCAACCTTTATGTACTGAACTGGCTTCACGACGAGGGCGGTTTTCATGTTGAAAAAGAGGAGATACTTCAATATTCATCTGACGGTCAATTCAGGCAGATTGTCTATTCAAGACCGTATAAGGATAGAACTTCTACAAGGGTACAACGCGGGCAGTTAAACGCTTTATCGTTTATTGATGACAAAATAAGCTGGTTCGATATTGCCTCTGATTCTGTGACGCGTTTTATTTTTGACAACAAAACGGGTTCTGTTAAAGAAACTGCGGTTCTATCTTACCCTGAGGCCAATATATTTGTTGCCGATGTAGCTGTGGCAACCGATACAAAATGGGCAGTTGTCAACAAAAAGGGACAAATCACGTTGCACGATCTGACCGGCAATTCGTCAGCCGGTCTTTACAACGCGGATGATAATTTATCAGAAGATATTTCTGTTCCTTTAATGGTCGAAGCCGATGCGGGCGGGGGCCTATATTATTCCGATATTGGAACAGGGACAATTCAGGGGCTGGGCGACAAACAGGGATATATTTTTTCGGATGAGTCTCTTAAAAAAGCCGGTTACGATGTTCAGGATATGGTCTATTACCGGTTTGATATTAATGGTGATGTTTTAACCACAATTAATGATTATGGTGTTGTTCAAACCGGTATTGACGGTACGGTTATAAACTACTACGACAGCATAAGGATTCCTTTTCATGAACTTGCATTAAAATTATTATCTTATTTTATGCTGGCTGCCGTTCTTATGCTTCTGGTTCTGGTTTTACGGCATGTCTATCTGTACATGTTTCAGCGAACTGTGCCGCCGGTTCTTATTAATGCCTTGTCCATACTGTTTGTGATTGGTGTAACAACCTTGCTTGTTGTCACCGTTGTATTAAAGAACTTTGCTGCCCGGTACACCAACTCTCTTCTTGAAAAAACCCAGCAGATGGCACAGCTGATACCTCAAACTGTCGACGGCGATCTTTTTCATCAGATACAGTCCCGGGATGACTATATGGGTGACGCTTACCGGGAGGTTCGTGCTTCATTACATGAAGCGCTTAACGAAAATATGGATCCGTGGAACGATCGATACTATTTTGTACTGTACAGTGTTATTAATGAAAAACTTTACGGGATGATGTATCTGAACGACCGTATCTCAATGTATCATCCGTTTAACTATTACGAAGAAACAGAAGGCGCTTATCGTCTGGCGCATAACGGTGAAATATCTGCCGAAACTGATACAGACAACTGGGGCACCTGGATCTATGCCGTTTCACCAATCCGTGATTCTAAAGGTAAAGTTGTAGCCCTGCTGGA
>DAOTGZ010000263.1:0-3612 GCA_035447445.1 Spirochaetota bacterium | reverse complement strand
GCTATTTTACGAAGCCCTGACAAGTGGAAAATTTATACCAGCTGGCCGCATTCTTGCAAACGCGCGAGAAAACAGCCCCATGAAAAACTATAACAACTGCTTTACCATAGATATAAATGATTCCATGACCGACATCTATGAATCGTTAAAAGAAGATGCCCTAATAAGCAAAATGGGCGGTGGCGTAGGTTTTGATATCTCGAAACTTCGCCCTAAGGGGCAGACTCTTTCTGGTGGTGGCGAGTCGTCAGGACCTGTCTCATTTTTACGAATCTTTGATCAATCAGCAAAAACAATAATGACGGGAGGACAACGCCGCTCGGCACATATTGCGCTTATGGATATCAGCCATCCGGATATCGAAGAGTTTATTACCGCCAAACAGGGTGACCAAAACAAGGAGCTGACACAATTTAATATCTCGGTAAAAATTCCTGATGCTTTTATCGACGCCCTAAATAACGACGAGGACTGGAATCTAGTATTTGATGGAAAAATATACAAAACAGTAAAAGCCCGTGATCTTTACACTCTTCTTGCTAAAAACGCCTTTACGCATAACGAGCCGGGTATTTTTTACAGTGACAAGGTAGAACAGTTCAACAACGGATACTGGGCGTTTAAACTGGACAGGGTAAACCCCTGTGGCGAGCTTGTTATGCCGGCTTATTCACTCTGCTGTCTTGGCGCTCTTAACCTTACCCGATTTGTTATCGACCCTTTTTCCGACAAAGCACGATTTGACCATGATGGATTTTCACGATGCGCGGCAACTGGCGTTCGTTTTCTTGACAATGTACTGGAACGTACATCCTACCCTCTTGAAAAAATTGAAACCAACGCAAAAAAATGGAGACGCATCGGTCTCGGTTTTACCGGTTTGGGCGATCTTTTTGCAATGATGGGCATCGTTTATGGCTCATCAACATCTGTTAAACTTGCCGGAGAAATCGCACAAAAACTTCGCGACGCATCTTACATCGCCTCGTGCGAACTAGCCAAAGAGCGAGGAACTTTTCCAGGATTTAATAAAGAGAAGTATCTAAAAGCTAACTTTATCAAAGAATTACCAAAACATATTCGTGATATGATTAGTACAAATGGAATACGCAATATTCAACTGAATACTGTCGCACCAACGGGCACCATTTCGCTTTCGGTTGGTCAAAACTGCTCTTCTGGAATCGAGCCAATCTTTTCACTGGAATATACAAGACATATCCGAAATGGCAGCGGTACCGAAACTAAACCGGAAAAGGTTTTGGACTATGCCTGGTTGCTTTATAAAAAAATCTTCGGTGACTCAACCGTTCCACAATACTTTGTAACAGCGCCATCTGTTGATCCCTATGCATCAATTGATATTCAGTCGGCCGTACAAAAATACATCGATCACAGCATCTCAAAAACACTTAACCTTCCGCGCGGAACAAAATTTGATGACTATCAAAAACTATTTTTGTATGCGCACAAAAAAGGTCTTAAAGGGTTTACAACTTTTAATCCCGACGGAAGCATGAAAGGAATACTTGAAAGCGATGACCGAGCCAACAAGGAGAAGGTTCACCGACGCTATGCCCCCAATCGCCCCAAAGAACTTCCCTGTATTGTGCACAAACTCAAGCAAGCCTCAAAGACCTATATTATTATCACAGGTTTTTTAAACAACTCGCTGTACGAGATTTTTTGCCTTGATGATATTGATAACGTTATACAAATAGCGGACGGCTCAAAAGCGATTGTGCGCAAAAACGGCAAAGCAAGTTACGACCTTATCCAGATAAGCAGCAAGAACAGGCTTGCCTACAGCAACTTTACTCGCAAATTTGCATCACCAGATTCATCATTGGCTCGTTTTATATCCATGGCTCTTAGACATGGAACCCCGCTTCAATTTGTGATTAATCAACTTTCGCGCGATACCAGTTTTGCCGATTTCGAGCGAGTTCTTGTGCGGATACTCAAAAAATATATCAACAACGGCGAAGAGGTAATAAGCGGTGTAAACGAATGTCCCGAATGCAACGATAATCTCGTATTTCGTGACGGCTGTGTGGTATGCCCATCCTGTGGATGGAGCAGCTGCTTGTAAATTATAAGCTTTTATTAGTTGTTAAAATGATTATATTGCAGACCCATCCAAGCTTATTTATTACAAATATCATTTAACTATTCTGTAGAACTACTCCAGAATAGTCAAATGAAGATTAAACGAAATATCTTAAACCAATTACTTTCCGAACAAGACCGTGCGGAGGTCTCAATACTTCTGGGGCCGAGACAAGTTGGCAAAACATATCTTTTACTCGAGCTATGCAACATCTACAAAAATAATGGATTACGCACAAAATATTATAATCTGGAAATCCCTTCGCACAGCATCGAGTTTAACAAAAATGATAATGAACTCTTTGAAATGCTCACCACTGATGTGGATATTGTTTTTATCGATGAATTTCATTATCTCAAAAATGCATCAAAGCTTTTTAAGGCAATATACGATAGCGATAAAAAAATCAAGATTTACGCCTCCGGTTCTTCATCAATTGAAATTCACAAACACCTACAAGAGAGCCTTGCGGGCAGAAGGCTGGTTACCAAAATCTTTCCTCTATCACTTGATGAATATAAGCAAAAAAAAGCTCTATCTCATGTCGACAATTATCTTGTGTATGGTGGTCTTCCGGAGCTGGTTCATTTTAACAACAAGGATGAGCAGATGCGTATACTGCGAGAAATTCTTGAAACATACATTCAAAAAGATATTAAATCCCTAATAAAAGAAGAAAACATAAGAGCCTTTAATAACCTTCTTTATCTTATAGCCGAAAATCAGGGATCTATTGTTCAACTAAGCAACCTGGCTTCAGAAGTCGGACTATCTTCCAAGACAATCAGTCATCACCTATCCATTTTAGAAAATACATATGTGATATACCCCTTGCATTCGTATTCCAAAAATCTGGGAAATGAACTTAAAAAATCACACAAATATTTTCTTTACGATAGCGGCATAAGAAACGCCATGTTAAAAGACTTTGGAAATCCCAGCCATAGAGAAGATAAAGGTGCCTTATATGAATCTTTAATAATGACAGAGCTGTTTAAACAATTGAAACCCAATATGGAACTAAAATTCTGGCGAACAAAACAGGGTGACGAGGTAGATTTTGTAATTCTTATTAATCGCAAACCATACCTGATTGAGGTAAAAACTTCCCTTAGCGGCATCGAAATACCTGCTGGAATCAGGAAATTTATCAATAAGTATCCTGAAACAATAGGCGCTACAGTATTTTGCTTACAAAGGAAACCCAGCATAATATACCAAAATATAGAAATCAGATTTTTAAGACACGAAGATGTTATTAATTTTTTAAGTAATTACGTTTAATTATCACCAAGAAATGGTAAGACAGTTGGACGACAATGAATAATGAAAGATTAATAATCGAAAGGACAAAGAACACGAAGGGCACACTGCTGTGTGCCTCTTTCAAAAAAACAGAAGAGAGTACGAGAGTGCAAATCAGACACTCCCTGTGTCTGATACATTATTATGTTTCCGGTTCCATTTTCTTTTTAAGCTCCGTAATAAAAATATCCGGATCA
>DAOTGZ010000262.1:0-3649 GCA_035447445.1 Spirochaetota bacterium | reverse complement strand
AGGAAAAAATTGTATCTTTTGGGGATAATATTCATTATCAGGGCGTTTTTTGGACAATAAATGAGATTTGTAAAGGCAGCTCCGGTTGTTCCGGCGACAACACCTGCTTGTGAAAAAACCCTTACCTGCTCTTGAAGAGACATGCACTCAGGAAAAATAATTTCAAATCCCCGATTACTCATTAACTCTAAAACTCTCCTTTCATTTTTTAAGCGAGCATGTTTGAGGTTCTTCCGTGAAATTATTATTTTTTTGGTACCTACAGCCTGTTTCGTTTCTATTCCGTAATGGCCTAGAACTCTTGTTCTGACAAAATTTAAAGCACTACTGGAAACAATGTAATCAGAAGCATAGGAAGAAAAATCTTTTACATTAATTGGCATAAAACTACTGTTGGATGGATATACAAGTTCTTCTATTTTATAAAACACTGATTTTTTGAGCGGTATGATTTTGAGATTTTTCTTATTCATTATATGATTACCCTGCAAAAACTCTTATTTTCAAAAAGGAGAAAAAGCCAAAAAGAACAAATTTCACAGACCATTTAGACACAAGAAAAAATAGTCTGAAAAACGATATCATTTTGAAGAATAATGCTCAAAACAGGGTCAATTTTCTCTTACAGATGGCATAATCACCTCTTTTTTCTTCAATTAGACGGCATTCACCCACACGCTTTGTGGAGAAAAAGCCTTTTGAATTGCCTTTCGCCTTTTGGTTGTTACTTTAAACAGTCTCTTGAAGTTACTGGCAATCGCAGCGTAAGTCACGGTCATCCGCACACGTGTCTTACCCACCACTTGTATGGCGTTTAATCCTTTTCGTTTCAAAGTACTGATCGCTCCCTCAACACCCGCTCTCAAGCGCTTAAGGTCGTAGAATTCTTTGGTCTCGCTGTAAGCGCGCTGTTTGTCTCTTGCATACCGGGAGAGGGCAATATCTACTTTCATGCCTTTCATTTGTTTCTTTGCAAAACAATTTTCTCGGTATGGACAATCCTGACAGTCTTCATGTGAAAATAATCCCTGAGCTTTCCCGCTTCTGATTCGTGTCTGCATGGGTTTCTTTCCCGCTGGACATCTCATGATTCCTTTTTCTTCATCTATGTCAAAATCTTCGGTTGTTTTCTCCGGTCTCTTCCCCTTTATTCCCGTTTCTATAAGGGTCGTGTTCGATTCTTTTGCCAGCTCCCGTGTTGCTTCGTTGGTATAGCCGCCATCTACAATGAGGATGTCCATGTCTGTCTTAGCTTTGAGGTCTTCTAATTCGTCTTTGAGAAAGGCAATGTCAGAGTATATGTTTGGTTCAACGCTTACACTTGTAATCAATTGGGTCTCGTTGTCTTTGTCAGCTGTCTCTGAGATGTTTGCACAGTATCCGTGATAGCCTTTTCCCCCCTTTTTTCGGTAAGTTGCGTCTTCATCCACCGGACTCTGGCAGGAATCAGGGGCGATATCCTTGTTGTCTTTTATTTCCAACTGTTCGTCTATGATGATCGTCTGATCTGTCAATACGCGTTCAAGTAAACCGTATGCTTTCGTTTGGGCATAGTCACTGCTTTCATATCGTTTGAGGATGATCACGATTTCTGTGGCGATTGTCTTGAGACTTTCGTCTTCGTGTTTTATTTTCGCAAGGCAGGTGCTTAATTCCTCTTTATTAAGATACGGCGCGTATTCCTTGTATTTGCTTTGTTCCTCCTGACTCAGTTCTCGGATGAATCGCGGCAGTGTTCGGCTCATGATATCTATTCGTGAAAGTGCCTTCATTTTGCTGTGTAATTGCGTCGAGTCCATTCTGATAATCTGTGTGCTTGTCCCCGTTGCCTCTATGAATCCCATGACCAGTTCGTCGAATACCTCTTTGATTAGGTTAATCCCTGTTTTTTCCTCATACAACAGAATTCTTCTTCTGAAATTGTACAGGCTTTTGAGGGAATACAACGCCTCATCCATCTCCTGTATACCAAATGCCACCTGGTATCTGACATCAAAGTAGAAGTTTTCCATCAGTTGCTCATCGGACAGAACGAATAAGTGTTTAAAGATTTCCAGCCCAACAAAGATGTTCACTGGACAATTAGGTCTCGACGCTTTCTCACTGTACAAGGGTGCAAATTTTGACTCATCTATTTGACAGAAGACGCTTTCATAAAAGAGTGGGTACATGGTCGTCTTCAGTTTTTTTTGCAGCTTTTTCGGTAATGTGTTCTCTATTCCGAAGAGTCGTTTTCGTCGGTGGCTGTTGTTCGGTTGATACATCTCTTTCATCTCCTGTCCCGCTTTATCACCTCTATTATACCATGTTTATGTTAAAAAACATTGTTTTTCTTCTGCTTCTTTTGTTTGTGTTCGCCTTTGCTTTTTGCAGGGTAATCATTAAATTTTAATAATTAGATGTTGTACTCCTTTTTAAAAGATTATGTGCGGAGAAATCTAAAAATATTTGGTGATTTTCTGACAAAATTTTCGATAAAAGTCATTTATAAATATAATTATTTAATTATATATTAAGTTAAAGGTTGATTTTATACATGTATAATTATAAATATAGACTATATATAATAATTAATAAAATAAAATACTAAAGAAATAATACGGAGGAGAAAAAAATAAGCAAGATAAAAAAGAACGAACTTGTACAGTTAATCATTCACTGCAGAGAAAAGGGATATTCTTTGGATAAAACGATCGAGTTTCTGGATGCTATTGGGACATACGATAAAATGTTTGTGTATAGAACATTCTCGGTTCCAAGTACAGAAAATGTGCAATCTATGTCATCCAGAGCAGTGGGTGAAAAAACATCAAAGAAGAATAGTACAAAATCGACGTTTGTCGGAATGATGATTTTGGTAGCATTGATAGTTGTTTTTGTGTTTGGGCTCAATAGTTATCTCACCTACAAGCATGACAAGGAAGTACAAGAAAAGACTCAGTATAATGCCAATATGTTTTTGCTCTCGATAATTAATGCCATTTCAAACTTGGAGAAAGGAATGTATGAAATAAAAGGAGGTTTCGATGAGTATCAGGACAGAAATAATTCTCATACGGATTTAGATACCGTGATGAAGCCGTATTTGAGCAAAGCTGAATGGTATTGGGATATGGCGGAAACAGATCTTTCGGAGGCGTTTGACTCTATGAGTGCCTTGAAAAAACTGATAGATGATAAAACCTACGATCATTTTGTGGATATGTACGCAAGTACTCGAGAATATAAGGAAGCGGTTTCTCCATACGGGAAAAATTCCATGCAGTATAACAATGATGTTAGTGGTGCAAACACAATGATTCATAATGCCATTGCCAGATTTAAAAGCTACATTTATCCAATTACGAATGAAGAGTAGACTCGTATAGGAAGGAGGAAATATGGAAAAGATAAAACTATCATTAAAAATTCCGGATTTTCTATCACAGTTTAAAAACAGAAATAATTACGAAGATTTTTTTCTAAAAGAAAGAAAGGTTCTTCTTACAAATTTAGGGATATATGCTGATTTAAAGAAAGATATAGTAAAGAAAGCACCAGAAACAGTATATAAACTGGTGTACAAACCTAAAAATGCTAAATTGTTCAAAGATGCAGCAGGGAATATCAAGGGGGTTTTCTATAGGGATGGAAAAATATTAAAGCATGC
>DAOTGZ010000261.1:0-3693 GCA_035447445.1 Spirochaetota bacterium | reverse complement strand
AGAGTGAACAGGGCATGGGTACCCGTTTTATTATGGCATTTCCGCTTACTCTGGCAATTATTCCGGCTATTATGGTTTCTGTAAAGGACGAGACTTACGCCATACCTTTAACCGATGTAATTGAAACAATCAATATTAGCCATAAGGATATTACAACGATCGAGGGACACGAAGTCATAAATTTACGCGGAGAAATACTATCTCTTGTTCGTCTTAGCCAGTTTGTGGGCGTTCCTCTTGCGTTTGAAAATGAAGATGATATACCGGTAATTGTAGTTGGATACAGTAGCCGCAAGATTGGTCTTATAGTTGATGCCCTTGAGGGTAAACTTGAAATTGTAATCAAATCTCTTGAAACAAATTTTAGAACTGTTGAAGGTCTTGCTGGCGCGTCCATTCTGGGAGACGGAAGTATCGCTCTGATCCTTGATGTGTCGTCAATGATAAACAAGGTGATAAATGAGCAGGAGAGGATGTCTCCTGAAGAGAAGATGGCGTTGATTAAGAAACAGGAAGAGCATTATCATGCGATGAAGGCTCTTGAGCTGGATGCTGAGTCTGATGTCGTTGCCGAAAAAAGCGAGTTTTCTCTTCCTGTGCAGGATGAGGATGGAGAAACTGTCGATCATATGCAAAAAGATTATCGTACATCGGGTGAAGAGGCTTACCAGTCAGATATTGGTAGTTTGACATTAAACAAAAAAGATTCGGTTGATGATATTTCAGATTATAATTATGTTAAAGATGAAGCTTCGAATAAGCAGTCTGCTGATTCAGGCAGTTCGAATATGGACGACTATAGTCTGTTAAAAGAGAACTCTGAAAAAGTTAGCGAAGATTCTGATGTTGATGATT
Organism: Spirochaetota bacterium; assembly: GCA_035447445.1. GTDB lineage: Bacteria > Spirochaetota > UBA4802 > UBA4802 > JAFGJZ01 > JAFGRW01. The sequence goes on along the minus strand of DAOTGZ010000261.1, from coordinate 2,838 downwards.
TACAATCTGATATTACATCTGATATCGAAGATTATGAAGAAGAAATAGATAAAGAGATAGAAGATAAAGGGGCTGTTGACGGCGATACTGATGAAGATAAAGCTGTAATTGACAATGAGACCGAGACGGTACAGAAATCTGTTTCTTCTGTTACAGATTCAGATTCGCTGAATGAAGCAATAAAGGCGGAAGACATAACTTCATCTCTTGAAGCTGTTGATGTGTTTAAAAATGAGACATTGCCCGTTACGGGTCACCCTTTGGGAGAGGCCGATGAAAAGGTCAAGGAAGCTCTGAAAAACTTTAAACATGAACTTAATTCAAATATGAGATCAGCTCTTTCCAACGGAGATCCTGATGAGCACATAAAGAAAAAACTATCTTTGAATGAAGATGATCTTGCTAAGATCAAACTTCTGGCAAACGTTGGCATTACACAGGCCGCGGACTCTTTGTCAAAAATTATTGATAAACGAGTGGATATGGCCATACCTGATGTGCGTTTGGTGCCTGCATCAAAGATTCTGGATATCGAAAAACATGATGTCCAAAAATATGTTTCTGTTTATATGCCTTTAATTGGCGATATTAATGGAACCGTTATATTTAATCTTCCTGAAAATTCGGCATATTCTTTGGTTGATGATCTCTATTCATTAAAGACTGGTAAGACGAGTGCGCTTGATGAAGATGGAATATCGGCTTTAAAAGAGATAACAAATATTACAGGTTCTTCCGTAATTAATGCCTTTTCGGAAAGAACAGGGTTATCTATCTTGTCGCAGGTACCAAATTTATTACATGATTCGCTTGAGGCAGCAATAAGTAAAATCGCTGATGAACAGTATAATGTTTCAAACGACTATGCTCTTACTATGGATACCGAATTCTATTATGAGGATGACCGCATTGTGGGGCATCTGCTAATTCTTCCTGATGTCAAGTCGTTAAGAGTTCTTGTAGATAACCTGAGGGATAATGGATAAAATTCGTGTACTGGTGGTTGATGATTCCGCTCTGGTACGTAGAATAATCTCTGATGCACTCGAAAAGGATCCGGAGATTGAAGTAGTAGGTACCGCAAACAACGGTAAAAATGCGATCTTTAAAAGTTTTGTTCTTTATCCTGATGTTATTACCATGGATATAGAGATGCCCGTTATGGATGGCCTTGAGGCTCTTCGCGAGATAATGGACAAGAATGCAAAACCGGTTATCATGCTCAGCTCTTTGACTCAGTATGGGGCCGAGGCAACGTTCAAAGCTCTTGAATATGGTGCAGCTGATTTTGTACCCAAGCCACAGGCTATGGTGCAGATGAGCTTTGACGAAATATCCGAACAGCTTGTTCAAAAGGTCAAGGCATATGCGAAGGCAGAAATAAATTATTCCGCTGTTTCGCTCAAAGATAAGGTCGTAATACCTAAAGCCGAAGAAAAAATCTTTGACGATATTGCTCTTGATACATATTATGAACATTCAAAAAAGCGTATTGTTGCAATAGGAACTTCTACGGGAGGGCCATCAGCATTAATAAAAATATTTGAACGTCTGCCGGCAAATTTGAGCTGTCCTGTAATGGTTGTTCAACATATGCCGCCTGGGTTTACCAAGGCTTTTGCGGAACGACTTAACGCGCTTTCTCCTTTATCGGTTAAAGAAGCTGAAGATGGAGACATACTGCGTAGTGGATGGGCATATGTGGCTCCTGGTCATTCACACATGGAACTTGTTCAAAGAAACGGAGTTGACACGATTTCTCTTAATCAGCATGATAAGGTTTCCGGTCACCGTCCTTCAATTGATGTTATGTTTAGATCAATTGCCAGAGTTTACTCTTCCGATGTTACAGCTGTCATAATGACTGGTATGGGCAGAGATGGTGCTTCGGGGCTTTTGGAACTGTCTCAAAAGGGAAGCTATACGATTGCGCAGGACAGAGCGACCTCTGTTGTTTTCGGCATGAATCGTGCCGCGATCGAGATGGGGGCTGTGAAAAATATTGTACCCTTGGACGAAATATCTAAAAAAATTGTTGAACATTTGTAATAGTTATTATAAAGTAGTAGTACTATCATTAGTATTTGAGTATTAGTTTTATTTACAATTTGAACGTGGAGAAAGTAATGGCTAGGATCCTAGTAGTAGATGATGCGAAATTCATGCGAACTCTCGTAAAAGATGCTTTAACTCCGAAAGGTCACGAGATTATTGGAGAAGCCGAGAATGGTAATGTTGCGATAGATATGTATAAAAAGTTTAAGCCTGAGCTTGTAACAATGGATATTACCATGCGTGAAAAAGACGGTATAGAGGCTGCTGAGGAGATTCTTAAACTTGATCCTAATGCCAAGATTATCATGGTTACGGCTCTTGGGCAGGAAAATCTGTTAACAAAGGCAATTAAACTTGGAGTAAAAGATTTTGTTGTTAAACCCTTTCCTCCCGAACGACTTCAGAAAGCCGCGGAAAAAGCCCTTAATAGCTGATTTGTATAATGTTGTTATCAGTCTTTCTATTATTCTAAAAAATACTTTTAACCGGTTTAACCGGTTAAATTTTTTTGACCTGCCGGGAGTTCTATGAATAACGAAAAAGATAATGGAGATATCCATCAGTCTGCACAAGTAACGTCTGACGAATCCGAAAATACGCAGGAAAAATATGTCATTCATATAGATAATTTTGAAGGGCCACTTGATTTGTTGTGGAATCTTATCAAACGGTCTAAAATTGACATTATTGATGTTTCTATTTCTAAAATTACTGAACAGTATATCTCTTATCTGAAGCAGATGGAAGAACAAAATGTTGCCGTTGCTTCTGAGTTTATAGCTA
>DAOTGZ010000260.1:0-3694 GCA_035447445.1 Spirochaetota bacterium | reverse complement strand
ATTACATCCGAGATGCTCATATTATGTTTCTCAGCATACTCTTCTATCCTATCAAGTCTGCTTAATTCAACATCGATTGATGTTCTAAAATCTGTAACTTCCATTTTATGCCTCCATACAGTTTGTATATATTTATACTGGATTGAAGGCTGTTTTGTTAAATATTTTTGAATAATTTTTCATTTCTTGATCAACATATTTATTATATTCAGATACTAGATTAACTGACTTTATTTATGCTTCTATTCCTTTATGGTAGAGAATTAAAAGCGGATATCTAAAATGTATTATTCCTTGAGAAAACATGCACTATGAAGAGGGATCTGAACAAATTGTAGAATATGTTTTAATACTCATTAAAACGTATAAAAAAAATGATTTTTTAATCAATTCTCTGTAATTTAAAATATACTGCATTCTGCCGACTGGTTTTTTTGGCATTATCACAATCTGGTCTGCTCTTCTTTTCGCCGCGCAGCTGTACGGAGGTCACAATGAAATACATACTTCTGTTTTGGCACAAAGAAGGCTAATCAGAGCGGTGAGGCTTTGAGTACCATAATTAATTCGGTTAAAAAAGTGAATACGGCAATAGAGCATATTGTATCTTCAAGTGAAGAACAAAAACAGGGTATTACTCAAATAAATACTGCTATTACTGAAATGGATACAATGACTCAGCAAAACGCTGCGCTTGTAGAGGAGACCGCCTCGGCAAGTGAAGAGCTTGCGAATCAGGCCCGGGAGCTTCTTGATGTGGTGGGACAATTTACTGTTAACTGATATTTCCGGATGTTTATTGTGAATAATCAGAAAAATGAATATTATATTCCGCCGTTGTTAGCGATTGTCTCATTGTACTCTTTTCTGAAAGAGTCGTAATGTTTCTGTGGAAGTTCGTTCTTATCTTCCCTCTCTTTTAACAAAATATCAAGGTATGCCTTTGCTCCGATTTTCTTTATCAGATGGGCTCCCCAAAGATTAAGAAGTGCAAAGGCCTTTTCCTGTTTGACGGCGTCATCACCTTCAATTGCCCGGTAAAGGTGGCGAGCAAAAGTTGTGTAACTTTCAGGCAAGGTCGATACTTCGGGCTTTCTGCCTTTGGTAAAATGATATTCGCAAAAAGCCTCTTCCAGCACTCGAAGTCCCGGGGTTACTGACAGGGCCCGGTTAGTATCAAGCAGAAGGTACAGCATCTTGTGCTGTATGGTCTGTTTTAATATATTCTGTTCTTTAAGGCCTCTTATCTCCTGCAGAAAGAGCACTCTTTTCGCGCGATCATAAAAAGTAGCAGTCTGGGCTTTTTGACCGGTTTCTGACTCGAATATTTTACTGTTATTACATATTGTTATTCTGGTTTTCGCTGGTTGTGAAAGATTAAACTGGGTTAACAGAACATTTTGATGTTTAAGAACATATTTGTGAAAACTGTACATCTGGCTATCGGTAAGAGCGTTGTTCTGTTCCCGGTCCGTCATTACTGTATATTCAAAACTACCAAAAGTATAGATCGCCGTCTCTATAAGCTGGTCGTTATCGGCGGAAAATGCCTTGATATAAAAGGAGAGAGACAATAATATCAATAGATATCGAATAAAATGTGTTTTCATGATGTATTTGGACCTGACCCAAAAAATTTACTTATTCTCGCTTGTTTTAGCTAAAATTGTCAATAAGTAACCATGACTGCTGGCTTGTTAGCCACTTTTTTGCTCGAAATTTAAAAATCGGGCAGGAAAAAGCAGGAAAATAAAAAAAATGAATTAATCCACCTGTGCGGACTTTTTTTGCTTGTTTTTTTCCAGTATTATGCTAATTAATAAGTGAGAAAGAAGTTCTTTATGGGGGCAATTATGAAATCACTATTAAAAAGCATGTTTTATCTTCTTATTATTCTTACAGCTGTATCATTTGCCGGTTGTAGCAGCGGAGGCGGAAGTTCAGATTCTCCCGAAGAAACCGGTCTTGTAGATGCAGATGTACCATCAGATGTCTTCGCGGAGGTAAAGGGTTCCGTTATCGAGCTTACCTGGCAAGGAAACAAGAATGATAGCAGATATATGGCTGCTGTCACAAAAGAGCATGAGTTTGATATTAAGAAGGCTGTAAAAGTTGTAGATATAGCGAATTCACCTCAATCAATTGCCGGATTTGCATCTGGGCGATACTATGCTTGGGTTGTACAGGTAAAAAGCGATGGTTCAAACGGTAAAGCTGTTGTAGCGAACGGAGGTGCAGCGTTAGTAATAGAAGATCCCTCTTCGAATCCGGGTGATGATGGACAAGATGACCCGATTGGAGATGACCCTGAACCTCCATTAAATGCTGTTAATCCTGATATACCGGAAAATATTGAGATACAGAACCCGGAACTTGGTCAGGTTGTTGTAGTATGGGATGGCGATTCTAACGACGGAACATATATCGTTGTTATCGATGACGATAATGATCTAAATGATGATGAAACTGTTTCAACTCAGGAAGGGGTCAGCTCGCCTGTAGTTATAGACAATCTTGAAAGTGATGATTACTATGTTTGGATCATACCTGTTGATGCGGATGGCAACCAGGGTGAGCCAATTGTCGTTAATGATGGTCAGGCAACAGAAATTTTTGGCGGGTCTCTTGTCGCGGCTCCTGATACATGGGAAGTGTACCAGGGACGAAGCGCGATTATCCCTGCAGCTAACCTGATTGCTAACGATGGAAACACAGTTAATGAAGAACCGCTTGAGATAATTGAAGTTAAAGATGCCGTAAACGGAACTGTTTCTCTTGAAGGAACTACTATCACCTTTACATCAACAGGTGCAGTTGGGGATGACGCAGGGTTTACCTATGTTGCAAGAATCAAGGATAATGATCTGTTTAAAATAGAAGGCTCAGTAACAATAACTGTTAATGAATTGCCAGCTGTAAGTGCCGAGGATCATACGAAAGAGGTTCAGCAGGGTGGCGAGCTCTATTTGACACCTGCATCACTTTTGGAAGGTGCTACGGGCAATGATGTTCAGTTTGTTAATGCTCAAAATGCTGTAAATGGAAATCTGACCGTAACTTCAGAGACAATAACATTTAAATCGACCGGACTGGCAGGCGCCGTTGCGCAGTTTGATTACAAAATAATGGATAATCTTGGTACCGAGGCTGTAGGAACAGTTTATATAACTGTTACACCTCTTCCAACGGTTCAGGCGTTTATTTTTGATAACGCGGATCTATTTGAAGAACAAAAGATTACTTACGCGCCTCCGACAATGCAAAATGTATTTAACTCATGGGCACGATTTGATGGAGAAAAATATTTCGAGAATAAGGATACTCCCGGGATATCCACTAATGCCGCTGCATGGCAGCTGCTTGAAGAGCCGTATCGTGTTTTAATGCCACTAAATGTTTCGCCATATAACGGATTTTTGAGCCCACAGCATCTTGAGAACTATACTTTTGAAGCTACAGTTACGTCTGATGATAAATACGATAATGACAATATCGGCCTTGTTATAGCATTTGTAAGGATAGATGGTGTAAATTACAGTCTTACTGCAATGCGAACAAAGGGTGGTATGCATCCTTACTCTGGTTGGGGCGTTATGTACAATGTTGATGAGGGTGCAAGTCACGATAATAATGGTAATGGTGGTAAAATAATAGAAGAAAAAACTGTAGTGTCTGCTCCGAGTGGAAACTGGTC
>DAOTGZ010000259.1:0-3696 GCA_035447445.1 Spirochaetota bacterium | reverse complement strand
AATCAGATGGATCTTTTTTATGTGTATAACGAAATGAACTCAGCTCTACCTCGTACCAGCCCATTTTTGTATTGAACCTTGAAACATCACATTCGCTTTTCATATGCGGATGTTTTAGTATTTCGACCGCTGAAAGATTTGTTGGGTCACCGGGGCGGTTTGTTAGCCAGACACGAGTCTTTGCCATATCCAGGTACTTGTTAAAGTCAACCCCATAATCTCCGTTTAACTCAAATACTTCATAGTTTGAATAAGGGTTGTGATCTTCTGGAATATACAAAAAATGCTTGTTGTCGGGAAAATAGACATAAAATGTTCCAAAAGTATGTTCACTGCCGTGAATAAAAATATCATCTTTATTCACTTCGCCTTTTATTGAATCGTATACTATGTTCATAGGTCCATTAAAGTTATTAGAATAGATGCCGTAGAGAACAGGCGATGTAGCGATAATATAAAGTATAACTGAACTGGCGATGAGTTCCGGCTTTTTTAAAGAGTTTATTCCGTATGCCATTGCAAATAGAAAAGGACCAAAGACTGCTGTGATATAGCGACTGATAAGGATCGGTCTGAAAGCAGCACTTAAAACAAGGCCGGCAAGAATTGTAAGAAAAAAGAGTATTATAGAAATAACAGCAAAATAATCGGTTTGTTTACGGTTTTTATAAAAAGAAACAATGGTTAAACATAAAAATACAACGGCCAGTATAGAAGCGATTGTAGTGAAGACTGTAAAAGGCATTTCGAATTTATAACCGAAATAATAAGTAAAAAGAGATAATGCCCTTGATAAAGAGATTGGGTCTATCCAGAATCCTTTTGATATTCTTGATGTTTGATAAACCAGCATATAAAAAACAGGGGAATAAAACACAACAAGAAGAATGCAAGTTATAACAAGACGTTTAACAAGGTCGCAATTGCAGATAATAAAATAGCCAAGCAGAAGAGCATAAAGTATTGTTACAGCAATCAATCCGTAATAGTGGGTAAGTGCGGCTGCGTAAGCTGCTATAGACCCGGCAATCCAAGTTTTAAAGCTGTTTTGATTGATTGCGTAAAAAAGAAGTATCATGGCTATCATGACAAATGCTCCGCATAAAGCGTACATTCTTGTCTCTTGAGCCTGGAAAACCGAAACAGGTGTTAAAAAAATCATAGCAGAATAAATTAAACCTACACGGTTTGATATTAATTTTCTTATATGTGTAAATCCGAGTACTCCCATACTAAAGATGGAAAGGGCCGAAAAAAGGCGAAGTGTCAGTATTGATTTTCCTAATATCGTAACAAATATCTTTAGCATTACGAAATAGAGCGGAGGATGGCTGTCTCTACCGATCATGCCAACAAGATCGAAAAAAGTATTGTCTACTGCCGCGATAGAATATGATTCGTCGTACCAGATGCCTTCGTGAGTTATTCCAAATATTAGCATAAATAACCCAGCGGCAAGTAAAATAGCCCAAATTGAAAGCTCCCGTGTTGTCAGGTGCCTATTGTCAAAATCCCTGAATTTCATAATTCCTCCAAGAGTATGATAAGATACAATTAGTAAAACTGAAAGTTCAGTTTTGTCAATAAGATATTTAAGATTTTTTGAAATAATTTGCAATGCTCATAAATTTCCAGATAATTATTCTATTTTATTTGAAAATATACCGTTTTGAAGAATATCGAGCGCAAAATCTATCGATTCATGTATATCTTTATCTTCTGCTCCGCTCTGTCCAAAATTGTAACGAAGATATCCGCGAATGTGCTCTCCTTGTAAAAATACAACAAAGGGCATCTCGTCTTGACGGATACGAAACTCTTCTTTAAATGGGGAGAGTAGTTTAACGAAGTGATCCATCAGATGGAAGGCAATTTGTTTATAGTTCTCATCTATAATGATATTACCACTACTCATATTTAAATTGATCATGTCGAAAGTATCAAAATAGAGTCTGTTAAGTTTAAAATATGCTTCTCGAATTACGGATCGACAGTCGTTGTCCTTAACAGAAATAGATTCGAATACAGAATCAATTTCTGTTCGGCAAAATTTCAACAGATCTTTCAAAAGACCCAGTTTGCCATCAAAGTATTGGTACATCGTTCCTTTAGCTATTCCCAGACCATCTATAATCTCATCTATTGATACAGCATGATATCCTTTCTGTGCGAAAAGTGTACCCGCCCTCATAAGAATCATCTTCTTGGTCCGCTCACCTTTTTTCAGCTGTTTCTGTTTCTTATCCATAATTAAAAAGACCTGTTGTTTATAGGTAGTCTCTAACAATTAAAGTAGACGATGTTCCCGTTAGAAATGCCCTTTGTTTTAATTATCAGAATCTATAAAATAGATTTACAGAGGTCAACATTATTAAGTCGGAGTTTGGTAAAATTTGGATTTTGCAGATAAGTTAGTTTCGGCTTGATTAGTGAAATTTTATAAAAAATGGCCGGTTTAAATAACCGGCCCTAAAAAATTACTTAACAAGCTGATAGGTATCACTCGCAATACGGCCCTCTTCGTCGGTTGGTACAACAAGAATTTTTACCTTGCTTGAAGGTTTGGAAATTTCACCCTCTTTGCCGCGAATAGTCTCTTCGTTTTTCGTGTCATCAATTTGAACTCCGAGAGCTTCAAGGCCACTACACGATTTACCTCTGGTTAGTGAACCGTTTTCTCCGATCCCGCCAGTAAAGACAATAGCATCTACATCGTTTAGTACAGCCATATAAGAGCCGATATATTTTTTAAGTTTGTAGTCAAAAATATCCAGAGCAAGTTTTGCCCTTTCGTTTGTGTCCTGAAGATCCTCGAGGTTACGCTGGTCATTCGATATGCCACTAATACCAAGAAGTCCAGATTCTTTGTTAAGTATCCGGTCAAAATCTTCAATTTTTAAATTTTCTTTTTTTGCCAAATAAAACAGTATTGCTGGGTCTATATCACCGCTTCTTGTTCCCATCACGAGCCCTTCTAGCGGAGTCAGTCCCATAGAGGTATCAACTGACTTGCCGTTTTTTACGGCAGTGATCGAGCATCCGTTGCCAAGATGACAGGTTATCAGATTTACCTGATCAACCGGTTTACCTAAAAGTTCGGCTGCTCTTTCGGTTACATAGGCGTGTGAAGTTCCGTGAAAACCGTATCTTCTGACTTTGTAATCTTCATAATATTTATGAGGGAGAGGGTAGGTAAACGCGTAATCGGGAATGGTTTGATGAAAAGCTGTATCAAAAACAGCTACGTTTTTCGCACCAGGAAACATTGACATCGCTTCATTAATCCCCATAAGGTTTGGCGGGTTATGAAGCGGAGCAAGCTCTGCGCACTCGTTGATACCTTTGATTACAGTTTCGTCAATCAAGACGCTTGAATTGTAACACTCTCCACCATGAACAACACGGTGTCCTACTGCCTCGATCTCTGATAAAGATGAAATTACACCAGTTTTATCGTCGGTAATCATCTGTGCAAGTTTTGCAAGCCCAGCCTTGTGATCTTTAATAGGCAGAACCTCAACATGTTTATCACCATTGTATTTATAGGTGATTTTTGCGTCATCTTCACCGATTCGCTCGATAAGCCCTTTAGCCATATCTTTTTTTGTGGGCATGTCAAAAAGCTGAAATTTAATAGATGATGAGCCGCAATTAATTACGAGTATTATCATTACAATTTCTCCAATATGTATAATA
>DAOTGZ010000258.1:0-3706 GCA_035447445.1 Spirochaetota bacterium | reverse complement strand
AAAACAGTTGCACACACAAAGCCGGCAATAATTATTATTTTTTCAACAGGGGAACACCTGAAATAAGGATAAATGCAACATGAAAACAATAACCGAACACGAGCTAAATCTACTCGACTGGAAAGAGGTTACTGCCATATATCAGAAAAGATGTATGACTTCTTCGGGACGAGATCTCTATAATAATCTTGAAGAACTCGAAATTTCAGAGGCAAAACTATGCACTACCCGAATTGATGAAATACGCGATTCAATTATCAATGGTCTTAGTATGCCCTTGACTCCTATTTTTAATATTATCAAACCCGTTATGCTCGCATATAAAGGTTCCGTTCTTTGTCTGGAAGAAATTTATCAGATATCACGTACAGTTAAAACAATAAACGAATTTTGCTGTTTTTTAGACGATAACAAAAAGGACTTTGCGAGCCTGATGCCGTTACGCGACACTTTAACTGCTTTACCAATAATCGAGAAAGAGTTGACCAGCGCCATTACTGATGACGTTCTGTTAAATGAAACAAAATATCCACAAATAGGTAAATTACATAGAGAAATCGACAGCATTAAAAACGAGATAAAATCTCGTCTTCAACAATTAGTCAACTCTCCGGAATTTTCTGATCACGTACAAGAACGAATCGTTACAACAGCTGGCAACAAATACGTAATTCTTTTAAAGTCCTCTTCTAGGGGTAAAATACCGGGTACAATAATTGACACATCCTCAAGTGGAGCTACCTTCTATTTTGAACCCAAGGCCGCTTCGGAATTAAACAATCGCCTATTAAGTCGTGAAAATGATCTAAACAGAGAACTTTTTACAATCATGAAAAGTCTTTCAGAGACAGCTGGTTCATGCGCTGATGTTATAGGGGAAAATCTTAAAATCATAGCCTATATGGATTTTCTCCATGCAGCAGCCAAAACCGCTATTGATCATGATTTTAATTCGGTTTCGTATACAAACAGACCGGAATTAAATCTGATAAACGCTGCACATCCTCTTCTTTACACTGAATCTCCCGTCAATACAGTCCGAAATACAATCTCTCTGGGTAAAGACCATAGAGGGATAATTATAACCGGAGCAAATACCGGAGGTAAAACAATATTACTAAAAACAACCGCTATTTTAATTCTTTTGGCACGATGCGGTTTACCCATTCCGGCATCAGCGGATTCAATTATTGGGAAATATGAAACTATATGTGTAGATATAGGGGATGATCAGAACCTGCAAAAATCTCTTTCGACATTTTCTGGGCAAATTGTGTCATTAAATAGCATGATAAAAAAATGCGACTCCTCGTCACTTTTAATAATAGACGAAATCATTTCAGGTACAAATCCAAGACATGCGGCCTCCCTTGCGATGGCGGTACTGGAATTCTTCGAATTAAGGGGAGTACCTGTTATAATATCAACTCATTACCCGGAACTGAAAGAATTTGCATCAAAAAGCAATTACTATACAAACGCCTCAGTCAGTTTTGATGTCGACTCTCTTTCACCTACCTACCGACTTAATATTGGTACGCCGGGAACATCTTATGCGTTTGAAATAGCCCGGATTTATCAACTTGAAGAATCCATAATTGATCGCGCAACCCGATATCTATCTGAGAATGAAATAATATCTGATCAGACCATCGAAAAAGTTAACAGATTAGAGCATGAGCTTATCGAAAAGAAACAACAGGCTGAAAAATTAGAAAAATCCCTTAATAAACAGAGGGAAAACTATTACGAGCTCAATGAAAAACTTCGACAAAAAATCGAAAACATCAAAGAAGAGGCCTCCATTGATTATCTTAAACAGCTAGAAACCTGGAAATCCGAACTTGCTACAAGAATATCTTCTATTCAACAGCTCTCCATGAAAGAATCACAGCAACTAATTGAAACGATCAGCGAACAGTCCAAAACCGTAATAAAGAACAGCCATAAGTTCAAGGAAAAACGGGCAACACAGGATTATCACGATTTCGATCCTGAATCCGCTCAGATCGGGAGCCAAGTTTTCATCATTCCCCTTGAAAAAAAGGCGAAACTATTGGAAATCAATGAGCAGAAAAGGGAAGTGGTTGTCGCCCTTGGTGCTTCCATAAAATCACGCTTTTCTTTTGATAAAATCAAATTATGTGATACAAATACCATATTTGAAACTTCTAAACCTGTGTGCATACAGACAAATGCTCAACAAGCAAAATCGGACGAGACAATACTGACTATTCAGAACGAGCATAATTCGGTTGATTTGCGCGGTATGAGGGCTTCAGATGCGATTATGCTGACAGAGCAGAGACTGGACTCGATGTTGAAATCAGGCATACCCGCAGCCGTTATAATTCACGGCCATGGTACAGGAGCTCTTAAAAATGCGATACGTGATTATCTTTCATCCTGCAGTTTTGTAACTTTATACCGCCCAGGCGGTTCAAACGAGGGCGGAGACGGAGTAACTATTGCGTATTTATAGTTTTGTAGGAAAATTTAGAATAAAAGACTTCCATTGGGTTTAGTGATTGACATTTATTATGTCTCGATCAAGGATAAATATATGAAAAAAATTCAGGGAATAATAATTATTTTGGCCTGTCTTCTTGTTTTTATGCCAGGTCAATCTTTCGCTCTTATTAATATGGAAGTTTTTACCGGCTCTTCTTTTGAGGGTCGTGTTGCCGGTCTTGAGGCAGAAGATGATGTTTCCGGTATGAATTACGGTTTTCGATTTAACGCTTTATATCGCATACCTGTTTTCGATTTCGGATTGGGCGGATTCATGCAAGGATCTCCTCTAACATATGAGATGAAGGGTGAAACCTACAAGTTAAACAAGTTGACACTAGGAATAGACTCTTTTGCAAGATTTAAACCTGAAATTGCTCCTGTATATCCTTACATAAGAGCGGGTTTGGCTATTTACGACAAATCCGAGACAACCATGGTAAATTCCGATGATATTTCCATAACGGAATTTAATTTCCGAGCATCATACTATGGGCTTGGAGTATCTTACCCCCTTGTCCCAATGCCTGTGATAGATGTTCATCTTTTTATGGAATACCTTTACGATATTTCAAAAGTCGCAAAAGATAACGAATTAAGATGCCACAAACTAAACATCGGACTCTTTATGTCCATTTAATCTGTGAATTTACATTACCATCAGTGCGGCTACTTCCTTTCTAAGTAGCTCTGCTTTATCCTTATCAATGATTTCGATACCATTCTTTCTTTTTGATATCTCTTTCTCTTCAATTATTTTCTTTTCTGTTAAAAGTTTTAACAAGTTACGGAAAACGGGCACCGATACCGATTCAACAAGAGATATTTTTCCGGTAAGATATAACGCCTTTCCATGCTCCGCAAGCATTGCTGTAAAAGCTCTGGATTCGACAGTTTTATTTTTAATTTTTAAAATAGAATGTGCGGCGCAGAAACAAGATTCAAGAATATCTTCGATACCGGTTGCCAAAAGCATGAGATCAGAGCGAAGATTATCATTGCTGGTAATTTCAAGATTGTTCCCATTCATGGAAATAAAACCTCTTTTCCCAAAAAAATCTGCAAGAAGTTTATCAATAACAGTCGAATCGTCTATCTCTTGAGGCAATACATATTCATATTTTAGAAGATCCATTATCTCGGTGTAAGATTCTATCAAAACATCTCGGTTAAGCACCCTGTCGCTTGAACGATA
>DAOTGZ010000257.1:0-3708 GCA_035447445.1 Spirochaetota bacterium | reverse complement strand
TCCCTGTTAAAAAGTTAATTATCAAAGATTACCAGTAGCTTATTTTTTGGAACAATACGAGGAAATTTCCTCAAGGTTTAAAAAAGCCGCCCAAAGTGGACGGCTTTCGGATATTACTCTTCGTTATTTTTGATTTTAAAATATTCTACTGTCTTGTTAAGCCTCACAGCGTGATCCTTCAGAAGATCCGAAGTCGATGCCAGCTCTTCGGATGAGGCTGCTGTATCTTGTGCCGCCTGACTCAACTGGTTCATTCCGGTGTTAATCTGGGTTGCTCCCGAGTCCTGTTCTTCAGAGGCTATGGTTATATTCTGTACAAGATCGGCTGTTTTGGTAATTTCGGGAACTATTGCCTGAAGCAGTGCGCCTGCCTGATTTGCTACGGTTACAGAGTTAACAGCTAGATCCCTTATCTCTACCGCCGCGACCTGACTCTTCTCTGCAAGCTTTCTTACTTCACTCGCAACAACTGCAAAACCCTTGCCATGCTCACCTGCGCGTGCAGCTTCAATTGCCGCGTTAAGTGCGAGCAGGTTTGTCTGGTACGCGATATCTTCTACAATATGTATCTTTTCAGCTATCTGATTCATCGCGTCAACAGTCTCTTCTACCGCTTTTTCGCCCTCTTTGGTTTTTTGAGCCGACTCATGAGCGATGCGATCTGTCTCCTTGGCGTTCTGTGAGTTTTGGGTAATAGCAGAACCTATCTCCTCCATTGTCGAAGATATCTCCTCCATGTTTGCGGCCTGTTCGTTTGCGGCTTCACTTAACCTTATTGCAGTCTGGTTTATCTCCTCGGATGAAGAGGTCAGTATCTGTGTGCTGTTAAGAATACTCTGTATAACGTTAGAGACCTCAAGCTGCATCTTGTCCATTGCATCGGATAAGCGACCAATCTCGTCTTTGCCGTGCTTACGCATTTTAGAGGTCAAATCACCGTTTGAGATTCTTTCGGCAACCTTAACGTTTTCGATAATCGGGCTTGTGATTACATATGTTATAAGGATTATTATTGCTATAAAGACAACTGCAATAACTCCAAGTATTATCAGAACTTTTTGCAGCAGCTCTTCAAACTGTGCTTTCACCTCGTCCACATAGATTCCTGTTCCGATTATCCATCCCCAAGGTTTATAAGGCTTTACAAAGGAGTATTTAGGTACAATTGCGTCACCTTTTTTTGCCTTCCAGTGGTATTCGAAAAATCCGCCTTCCTCACTTTGAGCTATTTTAACGATGGTCTGAAAAAATTTATGTCCGGTTGGGTCCTCATAATCAGAAAGGTTCCGGTCGTTAAGGTCTGTTGTGGTCGGATGCATTACCATTCGTGGCTCAAAGTCGTTAATCCATACGTAATCATAGCCGTCTTCACCGTAGCGCATATTTCGAATTATATCTTTGGCATGTTCTTGAGCCTCTTCCTTGGTGAATTCTCCGTTTCGGTGGCGTTTGTCGATAGCCGCAATCTGGTTGACCGCCGCATTGGCTATGTTCTGCACCATTAGTTTTTTTTCATTGTACATGCTATCTTCCATGTCTGGCAGAAAAAAGAAGACGAAATACGAAACAATTATGGCTAACATCAGCACAAAGGGTAATAAAATCTTGAATTTAAGAGAGATATTGTTCCATAGTCCCATTGCAATAACCTTTATAATTATAATTTTTCGGATACATCTCAAGTGCTTTCCGACAAGCCCTCATAAAGTTTCATGAAAAATGGTTTGTTAACCAGAGGAAAATATGGTTAATTAAATTGTTAATCATATTTCATTATGAGGTTTCAATGTTCCGTGTTTTGCTAATTGACAAGATATTCATACTCGGTAAGTTTTCCAAATAAAAAGGGATAAAAATGTTTTAAAAAGCATTATTTTGTCACCGAATTGTTACGGTTTCGATTTATTACGAAAACTTCGAAAAATTAGCAATATTTTATAGGTTACCTAAAATTTACACAAACATTACATGAGCAGATGTTATGTTAAAGTCTGTTCTTTTGAGAGAAAAATTCGGTAATTGTCTCTGTGACTCTGTGATAATGGTTCACCGAAATCCCATTTGAGGATGTGTATGCTTTTTAGATCTTTTTTTTTATTATTAGTTTTGTCTTTTTTCGCCGGCTGGGGGGCTCCCCTGTATGGCGAAGAACTTGTGAATAAAGCTGTCTCCGCAAAGTTATATAACGATCCATACTGGCATACCCTGCTTCATTACCGATTTTACGGTTATTCGGATGGAAAGCCGGTGTACAGTAGTGATGTAAAATCCAGAAGTTTTTTCCTTTCAGAAAATGGAAAGAACGACCCAAAAGCCGAAATGACAGCTTCGATACAGCAGATTCTGATAGAAAAAAAAATTGATATAATAAATCGTTTTCCGGCTCGAAGTCGGTTTCTTGCAGGCAAGCTTGCTCCCTCAACTTATAATTTAGATAATTTTCTGGATCATAACTACAAACATCTGATAAGCACTCTCGATGATTTCGATTCGATTAAGCTTGTTTATACAGGTGAATATATGGGTAATCCTGCTTCGTTCTTTGGTCATACTTTTTTAAGAATTGATCACAAGAACGAGGGTGCCCTTTTGGGGACTGCGTTAAACTATGCAGCAAGGGTTAACAGCGAAGGCTCAATAGCCTATATAGTTAAAGGTGTTACAGGCGGTTTCGATGGATACTATTCAGTTAATAGTTATTTTTCAGTAGTACGTGACTACTCTTACAGGCAATCCCGGAATATATGGGAGTATTCTCTGAATATAGATCGGCAGGAGTACCGACGTCTTCTGGAGCATCTGATTGAACTTTCGGACATCTCATCGGAATACTACTTCTTTGATCGCAATTGCTCTTATATGCTGCTATATCTGCTTGAGGCGGCCCGTCCAGGAGTTACTCTTGTCGATAAAACCGGATTTTTTGTAATGCCTGTCGAAACCGTCAAACTGGTCGAGGAATCCGGATTAATAGAGGAAACGGTTTTCCGTCCTTCAATCGGGGAGCGTCTGTACAATAGAACCAGGAAAATGCGAACCGATGATGTTAAAAGGGCTGTAAATATAGCCTTGCAAATAGAGAGCACTTTGGAGGTTGTAGGAGATGATGATTTAAGCGATAGTAGGAAGGCTTCGATTCTCGAATTTTCACTTGATTATTACCGTTTTCTTGAATTTCCCCGTTTAACAGAAGAAGAATCTGACCAGTTCAATCGTAAAATTATGCGGCTTAATAAGACTCGAAGTTTGGTAAAACACTCTAATGAAGAGCTCCCATTGGTTAAAAGTGATCCGTTATTGTCACACGGGCCTTTCAGATTGTCCTCGGGTTGTGGCAGATCCGATAATGAAGGCAATTTTATCTATATGGGTATCCGGCCTGCCGTTCATTCGCTGACCGATCCTCCAGCTGGTTACAGGTTTGGCTCGTCAGTGACAGCCTTGGACACTGAATTTCGAATTGATTATGAGAGACCTAGCACGCTTTATGTACAAAGTATCAAATTACTGGAAATTGTTTCTCTAGAGCCACTTACTGCCTATTCCAGTCCACTGTCTTACCGATTATATACAGGAGTAATCAGGGGAAAATGGGAAGATGAAATTTACGCATCTTCTATCTCTGTAGAGACTGGCTTTAGCCTGCAGCCGGTACAAAAACTGCTTCTTTTCGCGATGCCTGGATTCACAGCGGGCTATAGCGGTGGA
>DAOTGZ010000256.1:1986-3719 GCA_035447445.1 Spirochaetota bacterium | reverse complement strand
GACGCATGCCCAACAGTAATTAAAGATATACTGCTACGTGCCGCAGAGCGAAAGAAAATCCCTATAATATTTGTTGCTAATTGTGCACTAAAACTGCCGGACTCTGTCTTTGTTTCGATGCATGTGGTTGAAAAGGGACCGGACATTGCCGACGACTGGATTGCTAATAATGCGAATAGCGGCGACCTTGTTATCAGCGAAGATATCCCGCTTGCGGACAGGGTGATAGAACATGGTGCAGTTGTTCTTTCCACAAGAGGAGTATTCCTGGATAAGGCGAATATCAAGGCACGGCTTGCTACAAGAGACCTGCTTTCAGACTTGCGTGACTCGGGCATGGAAACTGGCGGTCCGCCCCCCTTTGATCAGAGAACAGTGCGTACTTTTGCAAACGGGCTTGACCGGTTTTTGCAAAAAAAATGCATAAATTAGTATTTGGGGACGGTGGTTATTCTGGGAATTTTAGGGACGGTGGTTATTTTAACAGCAGACCGATGTGTTATTGGGCAAATGGGGACGGTGGTTGTTTGACAGCAATTTGCCTTTGGGGACGGTGTTTGTTCATTATGGGGACGATGGATATTATGTATTTGTATTCTGAATAAGAATATTAAAAAAATTCTCTATCTATTTTAGTAAAATAATGTTTCTTCAAAGGGATCAAAGGGGTTGATTAATAATTATTATGAGGAGTAAGAGAGTATCCATAAAATTAAACTCTGGCTCGTAGTACAACAAAACATGGTGCTCTCGATTTGTTATATATATCTTTAAATTCATTATTGAAACTAAATGCAGTCTGAGAAACTATATCATCATTCACCACAAATTGCAATTTTCTTAGGACGTCCAGATCTATTTGGATAAAACCCTAATAACTTATTTACAGCGGATGCCTTTTCAAAGCTAAATTCTTTTCTATAATCATCGTAGATTGAACGAATATTTTTATCCGATAAATCCATTATACTTAATATAAGCGAAACAAGTTCTGTCTTAATTTTTGCATATATTGAATATACTGAACTATATTTGTAATTTAACGGATTATTAACCATACCGGCACGATATGGATTATTGCAAATATAGCGAATTGTATTTATTAGCTGTTGTGTATTTTTTATCACTTTACTCTTAAAGCGATCATACCAGACATGACCATGACATTTAAACAATATATTATATCGACGCGCAAAAGTACTCAAAATTGAGTTCATAATATTCCCTAATTCTGAATTTCCTTCCGGTTTAATCATCATATGGATATGATTATCCATAACTTCAATCACATATATTCTAAAATTATAAATCTGATGTGTTCGATGTACAACCTCAATGAACATTTTCTTTAAATCAAATTCAAAATTATCCTGCAATAAATATTCGCCTCGATTAATACGTGCAGTTACGTGATAAGAAGAGCCTTCAACTATTTCCCTCGGTTTTCTCATAGAATTCCCCTCAATACAAAATATTAGTCAGATTATAATTATTTTATCCTTATACCTATCTGTAAAATGAATTAGCAGGATATTTAATAAATACAAAGGACAAGTTTCAACACTTGTCCTTATCAAAAAAGAATATTAGTATCTAATATGTATAACTGATTAAATCAAATTTTGTTAAAATTTTTTTTATTTTTGTTATTCTTTTTAACCACCGTCCCCATTTCCCGTTATCAGATCATATGACCACCGTCCCCATTTTTGGTTTGACCACCGTCCCCATTT
>DAOTGZ010000256.1:0-1886 GCA_035447445.1 Spirochaetota bacterium | reverse complement strand
TTATCAGATCATATGACCACCGTCCCCATTTTTGGTTTGACCACCGTCCCCATTTCCGTGTGCCATGATCACACGACCACCGACCCTATTTATCCCATTTTTCAGCACATCTGTACAATTTGCTCGGCTACTGCATAATCAAGAAACTCCCTTATTTCAATACAATTGTCCTCACTCTCGTTATCGCATATATTCTTAATAGAGAGACGACCATCCAATGAATTTAGAATAGTAATAAGATTTTCGGTTATTATTAAACTTTTTACAATTCCATTACAATTATAAATAATCAGACAAGTTGTTTGCTGGTCATAATTATCCAAGAATTCTTCAAAATTTAGTTCACCTACACTCATAAGATCATTATAATCATATTTTAAAAAAAGAGTCACGGTCCCAGGTGCCAATTTGTATATTGACTTATCATCGTGTATACCGGCATCAGTGTTAACAAGTGGGCCGGCATAGAGCGACTTGTTTAAGGCATTATTTATTTTGATAATATCTTCGATTACAGAAAAGAAATCATCCTTATTCTCTTTTAAAAACATCTTCTTTACAAAGGACAACTGCAACTCGCAAATTTCGTCACTTGTTAATAAATCGGGATCTTTTTGCACAACCATATATTCTACAAACCCTGAAAAAAAATCTGACGCGTTAAGTTCCAGTTCTTCCAGAACCATAAAAAGCCATCCCACGGCACCGCCCCGGTTATAAAAAAGGTCGCAGGCCAGCTTTAATGATTCGGCTTGTTCAAGCTCTGATTCAGAAAAAGTCGAAGAAGATACAAGAGTATATGGAGCATCTTTTAAGGCATTCAAATCCAGCGAACCGGCCTGATCATAGAGAGCGGTTCCCGGCAAAACTGTTAGTCGGAAAATATCCAGATGATTCGGCTGCAGAGCAAGCGCGTAATCAAGACTCTCTTTAAACCCATTCAGAGTGTCACCGGGAAGACCAAAAATAAGATCAAGCCCGAACAGTACACCCTCTTTATTTAACAGTGATATTTTATCGGCAAACGCTTCCGCGTTAAATGTTCTGTTTACACTTGCTAACACATCAGAATGAGCGCTTTGCAGCCCTATCTGCAGTGTGCAGTTGATTTCAGCAAACAGCGAGGCGATCTCGCTATCCAGAAACTCGGTTCGTACTTCAAAATTGAAATGAATTAAGGGAGTAATTTTATGTATCATCCGCAGTATCAGTTTTGCGCGCGCGGCATCGCTGTTAAAGGTGGGATCCAGCACAAAAACCTGAGACACTTTTTTCTCTTCGAAAAGCTCAAGCTCCCTCTTAATTCGATCCATAGAGAACTTTCTTACACCGGCAACACCTCTTGATTCGAAGCAGAAACCGCATTTAAAGGGACAACCCCGCGAAAGTTCCCATAAGAGTCCGCTATACTCTGCCGGGTCAAGACTTCCCGAAAGAAAAGGCGAATCCAGAGAGTTCAAATCGAGAACCGGCTGCTGATCTTTATCGGGATTATGTTTGCCGCCTCTCATAAACAGCCCGGCAATATCATCAAGAGCCTTATTCCCCAGAAGGCTTTTCATCACTTCCCGAAGAACAATCTCCCCCTCTCCCTTTATAACAAAATCAAAGGGAGCACTTTCCAAAAGAGACAAAGGAAGCGCTGTCGCCTCTGCACCGCCCGCGAATAAAATTGTCTCTGGTAATTTTGTTTTAATAATTTTGCAGATCTTTTCGACAAGTTCCCTGTTCCATAGATATGTAGAAAAACCCACCATTTTGAAGGCATCCGCGCAAAGATCATCGGCAATATAATCCGCGCTGTTATGCGCGTAGTAATCGCATAACTGAACATCAAGCAGTTTCGCAATGTCCACATGAGAATCCAGCTGAGTCTTTAATGAAGC
>DAOTGZ010000255.1:0-3728 GCA_035447445.1 Spirochaetota bacterium | reverse complement strand
AACCTTGCCGATTAGTGAAAGGCATTCTTTTGAGGGATTATTTACAAAAATAGGCTCATCAAGCTGAACGTAGACCTGGTTGTCAAGCTGTGATATCTGATCCATCAGCTGGGCATAAACGGGTAAAATATTATCAATATAATCAAGACCGTTATCTCCATTCTCAGATTTTGCAAGAGAGAGATAGGTGATTGGACCGATAAGATTGATCTTTGTGTTTATACCTAGCTTTTTTGCTTCATTGTATTCAGAAATAACCTTGTTAGCGTTAAGTTTGAAATCAATTTTGCTGTTAAGTTCCGGAACAATATAGTGATAGTTGGTGTTAAACCATTTTGTCATTTCCATTGCTGTACAGTTTTTACAGCCTCTGGCCATGGCAAAGTAACGTTCCGTATCGTCTTGAATCTCTTTAAATCGGTCGGGTACAGCATTTAACATTACTGTTGTGTCGAGCATCAAGTCATAAAGGCTAAAATCGTTAGAGCTAATTAAGTCTATGCCTCTCTCTTTTTGTTCGAGCCAGTGTTTTTTTCGCAGGTTTTTCGCGATGCTTAGAAGCTCGGGCAGGGGTATTTTTTGTGCCCAGTAGTTTTCAAGAGCTATTTTTAGCTCTCGGTTTTCACCGATTCTTGAAAAACCGGTGACAAGTGTTCTTTTGTCCATTTTAATCTCCTTTTGTTTGCGCGACAAAATTCGTTATATGCTGCCATGGTAATCGGACTTAGAGAAATAATGTTATTCTCAATACCGTAGCGCGACTGTGCCTGATTCTCACAGGACTTCCCCATAAACGGCAACAATACTTTACCTTAAACAAAAGAACACCTTGTAAATGTCAACGATAATGTTTTAAGATCAATTGATCTTGTTGCTTTATCGGCTTATTTTAGAGTACTGAGCACTTCTTAAACCTAAAATAGCGAATTATTTTTTTAATTTTTGACTTATATTATTTTTTTAAATTAATGGGAAATAATAACAAAAAGAGGTATTTACTATTGCACTTAATTGTATTTGATCTTGATTTTACTCTTTGGGATGCCGCCGGAACTTGGTGTGACCATACCTGTCCGCCATTTCAAAAGAAAGGCGATGTTGTTGTTGATTGCCGGGGCGGAATTATTTCCCTTTATCCTGATGTAAAAAAAATACTCATATTGTTAAAGGAGCAGGGTTACAGACTTGCTATTGCTTCGCGAACTGGAGAGCCGGAGTGGGCATCGCAGTTGATGGATATTTTTGATATAAAAAAATATTTTGATTATCTTGAAATATATCCTGCATCAAAACTGGTTCATTTTGACAAAATGAAAAGAAAATTGGGTATAGGCTATGACCGGATGATCTTCTTTGATGACGAGATAAGAAACATCGATGAGGTCGGAGCTCTCGGTGTTGCGACGTGTCACGTAACAGGTGGAATTACCTTCCGGTTGGTTGAGAGAAAGTTGATGGACTGTTTACGCGTTTAGGGATCATAATTATAGATCACAGGATAAATATGATAGCGTTTTTCAATGATAATATGCATTTGATGTTAAATTAATTATAAATAAATATGTGCTAAATAGGCAGAGCCATTGCAAACTCACAAATTGCGAAAAACAATGAAATAGTATCACCCTTGGGATAAAAATCTGAACATGGAGACTGGTCGTTTAGCGGAAAACCGCGGCATATATGAAAAGGCTTGACTTAATGCTGATGATATGTAAAATTAACCATATAATTGAGAGCTTATAAAGCATTGTAAAGCTGATCTTTGAAATTTTTTGTGTCACCGGATCGCGAAGCCCGAGTTTTTTAACGCAAATTCCCTGAAAAAGAGCCCTAAAAAGGGCTTATTTCGTCAGATTTTGCCTACTCAGAGTACTTCCCATATGGCGAAGTCTGGGTCAACGAACGCTCCGAAATAGACGATGGTAACTTACCGTACAAATACACCGGCAAAGAATACGATCCCGAAACTAAATTAACATATTATGGAGCGCGCTACTACGACGCGAAGTTGTCGAGGTGGATCTCTGTTGATCCTATACTTGGTAGTTACCTGTCAGGAAAACCTGCTGGTGGTGTTTACAACTCGATAAATCTTAATTTGTATCACTATGCTGGCTTGAATCCTATTAAATATATTGATCCTACCGGAATGTTTAAAGACGAATCTGAATGCATTTCGTCTTCAAAAGCTGGACTTCAACAAAAGGAATATTTTAGTAAAGGAACAGTAACGGAAGGTGATTCTCTTTGGGGCATTGCTAGATACCAACTGTTAAAAGAAAGCAATGGAAGAGCGAGTATAAGCAATAACTTCAATGCTAATATTATGGCAAGGGTTTCCTACATAAGAAAACAAAATCAACTTATGAGTGATAAGTTGATGCCTGGTCAAAAACTTGATACCGGTTATAGACAAAATATTATTTCTGAAGGTGCTGTAGATAGTTGGGGATCTCACGATATACCATTGTTAGCTGGCGCATTAGCTGCTAAAGGCGCAGTTGCTTATGGCTTGGGCGCAGCAGGTAAAGCTATTATGACCACAGAAATTGGTCTCAAGGCGTCTTTTACTGCAGGTATGGCTTTTCAATTAGCTAAATCTCGTGCCGGTGATGCAATAGTAAGAGGAACAAATTTTTTACTACAACATCCAGTTGAGGTGAATCAGTTTATTTCAAGTTTAATTTCAGGTGCGGGGCCACCTTCAAGCAGCGTACCAGCAAGTTATTCAGAAATTTTTGGGGAAATAACAGGTCGCGCGGCAACAGCCATGTATCCTCCTCTTCAGGAAACTATGCAGGGACGATAATGAAAAAACAAATAAATACTATTGCAAAAATTAATGAATTGTTATTTTTCTCATGTTTGTGCCCTTTCCCTGTTTTTATTAGCGTTGTTGTTATGATTACAGGGCGTGTTAGTCTTACTGTCATGCAAATATTATATGTAGGATTTGCAGCACGTGGAATTGCTTTTATGTTCTTATTTTTTTCTGTTTGTACTTTGTATGATTTATATGTAAAGATTACAAAAATATTTACTAATAATCAAAAAAAAACATATATCAATTACATTAAGCACTCCTTTTTTCCCTATTTGCTATTTTTTAATATAACAATTTTGCCATTTATATATATTATTTCAATAAACAATGGATATAATTGGATTGTTCTATTTGTTATATTTTGCATTGTTATTTGTCTTGTTTCCCAAATATTTTTTAATGTGAATTATTTAAAATTATTGAAGTCTGAAAGTGTGACTAGACAATATCTTGAATAATTTTTGAAAACTTTTTTTTCTGCTCGGCTAATGTATTTTTTTTGGGACAGATTATTGATAGTCAGCATCATCAATATTATGTTTAGAAGTCTTGGCGCAGCTGTCGTAAAAAAAACTGATTGAATATCAGCCGAAATAACTTACAAGAATCACGATGAAAGAATGGCGGATAACAGCTGCGCTAAGACTGTATTGGACGAAACCACATCTGCTGATCATCTAACAACACTAATGACTTTAAACTGCGTTTTCCTGGATTGTTAGCCAGGTTCAGTACATTTTGGTAAGGATCCGGATTAATAGACGTTTTATTAAAAATATTTTTAAAAATATGATTTTACTGTCTAAGACTTTCTGATTGACATTTTATACCTAGCACCCATAATTAACTCATGTCATTTTTAAGTTTAAAATCAGACTATGTGTTTAAAAAGCTCTTCGGT
>DAOTGZ010000254.1:0-3748 GCA_035447445.1 Spirochaetota bacterium | reverse complement strand
TCTTACCGGTGATGTGAAGGGACTTCTCCTTCTTGACGTTACACCTCTTTCTCTTGGAATAGAGACTCTTGGTGGAGTTATGACAAAGCTTATTGAGCGAAACACAACAATTCCAACTAAGAAGAGTCAGGTTTTTTCTACTGCAGCGGACAATCAACCGGCGGTTACTGTACATGTTCTTCAGGGTGAGCGCGAACTCGCTTCACAGAACAGAACTTTGGGGCGATTTGAGCTTACTGATATACCTCCTGCGCCTCGTGGAGTTCCACAGATTGAGGTATCTTTTGATATTGACGCCAACGGAATTGTTCACGTATCTGCAAAAGATCTAGGAACCGGAAAAGAACAGAAGATCCGAATAGAGTCATCAAGTGGTTTATCAGAAGATGAGATAAATAAAATGGTTAAGGATGCCGAGTCTCATGCTTCTGAAGACAAAAAAGCCAAAGAACTAATCGAAGCTAAAAATGAATCTGATACTCTTATCTATTCATTGGAGAAACTTTTAAAAGACAATGCTGACAAGGTTGAAGAATCCGAAAAGATGAAGATCGAATCAGAAATTGAAAAGTTGAAAAGTGCTATGGCTGGGTCGGATGTTGAAGCTATTAAAGCTGCCAAATCTGCTGTAGAGCAGAGTTCTCATCAGTTTGCACAAAGAATTTATCAGCAAGCGGGTGCTGGTGCAGGTCAGCCTGGAGCCGATGCTGCTCAGAGTGAACCAGAAACTCAAGGTGGTGGCGAATCTCAAAATAATTCTCAGTCTCAGGGCAATGTCTATGATGCCGATTACGAAGTTGTAGATGATGACAAGAAGTAAATAATCCATGGGGCAAAATCTGATAATGATTTTGCCCCATTTTAAAAATATTTTCCATAATGTTATTCAGAAGAATTATGTGTGTGTGAATTAGTGGTAAACTGTTGCTTGGTTGTATGTTGTTATACGCATCGAAATCGTTAGTAGTTTATAAATTCTGTTTTTATTAATTTTGTTTTACATGATAAAACATATTATTAAAATGATACATGTAAGAAGCTTGACAAAGAGTTAGTTTTTAAAAGTACCTGTTAATGAGAATAAGTTATTACTGATATTGAAACAGTATTTCCAATATAGTTTTTGATTGATAGTGTATGAATAGACTTTAAGAATATATAGTTCTAAGATTTGATTTAATTTAATACCGTGTTGTTATAAGTGAGGTAATTTTGGCTTCTAAAAGAGACTATTATGAAATTCTGGGTGTTTCCAAGAGTGCCGGTGAAGATGAGATTAAAAAAGCTTATCGTAAACTTGCATTGCAGTATCACCCGGATCGCAATAAAGGCAATAAAGAGGCTGAAGAGAAGTTTAAAGAGGCGACTGAAGCCTATGAGGTTTTACGTGATTCAAAAAAAAGATCCCAGTATGATAAATTTGGTCATGAAGGAGTAGGTGGATTTGAAGGATTTGGTCGCGGTGCTTACTCTGATTTCTCTGATATTTTCGGAGATTTTGATCTAGGAGATATCTTTGAAGGATTTTTTGGCGGAGGTGCTTTCGGAGGTCGTTCAGGTTCGACTCGCAGGGCACAGCGTGGAGCCGATATTCAATACGATCTTAGTTTAACTCTTGAGGAATCAGCTGTTGGACATGAGGTCCAAATCGAAATTCCACGACATGAACATTGTGAAACCTGTTCTGGCTCAGGTTCTGCTCCTGGTTCAAAATCAGCAACATGTCCGGTCTGTAATGGAACTGGACAGGTCCGTCAGACACAGGGCTTCTTCTCAGTAACACAGACTTGTTATAAGTGTAAAGGAGAGGGCAAGATTATTGCAAATCCTTGCAAAACTTGTAATGGAACGGGCTTAAAAGTACAAAAACGCAAGATCACTGTTAAAGTTCCACCTGGAGTAGAGTCTGGTTCTCGCCTTAAGATAAGCGGAGAAGGAGAGCAAAGCAGTGGTGGGGGCGTCCGCGGAGATCTTTATGTTTTGCTTCATATTCGAAAGCATGAGCTTTTTGAAAGACATGGAAGTGATCTTTTGATTGATGTTTCCATATCTATACCTTTGGCCTGTCTTGGCGGAGAAATTCTGGTGGATACAATATATGGTAAAAAAATAAAACTTAAGGTTCCTGCCGGTACGTCTAGCGGACAGATATTCCGTTTGAAGGGACAGGGGTTACCGTATCTTGGTTCTTACGGCAAGGGTGATCAACATGTGAGAGTAAACATCGATATACCTAAAAAGTTGTCGGCTCGTCAAAAAGAGCTGCTTAAAGAATTTGCCAAGATAAGTGGAGAAGCATTTGATCAGTCGAGACCATTTTACAAATAGGTCTCGGCAGTGGCTTTTTTACATAATAAAATAGTAATCAATTTGATAAAGAGTTTTCTATAGCATAGAGGATATCTTCACGCCCGGTTTTTTTTAAAGCCGAAGTTGTAAATATATATTTTTTATCAAGACCGGTTGCTTTCAATATTAGATCTATTTGTCTTATCTGCTGAGACTTTGAAAGCTTATCAACCTTGGTAAGGGTAAGAGCCGCGGGAACTCCGTTTTTTGCAAGAAGATCCAAAAAGAAGAATTCATCTTCACCCGGTATTCTTCTAATATCCGCCAGCAAAAAAAGAATCTTAATGTTTTTTCTGCGTTCTTCAATGTACTGCCTTAACAGTTTTTGAAACTCTTTTTTTACACTTATAGGAACTTTCGCAAAACCGTAACCGGGCATATCAACTATATGGAATTTTTTGTTTATCAAAAAGTAGTTTAACATTTTTGTCATGCCTGGAGTACGACCAGTCTTGACCAGATTTTTTCTGTTAAGTAGCATGTTTATCAGCGATGATTTTCCGCTGTTTGATTTCCCCAAAAATGCGTACTCCGGTAAATTTTTATCCGGATAATTACTACCGACAACAGATTTAACAAATTCGCTCGATTGGATCGTTAACATAGGATATCCTTTTTTGAAGTATCAACGCGTCAGAGTCCCCGTAGTATTTTTTTCTTTGTCCAACTTGAATAAAGTTGTTTTTTTTATAAAAATTGATTGCGGGACGATTATTCTCGTTAACTTCCAAAAAAACCGCGTGCACGGTCTGGTCAATACATATTTTATAAATACAATTTAGAAGATTTTGAGCGATGCCTTGACGACGATAATCTTTGCTTACGGTAATACGGTGGATCTCGCATTCTCCAAGAACTAGGCGTGCGATTATATATCCGGTTACATTGTTGTCCAGGTCGATATTGCAATAAAAGAGGGAATCTTCAATGAATAACTCATTTAGTAAAGAGTTTTGGTTATATGGGGAACTGTAATTTTCAATTTCAAGTTGATAAACGCTATGTATCTGTTCTCTATTTACTTTTATTATTTTCAATATGATCACCTTATCGGATTTTTTCCTATTTTAGGATAATTTAGAAACATAATATGATAATATTGGCAATTGAATTTAAAGAATTATTGAATAATTTCCCCAAGTTCCTTGTCGATAGACAAATTATCATATGGGAACTTGTTAAAAAGTTAAATGTCAGAGATTACTGTATGTTTTTATAGATTTATAGATCAAAATATTGTTTTACTTTCACTATTTTATAAAATTTCATGATCAATAAATGTAAAAAATATCTTCTTTACTAAATAAATGTTATAAC
The DNA here is from genome assembly GCA_035447445.1 of Spirochaetota bacterium. GTDB lineage: Bacteria > Spirochaetota > UBA4802 > UBA4802 > JAFGJZ01 > JAFGRW01. Next base: position 82 of record DAOTGZ010000254.1, on the reverse strand, counting down.
AGATAAGGATTAAGTAAGTTGTTACAGCATAGCAATTAGCAATATTAACCAAATTATAAAAAAAATGTGTTGTTTACATAAA
>DAOTGZ010000253.1:0-3797 GCA_035447445.1 Spirochaetota bacterium | reverse complement strand
TATACCAGTTTACCGGAAGCAACGAACCGGAAGACGACCTTTCAATCCTGATAACACGCATAATATAGCAATTACATATCTGAAGTCTCGAACTGTACTTCAGGATCCATATTTTTGAGAGCCTGAACCTTTTCTTTTTTATCAGATAAATTTGACTCCTTTTCGATAAATTCATCAAATAATTTGTGATACGATCTTACCCCGGCGAATCTTGCACTCCATTTTGAATCTTTGACAAGTCTTTCAATACGCACATAAGCACCTTCTCCCGGCATATGCACAAACTTGTCTTTACCCAGGTAAATACCCACATGGGTAATCGACGAGCCTGTAACCGGGTCTTCCATAAAAAAGAGCAAATCTCCGGGTTTAGCGTCTTTTGTATCAACATAATCACCAGCGCTAAACATTCCCTTTACTGTTCGAGGCAAGGTTATGCCGTTTTTCTGATAAACATATAGCACAAATCCAGCATTATCAAATCCCTTCGGAGTTGTACCATTAAATTGATAACCAATTCCCACACATTTATTCGCGACCATTATTAAAGACATTCGTACGGTCTTTTCCTCTCGGGAAACAGGCTGCGCGAATGCGACAATAAACGTAACAAGGCATAATATAAATATAATGACGGAAAACATTTTCCTCATGCGAATCCTCCAGGTGACAGATGATACTGTTATTTTTCCTTGACTTTTTAGGTCATTTATTGGTAAATTTAACAATATTTATTTGAGTACACACTAAATTTATCGGATGTTATAATAAATAATAATAGTATTTCTTTAAGGAGCCCATATTATGAAGAAAGGATTCGTTATATCGCTTTTTACGGCACTTACTCTCTCATTTTTAGCCTTTGCCCAGGCTGTAGACGGGCCGGACCATCTTGCAAAGGATGTTATTAAAAGATTAAGCTATGAGAATTTCAAAAATATCAAACTGCTGACAGCGGCGATATTTAATTACGGTGGAGGTGAAGGCGAGTTCGATAAACTTGTTCAAAGCTACTCTGAAGCTTCTTCTCTCTATTTTTCACGCGAATACGAGCGCTCAGCCAAAAAATTCCAGGAAAATGAACTTGAAATACGCGAAACAGCCATGAATATCGCAAAGATATACAAGGAAGATTCCGAAGCAATGCAAAAAGAGATAATTGAGCGTGATGTCAGAACAAGAATCAGTAAATCTCTTGCCGGAAAGAAAGCAAACGAATCCAAGAAAAAGATGATGTCGCAATCAACTGCATCGATATCACTTGGCAAGGATAATTACGAACGCACACGCCCAATCGAAGCTATCGAAGCATACCGCATAGCTAAAGACCGTATGCTGACGTACATGTACATTGAAGCCGATGATCTTCCTCAGGATATTATTAACGAATGTCGCAAGGATCGTTTCGAGCGAGACAAGTGTCTACGTGATGCCAAAGAGAAAAGACGTGCCGAGGTACGTGAAAGATATGAAAAAATAATCTCAGATAATGACAACAAGGTTTATATCTCCAAAGAGAAAGCCAAGTAAAGATTATTTTTTATTATTACGGTTAACATAATCGGGCTCTGATTTTAGGGCCCGTAGAGCCAAAACTCGAACTTCCTTGTTTTGATGCAAAATCAGCTGCTCTACCCTTTCACGAACCCTGATATCCATATTATAGCCTTTTACTGCTTTTAATGTTGCACACAATAACGTAATTTTTTTTTCATAATCTTTAATAAAAAAATTTTTTCGAATGCTCTGATATAATTCATCATTTTGCAATTTGATGTTTTTAAGAATCGTTATTTGAACAGTCTCCTGACTATCACTTAATCCCCTTATTAAAAGGGCTGTTGATTTTTCATTCATCTGTTCGTCTGTTATACCCATAATTCCTCGGTATGCTATCTCCCTGAAAAGCCAATCCGTATCATAAGTGTATTTTTCAAATAACCCGTACATTGAAATATCCGGATTATTTGCGAGAGTCTTAAGAGAAGCATACCTCACGGGTATTTCCCTATCCTTCTGAGACATCAACATCAATTTATCTTTCACATTATCATCTCTGACGAAGGGAGCCAATCCCATTACAGCCTGAACGCGAACCTTTGAATGGGTATCCTCTGTTGCTGCCATCTTGAGCTCAAGTGCTCTTTTTGTTTCAAATGGTTTAACAGATTTAATGGCTCTTTCACGATCCTGCCATTTTGAGGATGAATCATATATCTTTTGTGCGCTCAATACAGCTGAGTTAATCTGTTTAACCGACATTCCTCGGCTGCACGAAACAATTGATACACTTGCGATAACCAAAAGAGACAATCCTGAAATTCTTATGCCTTTGGTACAGGTTATCAGCAAATTCAAAAACCTGCTTAATACTAATACTTTGAGTGAACCAGTATTACAGTATATCACAAAATTTTTGGCAACTTTAATCACCGTTTTCACCATATATGGTATTGTACTGTATCAGATATTTCTGATTTTTAAACATGTAAAATCTTGTTTCATCGAAGGGAACCTTCTCGGCAAAAAATATTTTGTCAGAAACATCGAAACTTTTTTTCCACTTATTCATGTTACCCGGACCAGCATTGTAACCGCCCAACATCTGATCAAACTCACCATCATAGATACGTCTTAACCAATCCATATAATAAAATCCGAATAATATTGAAACCTCAGGATCTTTTAAATCGTAGCTATTCATTTTTAAAGATTTTGCTATATCTCCTCCGGTGGCTGGCATCACCTGCATAAGCCCTGTTGCCCCCACAAAAGAGACCGCGTCATGTCTAAAAGCAGACTCCGATTTCATTACCGAATAGATCATATTATGATCAAGCTTGGGATATTTTTTTCCTGTTTTTTTTACAATTTCACTATACGCTTTTGGAAAAAGTCTCTTAACAAGCCTGTCTTCCAATAAAGTTATCTCTTCTCCAATACCGAACTCACGCAACAGACGAATTGTGCCCAAAAACGCGTAGTGATAATGCGATGTTTCATCTCCAAATCGCGAAAGAAGCAGATATTTAAGTTTCCTGTTGTCTTCGGATTCATCCATATAGTGCAGAAGACCCGTAATACCGTCCTCATATCCTGCGTCAAAATATAGTTCCATCTGTTTTGCTAAACATTCATTTTTAACAGACAACATAAAATCATCCAATACGTTATATGGATAAATACCAGCCGTCTTAATAAGCTCAAGGCGCCTCTCTTTTTTGGCATTGTCTCTTTGAAGCAGGTAAAGCATAAAATGAGTAAACAAGGCCGATTCATAATCTGTTGATGATATTGCTTCAGAAAAACTTTTTTCCAACTTATCAACTGAGAAATCCTTCTTGAGTTTATCCGCGAGCATCCACATATACCAAGAATCAGGGCTGTAAACCACTCCTTTTCTGAAATAATCAAAAGCTATGTCGCTATCTTTCTCACGGTGATAGTAATATAGCCAATACATCGCGTTTCCGTAATATTTATGTGAAGTGTCTTCCGCAATATTTCTTAAAACAGGAAGAGCCTCTTTAAAATTATTATCTACAATACTTAACCTTGCCTCATACCACTCAAATAGTTTGGCATTGTCGCTGTCTGGATATTTTTTTCGAAATTTTTTCAGATAACTCTTTGTATTAGATCTTCCCCTTTTATAAAGATAGCGGCAAACACGCGAAAATTGCAGCTCACTCTCCTGATCAAGCTCAATCAATTTCACATATAGTGATATCGCCGAAGCCGGGCTTCTGCCGTACAAGTAGTCAGCCTCTGCGGAGAGCATCTTTCCGTATTGCACC
>DAOTGZ010000252.1:0-3803 GCA_035447445.1 Spirochaetota bacterium | reverse complement strand
CATTTCACAAAACGTTATGCGCCCATCAATAAACCCAAAGGCTCTACTTTCACCTGAAAGATGGGTAATAAGAAGCGACTCAATAATTTCAAAAGATACAATGTCCGAAGCTTTGGCACTATTGGCACAAACAGCCGATATAGATTCAAAAAGCGTATCCCTAGATTGTGAAAAATCGTTGCTATTACTAAAAAGATCGTTAACCATTTTACGAAGCAACTCTTCCCATTGATTAACAGGTCTTGGTTTGGAACACTCCCTTGTAAAATCTTCTAGTTTTAATACAAAATCGAGTACACACCCGGCTAAAACAGAACTGTCCCTGTCAAAATCATCTGAAGGAAAAACTCCATTATATGTTTGATCAAAATCACGGACAAATATTGTACTGTGAATAATTCGTTTAAATGCGTGCGCGAAAGAGAACTCTTCATATTCAATATCCAGAAGCTCCTTGCGATCGTCTCCGTCCCTTCCCCATCTAAAACGTGCTGCATTCAGCATTTCAGCAACATTTTCTATGTTTTCATCATCTATTTTCGCATGCGCTGATAAAGGCTTTAACCTTAAAAGAGAAATAATATCACCGGAAGTAAACCTTCCTTTATAAAGTGAAATAATCTTCAAAAATGCGGGGACAGTCTCGTTATCGCTGTCAAGAGCCAGATCGGCAATCGAATAGTCCAGATAAAGCTTTGTTCCCCTGAATTCTTCAAATACTGCTTTTATATACGGAGCATAATCATAAACCGAAGGTGTCATTACAAGAATATCCCTTAGCTCGATATCCGGATTCTTTTGCATTATCTCTAGAAGATTATCATGAAGCACCTCTAACTCTCTTCGTTTGGAATGCACACCATGAATTTGTAATGAGCGGTCATCATTATCGTAAATAAACCTTTTTTTTGTTTTATCTCCAAAGATACCACGATCATTTAATTCACGAATATCTCTTTGAATGTTGCCAAGAATATTATCACTCTCTTCAGTAAAATAGTAACTGTCATTTTGAACTATACTTCCTTCAAAATTATCTGAAAGAATACGGTTAAAATCGCGCCCAAGCATTCCGTTCGACCCAAGTATTGTGTTTCCGGTAAAATAATAGTCGTCAAAATTATTATCTTCGCCAGTAAGCGTATGATTATCACTCTTACCAGTAGATTCTTTCTTGGCTTTTAAATCTGGTTCCAATATCTTGAAAAAGCGGTATTTCTTGTTAACAATATCTTCCCAATACGAGTCTGAGGGTGAAAGAAGTGCCGCGTATACATCACAATATTTTGAAATAGTATATATTACTTCGAGAAAAAAGAGCGGTATTGTTGATACTCCAAGAATGAAGAATCTGTCAAAAGGAAGGTCTTCTCGGCCATTGATCCGGCTTATAATTTTTTCCCTTATTTCGGCCTTGTGTATCATTGTGCCATCGTAGACCTTTCGCCAGAGTTCATACTGCCAAAGTTCATCTTTATCCAAAGGCTGTTGAATATTATTAATCGTTTTAACCGGCTCTCCCCTGTCCCAGAGAGTAACCATTGAAGGGCGATACAATGAATATTGATCGAATAGATCTGCCAAGGAGTATGCAAATGTAAAAAGTTTTAATTCATCGTACTTTTTTTTATTATCAATTCTGGCCGATTCAATATATCCGGCTAATATCTCATTTTCAATTTCACCGTTTTTTATAATTGAGAATATTTTCCACCCTATACTCTCTTTTGAATCTGCCGCGTCGTCTATTTTAAGATGCGACGCAAGCAGGCGCATAAAAGCATTAGGATAAACCATCTTATAGTTTGCAAATATCCCAAGTTCGCTTGCCAACTCAAGCGCGAAGTAACGTCCCATACCGATACTTTGCACCAGACAGTAATCAACTGAAAGCAGCTCCTGAGCCTTGGAGCCCTTTTGTGTACTACCTTTTTCAGCAAGAACAGAAGCAATTGTAGGTATAACCTTTTCAAGTCGATTGCTCTGATAAACATAAAATGACATAATATAGACTCCAGATGATTATATCGCTTAATCAAAAAAATTATATGCTCATAACACTTTCAGTCCGATATTTAATATTGTAAGCGGCGGTTTAATCAATACCTAAATGTAAATAAAATAGTAAGACTGCTTATCATATTTAATAATACCGGTTATTCCGCATCCTGACATCGCAAAAGTCTAAATTAAACATAGGAGGCACAAATGGTTCATTCACGTCATGACATGCAAAACTGGAAAAGCGAGCAGATATCATATTTTAAAAGATATCTGGATAGTTTTGACAAAGGTTCTGAACAGTATAACGTGCTAAGAAAAGGCATCAGTGAACTTGAAAAAACAGATATTCTCTAAAATTATTTTTAGTGACTACCTATAATGATTTCACAAGGTTTCCGTAAATATCGGGAACCTTTTTTTATTTATCGTAAGGGAACTTCGAAAAATTACCATTTTTAGAACGGCTATGCCGTCTAAAGCCCACATATAAAGGGATTTTTCGCAAGTTCCTTGTTGATAAGTTAAGTATTAGAGATTGCCATATGTCTGTGCTCTGACCTTTCCTCCTGGAGGCACGTCACGCGTAATCCAGACATTGCCGCCTATTTCGGCACCGTCACCGATCATTACCGTTCCGAGTATTGTTGCTCCTGCGTATATCACCACATTGTTTCCGACTTTAGGGTGGCGATCTATTCCTTTAATCGGATTACCATTTTCATCCAAAGGGAAGCTCTTCGCACCAAGAGTCACTCCCTGGTATATTCTAACGTTATTACCTATACGGCAGGTTTCTCCAATTACAACTCCCGTACCATGATCGATAAAGCAGCTTTCTCCGATTTTTGCTCCTGGGTGAATATCTATACCCGTTTCAGAATGTGCAAGCTCGCTAATTATACGAGGTATAAGTGGAACATCAAGTTTAAACAGTTCATGTGCTATGCGGTAATTGGTTAAAGCCTTAATGCTTGGATAACTGAATATTATCTCGCCCACACTAAAAGATGCCGGATCTCCCTCATAACCGGCCTTGGCATCTGTTGATAAAAGATGACGAATTTGCGGTAGCTTCTTCAAAAACTCTTCACATAACTCGGCCGATTTATCCTCGCAAACCTTGCATTTTTCACTACGCTCGTTGCAGATGAAACAGAATCCCCTGCGTATCTGTACCGATAATAACTCATAAAGTTCATCCAAAAGCGCACCAATATAAAATTCTACCGAACCGTGTCGCATGGAAGCTGTTCCAAAGTACCCGGGAAAGAGTACTGAACGTAATTTGTTAACAATAATCTTAAGTTTTTCAAGAGACGGCATCGGAACGGAATGCACATCTTGATGATACATTGTGCTAAGCACCTCATGCGTGGCCAATGTCGAGGCCAACTCTTTTATAAAAAAACGGTTTTCTTTATTTTTTTCCATTATTCCTCTGATGCTTCCGCCGGAAGAAGGCAGATCCTTTTAACTATGTCTGTAAACAGATCCTTTGATGCAGGATCTAAAGCAAGCTTACGCACGTCATTTTCAAACTTCTCTGATATTTTCAGCAAACGGGTTATTGTGCGTTCCGACGCGCCGCTTTCAGTTATCATTTTTCTTAGATTAAAAACTACTTCACTGCTCTTTTTATCTTTTCTAAAGAGCGTGGCAAATATCTGTTGCTGACCGGGTGCCATTGCCATAAAGGCTTCTGAAACAACTGTTGTAACTTTCTGCTCATGCAGATCACAGGCTTCGGACTTACCCGATTCATTCTCTGATAAAAAAACACCAATATAGTCATCACGAAT
>DAOTGZ010000251.1:0-3814 GCA_035447445.1 Spirochaetota bacterium | reverse complement strand
TGGTTAAAATTGGATAGTTATCGGGAGAATATATGGAAGTATATATGAACGGGCAGTCTGTAGATATCCGTTTCGAAGAGGAAAAGACCGTAAAGGAAGTAGCCGAGTCTATGTCAAAATGGGCGGCCGAACGAGACCTTATTTTTACTGGAATGCTGCTTGATGATGAATTTTTTGTGGCTGATAATGTGCCGGATAGACCCATAGATAAGGTTGGGATCTGCGATCTCGGTATTCAATCAAAGGCCGATCTGGTAATATCATCATTGACCGAGGGGATATCGTATTGTGATCGTGTCGTGGAATATATCGGTGATTGCAGTGGAACCGACTGTTTCGATAATTCCGACCTTGAATCTTTTTTCGGTGGAATTGACTGGTTAATTGATGTAACTACTACTGTTTTTTCGATGTTGAATCTTGATCTTCAGGAGATCAAGCATATGGATAGAACTGTTGCTGAATATTTGGGTGATATTGGACTTTTAGCGTCAGAATTGCAGAAAGCGGCCGACAAAAAAGATGGCGATACTGTGCTAAAACTTCTTGATGAACAAAAGCAACTTTTTTCTCTTTTTAAGGGAATTTTTAAAATGGCAATGTTGTCTGATAATATAAAAGATATGGTCGTACGTAGTATCGATTCGCCTGACTCTTTGATCAAATCATTGATAGAGTCCCGAGACAATTTGCCTCAGCAGCTCGAAAATCTTGAAAAAATATCGGAGGCTTTCCAGAGTGGACATGATGAGGAAGCGAGCTCTCTTATGCATCCGTTTCTTGATTATATGTACACCTATTCGCGTACATCAATACAGAGTGCGCCCGTTTTTGGGGTAGATCCAGACGAGCTTATCGTAGACGGTATTTCAATTTCCGAAAAAAACAGGCAGATAAATGAGCTCTTGGCCGAGATCGTCGATGTTATGGAAAGTGATGATATTATTTCGGCTTCGGATATTCTTGAATATGAGCTCAAGCCGGCACTTGAATCTGTGCCAGAGTATATCAATCAACTACTTGAAAGAATAGGTGCCTAAGAAGAGAGACATGGCGGTACTTGTTATGCAAGCCCGCCATCGCTTATTCTTTTGGTAATATATGACTCAAGAATTTGCTCGTATCCCTTCTGTATGGAAGTAAACTGAACTCCGAAAATTCCCTTCCTTGTTTGCTCGATGTTGCTGTGTTTAATGATTCCACTGGCTTTGAAACAACTGTTTGGTGGAAGAGTTATTATAAGTTCTATTGGATGGTCAATATCAGACCCTTCGAATTTATGGGGAACTTCGATACCTATACCCTTAATGCTTATATCCTTTGCAAAAATAATGTCAAGAAATCCTTTACCCATAATTTGAATCTCTACAGGATGCTCAGAATCCGGATATACCCTTTGGTGTTGTCTCTTGTCAGCCATTATATCGCCTTTACCTTTTAATATTGTGCAATAAATAAAACAAAAACCATACATATTCATTAAACCGTGAAATAGCAATAATTTAAGATAAAGATAATTCCGAATAGGAGAATTTTCAACAAGGAACTTGCGAAAAATTCCTTTTCAAAAGAGCCACGAATATCGCTTACCAAGCTGAAATTTGAAGCTGTCTTTAAAGCTTAAAATTGTTTTTCATATTTTAAAATTTAGTGATTGGTCCTAATTTTTTATTGATTTACAAAAAGAGCCGTTTTAAAATAATCGTTTTAGAATATTAGTACTCTCGCATGATACTGGAGGATATATGGCTACAAAAAAGATGTGGGGTGGAAGGTTCGAAGGTAAAAACTCCGATGTTACCGAACGGCTTTCAATGTCAGTACACTACGACTCTAGGCTATATCGTCAGGATATTAAGGGTTCAAAAGTTCATGCTGAAATGCTTAAAGATATGGGGATTTTGACACACGATGAATTTGAATCCATTGTGAGCGGCCTTGATACTGTTTTAAAAGAGATTGAGTCGGGCGATTTTAATTTTCGTTCTGATTATGAAGATATACACATGAATATTGAAGCTCGATTAACCGAGCTTATAGGTGACGCGGGGCGAAAACTTCATACTGCCCGTTCGCGAAATGACCAGGTTGCAGTAGATACCCGGCTGTACATTAGGGAAGAGACTGAAAAGATTGAGTCTTTATTGAAAAAATTTATTCTGCGTCTTGCAGATATTGCTGAACAACAGCGTGAAACCGTGATGGCGGGCTATACCCACATGCAGATAGCACAGCCTGTTAGACTTTCACAGCATCTATTAGCTCACGCCTGGGCGCTGTCAAGAGATCTGAAAAGATTTGAGACTTGTCGTAATATGCACAATCTTTGTCCTTTAGGGGTTGGAGCATTAGCCGGGGTTAATTACGTCAATAATCGCAAGTTTCTTGCAGAACGTCTTGGCTTCGCTGGAGTTACGCCCAACTCTATGGATACAGTCGCAGACAGGGACTATATCGCAGATATTCTTTATGCTTCCTCCCTCTTGGGTGTTCATCTTTCTCGTATATGTGAAGAGCTTGTTCTCTGGTCAACATTTGAATTTAACTATATAAGACTCTCTGACCAGGTGACAACCGGATCATCAATTATGCCGCAAAAAAAGAATCCCGATTTGGCAGAGCTTATTCGGGGGAAAAGCGGCCGTTTAACAGGAAACCTTGTTTCTCTTCTTACCGTTATGAAAGGTTTGCCGCTTACGTATAACCGGGATATGCAGGAAGATAAAGAGCCTCTGTTCGATACCGTTGATACCGTTCTTCTCTGTCTTGAAGGAATGATTGAGATGTTCAAAGATATAGTTTTTAATAAGGAAAGAATGAGCGAAACTCTGCGAGGAAATTTTTCTACTGCAACAGATATTGCTGATTATCTGGTACAAAAAGGTGTCCCTTTTCGTACTTCACATGAAATCGTTGGGTCAATCGTAGGTTACTGCGAAAAAGAAAAGCGAAATTTCTTCGAACTGAACCTTGAAGAACTTCGTAAATTTTCGAATGCGTTTGAAAAAGATGCCTTAATAAATCTGGATCCTGCTGGTTCAACTGAACGCAAACAGTCAGAAGGCGGAACTTCGTTATCAAGTGTTTTAAATCAGATAGAGTTGATAAGGGAGATAGTCAGATGAAGTTTTTAAACTCTATATTAACACTTTTAGGAGCCGTTGTATTTTATTTTGTCTTCTATACCCTTTTAAAAAGCGTGCTCCCCGTTTTGCCTGATTTGAATCTTTTTCGGCAGCTCGATTTAACCTTTGTTGTTAAGGGTTATCGCGTACCCGCTTTTGATATGATCTTCTTCTCTTTTGGACTTTGGGTCTTTTGTCATGGAGTACTGCGTCTGGCCTCTCTTTCCGAGAAAGACCACTCGTCTAAAGATGATCTTGATGCTGGTGAATTTGGTAAGATACGTCATCCTGTTTACGGGGCGTTTATGATAATCGAATTGGGATTGTTTGTATCATTGCGCACTGTTTACAGCCTTTGTTTTATGGCAGTTTTAATTGTATTTCAGATTGTTGCTAGCTACATAGAAGATAACTATGTTTTAAAGAAAAAATTCGGTGACAGCTATGATGAATATTGTAACTCGGTGAAAAGACGTTTTTTTACACCGGTTATTATATTCTATTATCTGATCGCTGCCTTGCTTACCTTTGCCGGTATCTATTTCATGTAGCGCGGAAAGGGGCTATGTTCCCAGCAATCGTGCCTGGTTAGTATTTTGATGAAGTGCAAAAGGCGATTATTGTTTAATAGCCGGTAGCCGTTTTGTTTGAAATTCGCTGATTAATGATTAGTAGTTATTTGTCAGTCA
>DAOTGZ010000250.1:0-3850 GCA_035447445.1 Spirochaetota bacterium | reverse complement strand
ACTTAATCCTGTAATAAGCGATTATCTCTATTTTGTGGCAAGAAATGACGGCACACACTATTTTTCCAAAACTCTGTCACGCCATAACAAGGCTGTGGATTATTACCAAAAAAACATAAACAATGGATTTGTCGATGAACAATTATGAAATAGTATCACCTGCTGGAAATCTTGAAAAATTAAAATTTGCAGTTCTTTACGGTGCTCATAGTGTCTATTTTGGTGGAGATTCGTTTAACCTGCGAGACAAATCTAAAAATTTTTCTCATCAAGATATTGAAGAAGCACTTCGATATTGCAAGGCGCATAAAGTCAAAACCACCTTTTTACTAAACTCGTTTGTTCATGAGGATGATATCAACCAACTCCGGGAATATGTGAAATCCATCGAGCACTTTGACTTCGACGCTATTATGATATCAGATCCGGCAACACTCGAAATTGTACAAAAATCACAACTTAACTGTCGTATTTACCTATCTACACAGATGTCCACACTTAATCATCTTAGTGCAAACTTCTGGCACAGAAACGGAATTTCTCGAATTGTTCTCGCTCGTGAAACGACTCTTGATGATATAAAAAAGATACGCGACTCAAGTTCGGTAGAACTTGAAATTTTTGCACACGGTGCCGTATGTATCTCTTACTCCGGTCGTTGTTTATTAAGCCGGTATCTTTCAGGAAGAGACGCAAACCAGGGGGCGTGCTCGCATCCTTGCCGTTGGAACTTTGCACTAGTCGAAGAAAAACGACCAGGTTTTCATCTTGAAATTATTGAACATAAACGAGACACGCATATACTCTCATCCAAGGATCTTTGTCTTATACATAAAATTAATAGTTTTAAAGATGCAGGTGTTAACGCTTTTAAAATAGAGGGGCGTATGAAATCTCTCTATTATGCAGCTAATGTAACCCGAATATACAGACACGCACTTGACAACCCGGATCTTAATAATTCTTTTAAAGATTTTTATAACAGAGAGCTTGATCTTGTCAGTCACCGCCCCTATACAGATGACCTTTTCAATGAGTTTAGTGACATGGAAAATCGGGATGTACCGTATATAAAGAAAGTGGTCTTTTTAGGCTATATTAGCAATGAAGAGCAGACTGATAATCCTGTCGTTAAAACCTTTAATCCGATACGCCCTGGCGATATAATTGAAGCAATTTCTCCCCTAAACGGAGACAATATACTTGACACGGAGCTTACTGTACTTGAAATTAGAAATAAGGACACGCAGCAGCCGGACGAGTTGGCTAGACCTAACTCTGAATCCTATATCAAATTTGACAAATCAATTCCCGGAAACAGTATCCTTAGAAAAAAAATGGCGGTTTAAAATGATCGATACACAGGCTGTACTTGATATCTTTTTTATGGCAATAACTGTTGATAATGAGATTCATATTTCCGAAATTAAAACGATTAAAGATATTATTGAAAATTCCCCCTATAAATTTCCGGATGATGTTGATAAACAGATCCAAAATTTAACGACAAAAGATCAAGAAATAATTAAAAAAAATTTTGATAAGGCCATTGCAAAACTGGCATCGGAAGCCATTGAAGACAAGCGAGCGATATTGCGTTTAATTATGAAAATTGTGGATGCGGATAACATCATGCACCAAAATGAAGTACGCCTTATTTCCGGATTCATCAAAGAGTGGAATATTGAAGTTTAACTATTTTGTCAATAGCCTTATTCTGTTAAAGATATAATCGAGTGAATCCTGTTTAAGTATTTTTCTGTATGCACCCCGGTTTCCAAAGGTAAATCTCTCATCACGCACCTGCTTATAATATTTCTCTTTCTGATACGTATTATACCATCTAATAAGAGAAATATTTCCATTATCAATTTCAATCCCGGTAGCACCTTTTGGCCCAATAACGCAGCCCGAATTAAAAATGACCGGTATTATCATTTCACGATCATAAATACTGCCAATTGCACCCTCCATCGAATCATAAGAAAGAATTCTTTTTAATTGCTTCTTATTATCTTCTATTTCATGCTCAATTCCTGTTTTTTCACGCTTTCCCGCATTTGTATAGTTACGCAGTAACCTCTCTATTGTAAAAATAATAATATCTATATCAGATAACGATTCAAAAAGCGGACGATGAGTATGACCAATTATCGAAACAACCCCTTTCATTCGCGAGTACTTATAAACACGCTCTTCCGTTTTATGTATTTTTAAATTCCCGTAATCTCTGACAATATTTTTTATTCCAAGTGGTTTGGCACAATAACGCAATATAAAACCTATAAGCTTATTTCGGAACCCACTGTATTTTGAAGCCTGATGACCATGAAAAATAAAAATTGTTTTACCCTCATAATCAAGCGAAAGACCGTCGTACAGTCTCGAATTTACCGAATCAGTATAGTTACGAGAATAAAGCTTATAATCATGATTACCTACAATTTTAAAAAGCCTGCTATCTTCGGCAAAAAGGGCAAATACATCGTAAAGATCTTTCCATTTATTAAGTACAGCGTTTATGCTATTTTTCTGAAGCTCTTCTATATCACCATTAAGAATTAATGTATAACCATTTTTAAAGTAGTAGTCTTTTAAAACAGAAATAATCAGAGATGAATTTTCTTTAAAATCATCACGCGAATTTCTTTTACCAAGATGGAAATCACTAAATATTATATACTTCTCATTTTTTAAAGGTATTCGCAAAGAATTTTTGTAAGTCCTATCCATTTCTGAAAAATATCTATACATAATTTACGGTTCCTTACAGAAGTATCAAATATTTGTTTAAGATAATCAAGTATGCATTTCTAGATAATTACAAGTATATCATAGTAAATATTATTAATTTATTCTACATAAATATGGTAAATATTTTTTCATAAATGCAAGTAAAACGATATATTCTTTATAAATATTATCTTTTTACAAACTGAATCATTTCTATACTTATTCAATAGCAAAATTTTTTTTTACAACTAAAGTTTCACGATTACTTTTTTTTGTTGACAACTTAATATTAAACCTGCTATGTGTCATAATCAATTGTTACAGAACTAAATTTTAATAAGGAATACTCATGAATATTAGAACTATTACACATAATGTTTTCTCTTTCATGGAGACAGGTACGTCCGCGCGGTGCGATTGGTTCTAAATTTTATTATAAAACAGTACAACCAGCCGCGGGATGACCGCGGCTTTTTTTATGCCCGCATTTTAATGCATGGTAAAAAAGCCGCTTTTATAAGTGGCTTTTTTTAATTAATGGAGACAAATCATGAAGACTTTTCACTCACTCATATTTCTAATTGGAAAGCAAAAGACCATTTTTATTTTTGCTATATTAACCCTTCTTTTGGGTGTGACTTTTGAAGCATCTGGACGTCTAGTTATAAGGGACATTGTCGATACCGTACTAGCCGATAAAATTAATCTTACAAATATGCAAAACCTAATTCTGCTTTTTACTTTTTGTACTCTTATGCAGGGTACCTTTCATTTTATCAGTGCTCGATGGAAGACATCTGCAACAGAATCAATTGTACGATCAATTCGTAACAAGCTGTTCAACCATATTCAGCAGCTATCTTTTCATTATCACGATCATACTCCGGTTGGTGAGCTGGTTCAGCGCGCGACTTCGGATGTCGATTCAGTAAGAAGATTTTACGGTGATCAGATTCCCGGCATTTTACAGATAATATTCCGATGTCTTATATTCTTTGGCGCAATCGCTTTAATTGACATACGGATAGCGCTGGTAACATCGATAATTATACCTGTGTTAACGTCTATTTCGACATTCTTTTTTCACAAGATATATCAGGCATACGATTTACTTCAA
>DAOTGZ010000249.1:0-3861 GCA_035447445.1 Spirochaetota bacterium | reverse complement strand
CCGACTTTTTCTTATAATCTCGATTATACCCTTTACCCTATCAACGGCATTAATATTTTTTCCACCGATAGCAGGACCTTCCGTAATAAATATTATTTATTTATCCCTTATGTTCTCACTATTTTTCCTGTTTTATACAATGTATGTCGCACCATATATTGCTTTAATACCTGAACTTGCCCACACTGAAGAGAAAAGATTATCAATCACTACCGCGCAGGGATATTTTGCTCTTATCGGTGGGGCTATAGCAATGATAGGCGGTTCTGCACTAATCGGAGTTTTTAGAAAAAAATACACATTAACAAAATCTTATCAATTTACTGTTATTGTTTTATGCATTATTGGATTTATTTTTTTATTGATGGCTATACTTGCGGTTAACGAAAAAAAATATACTAAATCAGTACCTTCTTCTTTAGCAATAATCCCTTCCATAAAAAAAACTCTTTCCAACAGTTATTTTATAATTTTTTTACTAAGTTATATGTCAGGGTGGTTTGTGTTCAACATACTTCGTTCGTCAGCAGTGCATATTGGCGAAACCATGATGGGACTCAACGTTGAAGAATCGGGGTTAAATTTTATTATACTTTTTGTAAGCGCCGGATTATCTTTCGTAGGTGTTATGTTTTTTTCAAAGAAATACGGCAAAAAGAATGTCATGATAACAGGATTATTGCTGTTTTCCATTTTTTCAATTGGTCTCGCGCTTACAGGAATTTTACCATTTGACAAAAACTTATACGGGAAAGTGTTCTGGGGGCTTCTTGGTATTCCAACCGCCGTGTTTTTGATTCTTCCCAATGTTTTTATAGCAGAGTTATGCGATTACGATTATAAGTTAACCGGAGAAAACAGGGAAGGGATATATTTTGGAGTAAACGGTCTTTTCTTAAAACTTAACCTTGGGCTTTCAACAGCAGCAGCATCGGTACTTTACGTATTTTTCGGTAAAGATATATCTAATCCACTTGGAATCAGGTTATCACTGTTATTGGGAGCCGCTGTGTCAATAATTGGCACCATTGTTCTAATGAAATATCCAAACAAGCTATCAGAAAAGGCTATTCAAAAAGCAGCGTAATTTTTACATCAATTAAGCGTAAAACGTCTATTACCTAGTCAGCAATGGTTAAGTAATAGACACTCTTCCATACTCTATAAGAAACACGGTCTAACCAACGAACCGATTCAATTTCCGAATAGGCGTTTTCAGGGCTCAGCTCACCGTAAGCTGTTCTAGTTAAAATTTTATGACGTCTTTTGTAACGATTTGCGTTAATCTTTTTAGCCGACTCTTCAAGATAAAAGACATCAATATTGGCGGATCTATTTTCCATTGTGTCTATAATGTAATCAAAGGTTTTTATCAGTTCATTCGTTTCATCGGTTTTAGCAAGCTTTGTTGCTGATTTTTCTAAGGCAGCTGAAACAATAAATTCTAGATGTTCAAGTGCATGAAGTAAATTTATATGTAATTGATATGCATCTTCACTGCTTTTACGTCCTGTACGAATTCGAGACATATATTTTTTTACCTCTGCCAACATTGTTTCTACATCAGTTATATCAGCCTGGCTTGTGCTGGTTTTATGTTCACTTGTAATTATCTCACGTAAACCATATAGAAGTATTATTAGACACTCCATAAGGCTTAATTTGACGGTTCCTAGAGCCAAAGATGGTATGGAACTGATACTATCATCAAGTTTTATTTTAAATTTTCCCTTACTCTCAGGAATAATTTTCTCAACTAAACTAGCAAAACTTTTAATAAAAGGTAAAAATATCATTACTCCTAAGATGTTAAAAGAAGTGTGAAAAGCCGACAATTGATAAACAGGTTCGTCCATCTTAACAGCTTTTAACATGTACTCAATTATAGATAAAAAAACCGGCAAGATAACAAAAGCAATACCTGCCGATAACACATTGAAAAGCACATGGGCTAAGGCTGTTCTTTT
The DNA here is from genome assembly GCA_035447445.1 of Spirochaetota bacterium. Classification (GTDB taxonomy): domain Bacteria; phylum Spirochaetota; class UBA4802; order UBA4802; family JAFGJZ01; genus JAFGRW01. The sequence continues at coordinate 1,894 of DAOTGZ010000249.1, read as the reverse complement.
GGATTGAACAGTTCCACCTATACCCGCTAGGGCAGCTGTCAGAGTTGTTCCAATATTCTGCCCAATTACCAGAGCAGCCCCCTGCTCTATTGTAATTCCAGATGAAAAAAGTGCAGCAAGTGTCATGGTAATTGCAGCTCCTGATGATTGCATAATCAAGGTCATTATAACACCGACTATAACAAGCATAAAACGACCAAAAACTGTATATCCATTAAAGTAACCGAGGTCTATATACGAAACAAGCGAAGTCATCCCAGTTTGTAAAAAGTCGATTCCTACAAAAATCAGACCAAAACCCGCAAAAACAGTTCCTATATAGTTCAGACGATCATTAGATAAAAGGCGCATCATCGCGCCCACAGTGATTATCGGAAGAGAAATAACCGCGATTTTTAGTTTGAACCCCAAAAGAGATACTATCCAGCCGATTGTTGTAGTACCAAGATTAGCTCCAAAAATTATTCCAAGAGAATTATGGAACGAAATCATGCCAGCACCTACAAAACCTATAGCAGCTATTGTAGTTACATGTGAAGATTGAACCATTGTAGTTACAACAGCCCCTAAAGCAACCGAAGAGAAGCGCCCTCTGGTAAATCTCGCGAGAAGATTTTTTAAGTTATCCCCTGCAAAGGCTTTTAGCCCTTCGGTCATCATATTCATACCAAGTAAAAATAGACCGGCTCCACCGGCAATCACAGCAACATCGGCAAGACTCATAAAACCATCCTGTTTGTTCTGAATGTATCAATAGTGAAATATTGATTTTCAACTTTTTGTTCAATATAAACATTTTAAATGATTTCAACTATATATATGACAATTTTCTAGCCGTTTGTAAATTATTGTCATATAAAACGAATAATCACATAGCTGAATACAGATTTAAATATAGCTGTAAATCTAAAATGCATAACCACAGTAATTACGAGATTATATCTTAATATTGTAGACAACTAAAAAAATTATCTTTTTTAACTTTCTTTATATTCAAACTCAAACTCATGATTTATCAACTTATATTCGAATACTTGACAAATCATCATAATGTTTTAAAACAAATACAATCAGATTTTTATAATGGTATAAAATGAAATTAAAAAAAATTGCAACAATTACTCTTTCTATTCTACCCCTGTTTGTATTTATTTTATTTATTACAATAAAACTGACAACATACCAGCCCAAAGATATTGAACCTGCACCTATCAACAACCAAAATCACGCCCCCCTTCTTGCGGATAATTCCAAAATAAAAATTTTATCTTGGAATCTTCAATACATGGCCGGAAAAAAATATCTGTTTTTTTATGATGAATGGGACGGGTCTGGTCCCGACAAAAGACCTTCGCCTGAAGAGATACAAAAAACATTTAAACGTGTTGTTCAAATAATCAATGCTGAAGATCCGGATATTCTTTTGCTACAGGAGATTGATGTAGATTCGAAAAAAACAGATTACGATGACCAACTCGCTATTTTATTATCAATGATTTCACCCGAATACAAATCATACAGCTCTTGCTGGTATTGGCGCGCATCGTTTGTGCCACACCCCAAAATCATGGGCAAAGTTGGCCTTAAACTTGCCGTGATTTCGAAATATAAGATTATTTCATCTGAGCGCCATCAATTACCAGTTATGCCTGGAAATTTTGTTATACGTAACCTGAATTTTAAACGCGCCATATTAAAAACAGAAATAGGGCTAAAATCCGGACAAACTTTGACTGTAATGAGTACACACCTTGATGCCTTTGCGCAAGGAAGTGATACCATGCAAAAACAGGTTCAAACAGTTTCAGATCTGCTAAATAATTTGAATTATAATTCTAAAAACTGGCTTATCGCGGGAGACTTTAATCTGATACCTCCCGGACAGTCTTACAGC
>DAOTGZ010000248.1:0-3904 GCA_035447445.1 Spirochaetota bacterium | reverse complement strand
ATAAAAACATGGCAGCCATAACCAAGTCAGACTCTTTTGACATTTTTTGCATACAAATACTATAAACTGGTTATTTGAAATTTCCCTAATTCAATGCATCTTTTGCCAATGTTTCGCTTTTTAAACTAGTTTTCGCCATTTCATCATTAACTTGCAATTACTTTTTTTACATTATATCAAAAGAGACCGGTAATCACCGGCCTCTTTAACTGAATAAAAAAACAATTCTATACTTTGCAACAATCTACAAGTTATTATTTTTGTATCTGCTGTTTCCTTGTTTATCTGGATGCTTTTCTTCGACTGTTTTCATCAAGAATTTTTTTTCTTAATCTGACGTTTTGCGGTGTTATCTCAAGAAGTTCATCATCCTGAATATATTCGAGTGCCTGTTCCAAAGAAAATTTACGTGGTGGTGCAACACGAACATTCTCGTCTGACCCCGAAGCACGCATGTTTGTAAGTTTTTTTGTTTTACAAACATTTACAACAAGATCGTTATCACGGTTATGTTCTCCAACGATCATTCCCTCATAAACCTCGGTACCTGAATCGACAAAAAATATACCGCGGTCCTGCAGGTTAAAAATCGCGTATGCCGCTGATACTCCGGCTTCCATTGCCACAAGAACTCCCCTGTTACGCGAAGCCAAAGCCCCCTTAAAGGGTTCATACCCATAAAACGAATGGTTCAAAATACCCGTTCCCTTAGTTTCGGTTAAAAACTCGTTTCGAAAACCGATCAATCCCCTAGCTGGAACCTTGAATTCAAGCCTGCTATATCCATCAGTGCCCTGAGTCATTCCCAATAGCTCTGCCTTTCGCAGCCCCATCTTCTCGATAACTACCCCGGTAAAGTCATCAGCAACATCAATAATAGCATGTTCTATCGGTTCACATTTTTTGCCCTCGATTTCTTGCATAATTACCTGTGGCCTTGAAACCTGGAACTCATACCCTTCCCGGCGCATGTTTTCAATAAGAATTGATAGCTGAAGCTCACCACGTCCCTTAACTACATAAGAATCTTTAAGATGAGACTTTTCAACCTTCATGCTCACATTATTTTTGAGCTCGCGGTTTAAACGTTCGGTTAAATGTCGCGAACTCACGAAATCACCCTCACGCCCCATAAATGGAGAATCATTCACAGAGAACGTCATGGCAATCGTAGGTTCATCAATCGTTATTGATTCCAGTTTTTTGGGGTTATCGACATCACAAAGGGTATCTCCCAGCGAGATTTCATCAATACCTGCGATCGTTATCACATCTCCGGCGAAGGCCTCATCTATCTCGACACGCTGCAGCCCCTGATACGCCATCAGTCTTGTAACTTTATATTTTTTCTTAACATCCTCAGAGTCAATATGGCAAACTTCTTGCCCAGCACGCAAAACTCCGTTCGCAATCTTACCCGTGCAAAGCCTTCCTATATAGTTATCATAATCAATTGCCGAGACAAGAAACTGGAATGGCTGTGCGTCATCACCTTCCGGCTCTTTAACATGCTCTATTATTGCTTGAAATAGCGGAGTCATATCACTGCTCTCGTCATACAGCGTTTTATGCGCCAATCCTTCTTTGGCCGAAGCAAAAATTACCGGGAAATCGAGTTGATTATCCTCTGCTTCAAGCTCTACAAAAAGATCAAACACCTTATCAACAACACTTTCAGGCTGAGCATCGGGGCGGTCTATTTTATTAATAACCACTATCGGGCAGTGGCCTTCAGAAAGGGCCTTCTTTAACACGTATCTTGTTTGAGGCATTGGTCCTTCAAACGCATCAACAACCAGCAATACCGAATCGACCATTTTTATGATCCGCTGTACTTCTCCGCCAAAATCCGCGTGCCCGGGTGTATCCACTATGTTTATCTTCACATCATCATAAGGAATGGAAGCATTTTTGGAGAATATGGTAATTCCCCGTTCTTTTTCGATATCATTGGAGTCCATGACCCGTTCGTCGAGAGTCTGATTATCTCGATACAATCCCGATTGGCGCAAAAGGGCATCAATTAATGTTGTTTTACCATGATCTACATGGGCGATGATTGCGACATTTCTAATCTTCTTCATTTGTTTATCTATATCCTTGACTATTCGGCTAAACCTGCGAGGTAGCTTCTGAAAATGCGGGAAGTTCCAGCGGAATGCACTTAAAACGCATAATAAGAGATGACAATGTATTTTTATAATGATTTATGTAAATAAAAAAAGATATATTATGTTAAAATGCAGGATTCAAAACCGATGAAATAATCTTCAGTTTCTAAAAGTGTTGACAATTAACCTGTTTTCTTTAATCCACTATATATAGTTCATAAACCTTGCAAAAATCCGGTGTTTCACCTATTGCAGGACTGCCCGCAGGAGTCATAATGTACAATGAAACAACAGTAGAGATTTACCGTCAGGCACAAAAGCAGGCCAAAACAAATTTTTTGAAAAGGGTATCTGATGGTGGTTCAGGATATCTTCCAGCACTTGACGGACTGATACGACACATGGATATCGCCTCTGAAATCAATATAGGCACACACGAAATACCTCTAAAAAAAATCATAGGTACAGCATCTCATTCGCGTGCAACCGCGTTCGCCCGTAATTTTTACCCGATACAACAACTTAACACCGAATTTGCTAGCAAGTGGATGATGCTCTACGATGCCCATCTTTCGGATGGCATTCGTGACAGCATTACCGCATACGAATACCTCAACTGGTTTTATGTCAGAGAAGGTAACAAGAGGGTTTCCGTATTAAAGTATAACAACGCCTACTCCATCAATGCAGAGATTCGAAGAATCATCCCCAAACGCGATCCTTCGGATATGACAAATACAATATATTATGAATTTCTGGAATTTAACAAATTGACTCAAATATTCACGATCTGGTTTTCACGTCCGGGTCGCTTTCCAAAACTTATCCAACACTTGTCGGGATACAATCCCAAATTATTATTAAACGTTAATAAATATCAAAAATTTTTCTCCAATATATATATGCCCTTTTCAAAGATCTATCACGAACTTGACGGAGACAAGCTGGACATAACAACTGCCGATGCACTGCTTCAGTTTCTTGATCTGTACGGCATACCAGACGAAATAACAGAAAGAGAGCACCGTACCACAATCAAGAAATTGTTTCCCGAGTTTGAAACCTTAAACAGCAGTGTGGCGACCGACTTGACATCACCTCAAAAAAGGTCTGCATCCAATGTTATCAACGCCATTGCAAAAAAAGTTACCAATAAAAAACTGAAAATAGGCTTTATCAACGCCAAATCTCCCGAAACCTCAGGCTGGACCAACTCACACGAACAGGGGCGCCAGCATATTATAAGCATGCTTGGCAAAATGGTCGAAACAACATATATAAATGACGTGCCGCAAGACGAAAATGCTTACGATTACATCGATAAACTTGCTGCAAAAAAGATGGATGTAATCTTTACAACTTCTCCGACTTTTAAAAACACAACTATCAAGGCAGCGTTAGAACACCCCAAAATCAAGTTCTTCAACTGCTCTGCTGAAGATTCATCAAAAAACGTACGCTCTTTCTTCGGACGCATACATGAAGTCCGCTTCTTAATGGGGCTTATAGCTGGTTCACTTACCAAAACAGATCAGATAGGATATGTTGCCTCGTATCCGATACCGGAAGTCATAAGCAGTATAAACGCCTTTGCGCTTGGTGCGGCCATGGTTAATCCGCTTGCCCGAGTTCACGTCAGGTGGATGTATCGCTGGGAAAACGAGTCACTCTCTTTTCAGGGTGCACACGAATTATCAGAAATGGGTATAGACCTTATAAGCCAAGACGATCTTCCAATTCTGAAAAGTAAAAAGAAAGCTTATGGTCTGTTCTCCACAAAAAGAGACGAGAAG
>DAOTGZ010000247.1:0-3930 GCA_035447445.1 Spirochaetota bacterium | reverse complement strand
AGACAATGCCGCACTATTAAGCCGCTCGGCAGTAAAATGGGTTATTAACCGCGGTATTAATATCGATTAACTTTCTTCAAATTTATCTAATAATCATGGTATGGAAACCATACCGATAAAAAGTATGATTTAATATTTTGATACTGTAACTGTTTTGTATTAGCATATAGTTATTATTAACATCTTTGTATAATTACAGGTGGAGTGCTATGAAATGGTTCAGTAATCTTAAAGTCGCTAGCAAAGTTCTTTTATCTTGTCTTATTTTAATAATATTTACAGTAGCAATTTCGGTATCATCATTGATGCTTCTGAATCAGGCTGATGATCATTTTCAATCGTTTTACGCGGATCGTTTTATACCGGTACGTGAGCTTAACCGGATGGCAAAAAACGTGCTTCAGATGCGTATTAACATGATGGCCGAGCTGGTGGCTTATGAGAATAACGATGCTGCCGAGATGGATCGTCGCATGAAAAGTAGCGCCGAACTGGCAGAACAGAACGCTAAAATTTGGGAAGAATACTTAAAAGGTAATATAGCCGGTGACGAGGAGGTTCTCAAAAACAAAATAGAGGATCTCGAGAAGAGACGTACCCTTGTGCGCGCAGAGTTTGGAAGAGCCTTGCATAATAATGATCTTGAGCTGGCCGCAGAGAAGAGCAGTGAGTGGGTAACCATTTATCGCGAAAGCAAAACTGCCATGGATAATATGATGCAGTTTCAGCAGGATAATGCCAACAAACTTCGTGAAGATATGGATGCTTCTTCGCGGTTTGCACTTCTTTTTAATATTGCAATGTTAACTATATCGGTATTTCTGGGAATTATTATCACAATAGTATTGGCAAGGGCAATATCTAGACCAGTTGCTAAAGGGTTAAAATTCGCGCAGGATCTTGCTAACGGAGACTTTAGAAATAGAATCGATCTTGATCAGAACGACGAGCTTGGACAGCTTGGCAAAGCTCTTAACACTGCTGCTGACGATCTTGAAAACACTATGACCGAAATCATAGTGGGGGTACAAAATCTTGTTCAGGCCATAACTGAAATTTCGGCTGGAAACGAAAACCTGTCTCAACGCACATCAGAGCAGGCGTCATCTCTTGAAGAGATCGCCTCCACAATTGAAGAGAATACGGCCACTATTAATAAAAATGCCGATAACTCAATCGAAGCAAATAAGCTTTCCAAAAACACATCTGTTTTGGCAGAGGACGGCGGAACCGTTATGGACGAAGCTCTCTCATCCATAAACGATATAAACGAATCAAGTAAAAAGATCGAAGAGATAATCTCTGTTATTAACGAGATAGCCTTTCAGACAAACCTTCTTGCTCTTAATGCTGCCGTTGAAGCTGCTCGAGCCGGCGAGCAGGGGCGTGGATTCGCGGTTGTTGCCGGTGAAGTACGTAATCTTGCACAGCGTTCAGGCAATGCGTCAAAAGAGATTGCTACATTGATCCAGGAAACATTGGGGCGTGTTGGCAAGGGAACCGAATTAACCAACAAGGCTGGTGAATCGCTACGCGAAATAATAAGTTCGATAAATGATGTTAGTCGGTTTATTTCCGAAATTGCCGTTGCATCCGAAGAGCAGAAGCGCGGTACTGAACAGATAAATATGGCAGTTAGCGAACTTGATAGTATGACACAGCAAAATGCAGGTCTTGTCGAAGAGACAGCATCCGCATCCGAAGAGATGTCAAATCAGGCACAGGAGCTGTTACAGAAGGTTGAAAAGTTCAAGGTTCGTGAATCCAAGACGCAATCTGCGGTTCAAAACAGGGCAATACATATAAAATCGTTAGAAAAAAAACCTGCAGCTTATCGACAGGAGAGTCAACAAAAGCCTAATCAGGTTCAACGAAACGGAAATGTTAAAAAACAGGATGATATCGAGAAAATATTAACAAACGATGGTTTCGAGTCATTCTAATTATGCTTAAAAATATTCTAGTAAAAATCCCTGTTAAATAGCAGGGATTTTTATGTATTAACTCAGCTTTTTGGCGAGTATCTCGTTAACTAACTGAGGGTTGGCTTTTCCTTTAGCTGCTTTCATTATCTGACCTACAAGAAATCCTTTGGCCTTATCCTTTCCGTTTCGTATTTCCTCTACAATTTCGGGGTTAGCCTTTAGAACATCGTCAACCATTGCCTCAATAGCGCCGGTATCTGTAACCTGTTTAAGACCCTCATCTTCAACAATGCGAGAAGCTGTTTTTCCGGTTTCGATCATTAGTGAAAGTACTTTTTTTGCAATTTTACCGCTGATAACAGATTTATCAATCAGTGATAGCATCTCTGACATCATTTCTGGGGTAACCTTGAAACTGTCCATTGACTCAATGTTTTCTACAAATGAGAGTAGCTCATTTGCAATCCAGTTGGCAGCTTTTTTAGCGTCATGCCCCGATTTTACAACAGACTCAAAATAATCGGCAAGTGAGCGAGAAGCACAGAGGGTTTCCGCGTCAAGATCGGGTAGTGCGTACTCCTTTTTAAATCTTTCGAGTTTTTGAACCGGCAATTCTGGTAGTTCTTCCCTGATTTTTTTGATTTGATCCTGTGTCACAGTTATAGGCGCAAGATCCGGGTCAGGGAAGTAGCGGTAGTCATGCGCCTCTTCCTTGCTGCGCATGCTTTCGGTAATACTCTTGTCAGGATTCCAGAGCCTCGTCTCCTGTTTAATGCGCTCCTTATCTTCAATCATTATGGTCTGACGCTTAATTTCGTATTCAATAGCCGCCTTAACAGCCTTAAAGGAGTTCATGTTTTTTACTTCTACTTTTTCACCAAGTTTTGTTTCACCTTTCGGTCTAAGTGAAATATTAACATCACAACGAAAAGATCCCTCTTCCATATTGCAATCAGAAACATTTATATAGCGTAATATTTTTCTAAGATTTGATAAATACTGATAAGCTTCTTCACCGGTGTGCATATCCGGTTCGGATACAATCTCCATCAATGGAACACCTGTTCGGTTATAGTCAACATAAGATACCGGGTTGGAAATATCGTCAGAATGGATGTTTTTCCCAGCATCTTCTTCCATATGGATACGGGTTAGTTGAATATCACGTTTAACTCCGTCAGCAACTATGGGTACAACTCCACCGATACATATCGGTTTATCAAACTGTGAAATCTGGTATGCCTTTGGAAGATCAGGGTAAAAGTAGTTTTTTCTGTCAAAAACAGAATATTCTGATATTTTACAATTCAGGGCTAATCCGGCAAGTATGGATTTATGCAGAACCTCACGGTTTAGTACAGGTAAAACGCCGGGCATGCCGGTACAAACCGGACATATCTGGGTATTGGATTCTGAACCAAAACTTGTTGGGCAACCGCAAAAAATTTTTGTTTTGGTATTAAGCTGGGCGTGTACTTCCAGTCCGATAACTGCTTCCAACTCCATTTAAGCCTCCGGCATCATATTATGATAAAAAGATATAGCTCTATATTTAGCCTGATAAACCATCAAACCGATAAGATCAGATAATCGTCTGTTACCCTAAGATCAGAGGTCTATTTGTCAAGTAAAAGTGCTTGCTATCAATCATGGTGATATTTGAATGGATTAATATTTTAAGTATTTGAGAAATAATTAGAAATATCATAGTTATTCAGATTTGAAAGAGACGCAATTATATAAAAAAGTAAAAATCATTATGATTTGGTGAAAATTATTTTGTTGCCATATAAATTGTTACGAATAGATTATAAAGATTTGAAAATATATCTGACTAGTTGGTGATTTATTTATGACAGCTGAACGCGTATTATCTTTTATAAAAAGCAGTCAAACTAGATTTGCCCTTATACTATCAGTGATTTTATTAATTACTATGCTGGCGGGTTATGCTCTTTTTATATATTTACAATCTGCTGCAGTTACCAAACACAGCAAACTATAC
>DAOTGZ010000246.1:0-3938 GCA_035447445.1 Spirochaetota bacterium | reverse complement strand
CTAGAGACAAGATTTTCGCTTTCGAAGTGCATCTCTACTGAGTACTCAAGCATTCGACCCTCTACTGGGTAAAAATTGTTATAACCCGCCGGGTCAAGCTCCTCGTCGTTTTTAACAGATGAAGAGACTTTTTTGGATCTGGTTTCTGATTCGGAATCGTCTAAATCATTGGCGGATAAAGTCATTGGGGCAGATTCTTTTTCCATAGATAAATCGGAGATTTCTTCCCCCTCAGAAGAGCTTTTTTTTGAGCAGTTGAGTAATAGAATGGGAAACAGAATTGCGATGATAATTTTTCTCATATTGCCTCCAAAATGGTTAATTAACAAAAAGAAAACCAGAGTAATGCTTGATTAGACGAGCTGTTTTAAAAATGTCAAGCTATTTGCTTTGTGATAAGTAAGTCAGCTGTTGAGGAATGATGATTATAAGAAATGATGATTATGATATATTATAAAAAATGTCATATTTTCAGCCTTTTATGCCAATATCAAAAGTCCTGAAAGAAAAAAATAAGTTGATTTATAGTTATAAAATGGTACGTTTTTTTAAATGATAAGTCGGGTGCCATGATGCTAAAAAGAATACCAAAGACCATTCCTGAATGGCGCAAACATTTATCCTCATGTTTTAACCATAATATTTTTCTTTGCATTTTTACAATAGTTGCTGTTTTGTACTCCGTTTATTTGTTTGGATATTTTCGTTTCAATAATGGAGCTCGAACGGGTGACGCTGTTAGCGGGGTGCTTGATCTAGTTTTCGCGGATTTTACAAATGATAATGTCTATTCTCTTGGGGGGCAGTGGTTATTTGCGTACGGTGCTCATATAGCGCCCGAAGAAGTGGATAGTGATAAGTATAGAACCCTTTTTCAACAGGTTACTGTTCCCGCTTCATGGAAAAATCAAAAATATAAGGGCAGAGCATTGCCAGGAACGGGAATAGCGACTTACCGTCTTAAAATCGATATCGGGGTGAACGTGCCAGATGAACTTTCCTTGCTGATTCCCGGTTGGGAATCAGCTTACAGGCTATATGTTAATGGCAAGTTGACTGCTTGGGCCGGAATTGCGGCTGAAGGTCCTGAAAATGTTGTGTCGGCTTGGTCTCCGCGCGTTTCACGTTTTGATGTTAATCCCGGTATAAACGATATTGTAGTACATATTTCAAATTTCAGTCATGCCAGGGGTGGCCCAGGGATGATGCCATTTGTTGGAAATATATCCGCAATAACCAATTTGCGAGAAAGGGGAATTGCACTGAAGCTTTTTAGCTTTGGCGGTCTTCTTATGATATCGCTTTATCATATAGTAATCTTTTTCCTAAGAAGAAAAGAGCGAAGCGCTCTCTGGTTTTCGCTGTTTTGCTTAACTATGGCTTTACGGTCCATGGTAATCAATGAACATGGACTTCTGATATTCCTTCCGTCAATATCCTGGAGTGTCCATGTGCGTATAACCTATCTGGTTTTTGTGTTGGCGCTTCCTGTTTTTATTATGTTGCTAAGATCTCTATTTAAGGAAGAGATAAACCGTTGTGTTGTTGCAACGATTGCGGGGCTTTCTGCATCATATGCTTTGCTGATTGTAGTTGCTCCTCCTCTTGTTTTTACGGAATTCGTGCTCTATTTCCAGATTTTGATATCCGTGGCTTCAGTTTACGGACTGGTCGCTCTTTTTCAAGCTATGCGTCATAAAAGAGAGGGGGCCACTGCTTTTTTAATAGCTTTTTTATTTTATTTGATATGTATTATTAATGATATTCTTTTTCATCGTCATATGGTGCCAACAGGTTATATTGTACCCTTCGGTTTTTTTTCATTTGTTTTTATACAGGCTCTAATTTTGGCCAAAAGGTACACCTCTGCCTTTGTTAAAATGGAAGAGCTATTTTCTGAAAAAACAAAACTTGAGGGTGCTGCTTTAACTTTGCGAAATCTTTCATATATTGATCAGTTAACAAGTCTTGCAAATAGAAGACGGCTTGATGAATATATTAATGATGGTTTCAAACGTGCCATAAGGTCTGGAGACGCTGTTTCAATTATCATGATTGATGTTGACTTTTTTAAATCGTTTAACGATCAAAATGGACATGTCTCTGGTGATGAGGTACTGCGTCTTGTTGCTTCGACAATACAGTCGTGCTTGCGACGCCCAGCTGATCTGGTTGCCCGATACGGTGGAGAAGAGTTTGCAGTATTTTTGCCTTCCACCGGGATTGATGGAGCAAGGGCTGTGGCAGAGAATATGCGTACAGCTACGCTTGATCTTCGTGTGTCAGCTGCCGATAATATTGCTCAACGATATGTTACATTAAGTCTGGGGTGCGCCTCTATGAAACCTGGTCCCGATGATGATCCTTTGCAGCTTATTCGAAAGGCCGATCAGGCGCTGTATCGTGCAAAAGAGAAGGGGCGAAACCGGGTAGAGACGACCTGACAATTTAGAGCTCGTCAGAATTAACTAATTTTTCGACACAGAGCTGTATAATATAAGTCTTGTTTTAGAATCCTTATACTGGCGATTGTACACATTAGCTAAACGTAAAATACTAAAATTTTTTGTTTCTGGCTGATTTTTGTTCCCCTTTTGCTTGACAGTCATATTTTTGTCAGGATTTATACTGTTTATAATTTCTTGCAAAAGGCTTCGCTATTATTAATTAAAGCATTTAGTTTTTTAAAGATTATAATTTGTAAGATAACCAATTTAGACGCAAAATAGATGAACCAGTGATTTTTTAAAAAGTTTACATAATAAATTCAAGGAAAAAGAGTATGAAAAAATTTTTAGTTATAATTGGTTTTACTGTTGTTTTTGCTATTGTGCTATGTGCTTGTGATGATTCAGGGGATGAAACAAAGGAGGATCGTTGCAAAAAGGCTATAAATAATTCAGAAAACATTTTAATAGAAGCTGGATTTTCAATAGATTCTGACATGAGTGAAAGTGAAAAGATTGCTGCCTGTGTAGAAGAAATGGTAGATGATCAGATAGATTGCTACATCGATGCTGATAATGCAGACGAGTTGCTAAGTTGTCCCGGTGTAGAAGTAGAAGATTTTATTGAAGAAGATTCATCTTGTATTACATTAGATAGCTCGATTTCGGAACATGTTAACAAAAATCGTTTTGATACTTTTGTTTTTATGCCGGAAACATCCGGTAATTATACTATCTATCTTACAGAATTAGATGGTGATTGTGATCTTATGTTGTATAGTGATTCCTTGGATCTTTTAGATTCTTCCGAGAATAGCGGCCAGGAATCAGAGCAGATAACATACGCGATGACCGCTCATAAAACGTATGAAATTGATGTCGAAAATTGGGATAATATGACTGTTTCTTATACGATTACAATAACCAAAGATTAATGAGCCTTGAATAAGAAATGTATTAAAGCAGTAAAGAGTAAATTTACATTATAAGTAGCAGGCATAAATGTTAACGGTGCAACCCTCAACGGTTTGCGAAGAGGGATATGCCCTTGTTATAAGCAATACCGCATTACATGAAGGTTGCACCATTAATTATTGTATACTATTGCTTAATTAAAGGCAACAATAAAAGCGTAAATGACAACGCAATGCCTTTGTATACATATAATTCTTAAAATGTCTCTGAACCAAGTAGTCAATATGGAAACAATCAATCGCCTATTCCGCTTTTAGACTTGCTTAAATACCCTGTGTTCATAATAAAAAAACCGCTGTTAAAACTCATTCTTAAATAATTACCGGAGAAGATTAATGAGACCAGAGCTAAATTTAAAAATCAATCCCCAAGAGTTCCTCAATTATTACTGGCTCAAGGAAGAGCTTTCTGTTTTTTGCAAACAGAACAACCTGCCTGGTAGCGGCAGCAAAGACGAGCTTACCAATCGTATTTACCTATTTTTAAAAACAGGTAAAATTACCGAGCCTGTAAGGA
>DAOTGZ010000245.1:0-3939 GCA_035447445.1 Spirochaetota bacterium | reverse complement strand
CACCGATTTGTAAATTGTACCTCTCTCTTGATACTTATTAAGAGTATCGTTGCATACCGGATTCTTAGCCAGTTTCTTCGAATACTTGTCCAGAACTGTATTCATTACATCTGAGATGTCCATATTATGTTTCTCAGCATACTCTTGAATTTTTTCGAGTCTGCTTACTTCAACATCTATTGATGTTCTAAAATCTGTAACTTCCATTTTATCGCCTCCGAAGTATGTATATATATGTATACTGGATTGAAGACCGCTTTGTTAAAATTTTTTTGAGTTATTTGTAATTTTTGGATAACAGCATATTTTTTGGTACGAATGATTGGTGCTGGATTATATCAGGTAACAGTTTGTACATGATTCATTTTCAGATAATCGTTAAAATAACTCCGTCCCTATTTACATGGTCAAAAAAGACCATCGTTGGGTATCAGTAATTGATCATTAAACGAATTTACACATGATTTAATACATCTTTGTGAAGATCGTGAAAAGGTTGACAGAAAGCAGTAAATTTGCATAACTTGAGAGCAGATATTTGATTTTTGAAACGCCAGATTGTTAGTACTATTATTACAACGCCAGACATATAATTGTTTTTGAAATTATCAATACAAATATTAGCGTAGCGAATTTTTCCCTTTTGAAAAAATCGCAGCGTACGTTTAGTGTTGATTTGATAATAAAATTTCAAAACAACAACCAGAGATTTTGTCTGGTTTATATTGCGACGCAGCGGTAGCTAGGTTTGTAACAGCCGATACGGTTGTTGATGGGGAGTATTCTGTTTCAGGGTGGAATCGGTATTCTTATGTTTCTAATAATCCTGTACTATACAAAGACCCTACTGGTCATTATGCGTGGAGTGGAAGTACTGATCTTGATTTGACTAAACCTGTGGATAGTCAGTTGGACACAAAAGAAAAAAATGTAATCTTTTGGTCGTATAAAAAAGAAGAGTTGAATGCATACAAGATTAGTCATGGAAAAGTAAATTGGAAAAAATTTGAGGCAGAAAATGCATTTTCTGTAGCTGCACAAACGAAGAAAGATGAATTAATTATTAATGGATATAATGATAAAAATATAATTATAAAACGTCTGGATAATATTAAAGACCTTAATCATAACTGGACAAAATTAGAAAATAATGGTTACAATATAAAATCTCTTAATATTTTTTCTCATGGTGTATTTAATGGACCTGAAGTAGCTGGTGGGTCTGAAAAGTTTTTTGATAAGCCCAAAAAGCTTAAATATACTAAAGATGCTAAAGTTGTATTTCATGGTTGCCATACAGCAGGATCTGCAAAAATTTTTGCAAAACAACAAGAAGTAGAAACTTATGGGCAAGAAAAGTATTCATCTTTTTCTAAAAGTAAAAAGCTAAAAATTCCTTACAATTTGCGTATAAAAGCAATCAAGCCAAGTAAACCTTTGTATTTATATGATTATGAAAAAGAAAAAGCATCACTTATTCATATAAACGAAAATGGAGAGGGTGTAAAAAGTAATCCATGAAAAAAGTAATTTTATTAATTTCATTTCTTCTTTTGTGTGTGTTTCTGAGTTTATATATGATGCTTTTAATGGAAATTAATACGAAAAAAGTTTTTTTGGATTTTGGGGAGAATATCGAGGAAAAAAAATATTAGAGAAGAATGACTTATTTTCTAAAAATGCTGTATTTGTTTTAAAAGGAAAACAGTTATCATATCAAAATGCACTAGATAACTGTAATTCCTATTTCTCTAGAAACGATATAAAATGTAATATTTATATTCATGAGGTTGAAAAAAATAATTTATTCAGCATGTCTTTTAGTATGGCTGGGTATTTTCAACATAAAAATGATTCAGAAGAAGTAAGTGGAGTCATTGAGGTTAAATTTATAAGAAATGAGTGGAAGATAGTAAGAATTATTTCTAATCATGAAACATTTGTAAAGGTCTTTAGTGGTTTGTGATTTTGTCAGGTTTTTCTCCTTAGCCTAATAAATATTTAAACAAAGTATACCCCCTTGTGGCTGATATGTTAGTAATTAATAGTATTGCTTAGTAACGTTCCCTTAAACTATGTTAGGTGTACAGAATATATCTGTAGTCGGCTGATGAAATTTTGTTTTATAAGAGATCAATAGTGAAAAACCTGACGGTTTCCGGTTTTTTAGATTCTAGTAAACTTTTCCTCTGAAGTCAATTTTTCTGACATAGATTGACTGCTCGTTATGGTCAAAATCAAAAATGATTCTGACATCACCTTTTCTGATTCGGTGATAACCTTCCCATTTTCCGGACAGTTTTTTTAAGTTGATTGAAGCGGTTTCACCCTGCAAAAAACGGATAAATTCCTTAAGCGTTTCTTTCAGAGGAGCAGAGATATTTTGATTTTTTGAGAGAAACTTGTCAGCCTCTTTGTGATACTCTATAGACCAGCTCATAGATCAAGTATTTCTGTGCGAGAAACTTCTTTTGGGCCAGGTGCGTCACCATGAATGGAGACAATGTCTTCCATCTCTTCATCAGAAACATAGGGGGCTGAATCAAGTATATGTTTAACT
This sequence comes from Spirochaetota bacterium, assembly GCA_035447445.1. Classification (GTDB taxonomy): domain Bacteria; phylum Spirochaetota; class UBA4802; order UBA4802; family JAFGJZ01; genus JAFGRW01. The sequence continues at coordinate 1,379 of DAOTGZ010000245.1, read as the reverse complement.
TTATCCTCTTTTAGCACGTCTCTTACCGCGGATTTTATTATTGTATAAAGCTCATCTTTTGTTATGTCAAGTTGCATAATACCTCTTTTAGCTGGCCATCTCTTTTATTTTGGCATCATTAATAGCCATTTTTATCATTCGTTTTATAAACTGTTTGTCTGGGTCGGCAAGCCGGCTAATATCCTGAAAATGTTGTAAAAGTTCCTTGTCGGAAGTAAAAGACGCTGCAATTTCTTCCTCTTCTTCAGATAATAGATAGTCTGCTGATACTTTCAATACCTCTGCAAGCTTTTTTATAACGTAGGCTGTTGGAGTTGACTCGTCACGTTCATATCTACCGATGTGGCTTTGATGCACGCCAATAATCTTGGCCAGTTCTGTTTGCGAGATATTCTGTTCTTTCCGCAGGTGCTTAATTTTCTCTCCGAGAGTCATTGTGTTATTCCTATGTGTCGTATTCCAGAGCATTAACGGTGTCATATGGTGTATATTTGGAATAAAAAGTCAAAAAATCAACATTTTTTTGCTTGGATATCAATCATACGCGCATAAAATATGCACATATGATATAGAAAGTTTGAATTTTTTTTCAAAGGATACCCCCCCCAATGCCAAAAATAATCACGTTCAGCAATCAGAAAGGGCGGAGTGGGCAAGAGTACGCTGACCCGTGAGATTGGAGCCGGCTTTCACTACTAAAGGACTCTATATTTAATATGACACAATGTTATAAATAATACAAGCTTTTTATACGGAATTTCTGCGAAACCATAGAAACCAAGTCTTTGACTTTGTTCTTCATAACAAGAGACTTGAAAATGTTGAGTAATGAATCCTTTTTTCATCGGTGATCTGGTTGATTTGGGAGACTATATCCGCTGTTTCCTGGTCGAGGGTTTGTCTTAATAGTTTTTTTCTAATATCTTCAAACAGAAAATAATCCACTGATATATCAACAGCATCCGCTCGAACATCCGCAGTCTGGTTCGGTTCCTTTAATGGCTCCCATTATAACGGCATAACCGCAACCGACTCCGCTGTTTACACTTATTGCGTTAAATCTACAATTTAATTTGCAGGCTCCGCATTCCATACAATACTGTTTGCGTGATGCGGCTGCTTTGCCTTCCATAATATCAAAAACATTGTGCGGGCAAACAGTCGCACACATACCGCAGCCGGTACATAACTTGTTGTTCAATTCAAGAGATAATACCTTTGTTATGTATTTTTGTCTCATCTATCTTCTTTGATCTCGTTTTCAAGATGTTCAATAACAAATCGTACAAAGTCGTAACAGTGCTCAATCATGTTTTCGTCTTTAAAACGTTGCTGTCCCTCTTCTGATAACAAACGGCATCCACCAAGAAGTGATAGGC
>DAOTGZ010000244.1:0-3940 GCA_035447445.1 Spirochaetota bacterium | reverse complement strand
CACACCTCTATCTAACAGCTATAGCGAAGGGGTGACACATTTTCAACTAAAAGAGGGATTGGGACTTACACTTATTTCCCCAACCATAAATTCTCACTTCAAAGCCGGCTCTGACATAACATTTATCTGGAGAGATCAATCCGCGGCACTCAATTATCAGTTGCAAATTTCTGAAGATAACTCGTTTAAAAATCCTGTAATTGAAAGTAAGGTATCGACCTTTTCCGACACTTTGAGACTTGCCGAACCGGGCATCTATTTCGCCAGAGTCAATATTCTGGATCCGTCAGACAAAACGCTTGTTTTTGGTGACATTAGAAAGTTTTCTATTCCAATTGACCTGTCCTTGCCATCGTTTAACGAAAGCGATATGCCGTCCGATATTGATACAATAGTCACACCATCAGTAGAAGTCAGCTGGAACAGCGTTCCAGGCGCAGATAGATATCAGGCTTCCCTTTCAAAAGCGGGCGAAGCCATGTCAGAGACTGTAATTAGTACCATTACTACAACTTCGACATCTGCTTCATTTTCAAACACAGGTCGATTAACTCCTGGCCGATACTGTATCAAAATAACGGCTCTAAAAAAGGAACAAGAACTCTTAACCGCCGTATCCGGTGAAGTAAAACACTATTTCAATGCTTCAAGGGGCAAAGGCCTCGAAATAAAAACTCCAGAAACCATCTTTATATTGGTAAAATAACATGAAAAAACTGACAATAGTTACAGCACTATTCTTAACTCTTCTATGCACTACTGCCTACGCTGCAGATAAGTCAAAACTGGAATGGGGCAAAATGCCAGGTGTTGCCCGTTATGATGTTGAAGTACGCAACACTATGACTGGCAGCATAAAACGCTATACTACAACAGAAGATCACATCTGGGCCGACATCGGATTCGGCTTCTACGAAATGCGTGTAACTGCTTTTAATAAAGCTGGCAAAGAGGTGACCGCAACAAGGTGGATTCCTCTTACAATCATGAAAACCTATCAGCCCGAGGTTAATAAATTATTAGTCAAACCAAACGGGTCAAATATCGTTCAGGGTGATAACTATTATCAGCAGACCAAGGTTTCGATTAGCAAGAACGGCTCTCCATTAAATGTGAGAATGACAGGTGGACAGTACCCCAAAGAGGTGACCTTCGCAGCTCCGTTGCAAAAAAATACCAAGTACTCCCTATTGGTCGAAAACCCTGGGGATTATCGAGCTAAACGAATTGCCCACGTCTTTAACGACTCTAGCACCATGCTTTTTAATAACGAAGATGAGTATACACGTTACTTCTCTGATTTTTTTGCACAGGCATCTATAAATTACCAGATTCTTATGAACAGCTATTGGAAAGATGTATACGAGGCCGGTTTAAATTCCGGAACAATAAGTGTCGGTTATCACTTTTTTTCATGGTTTGGAGCAACCCTTCAAACCGACTTTTCCCGCTATACAACCACTAATACTGCCGAGGGTGACCTGGATATAACAAACAACTACATAACCCTGCAGCCTGGAATATTTTTCAGTTACAAAAACAAGGACTATATTCCTTATATATTCGGTTCAGCGGGGGTTTCATATTCATGGCTTGATGTTAAAACGCCAATAAACAATATTGAAAAGAGTTCCACCGACTTGGTTTACAGCGGAGGTGCTGGTTGCAAGTACTTTGTTTATAAATCAATATTTACCGACCTCTCTTTAAGCTACTCATCGGTACGCCTCGAAGGCAAAACTATGGATTCCGTGTCAATACGCCTAGGTTTTGGGTCGTACTTCAAAATCCGTTTATTTCCCTGATAGAGAACTCCTGCCTCTCTATCAGATAATTCTGTTATCTGATCATTTTTTATTCTCTTCTAATCAAATCACTATTTTTAATCTCCTTCAATCAAATGACTATTTCATCTCCTTCAATCAAATGACTATTTCATCTCCTTCAATCAAATCACTATTTCATTTCCTTCAATCAAATCACTATTTCATCTCCTTCAATCAAATCACTATTTTTTCCAGTAATGGATAGAAGCTATATTTATTAAAACTTATCAAATATCCCGTAATTTTTAGCAAACTTTAATAAATTTTGTTTGCATTTATCCAAACATATTCATATATTGTTTAGATAAAATCAAGCATTATCACAAAATATCTAGATCATCGAGGTTAACAATGAATCCTATATTTCTTGAATCATCCCTAACAATTACCAATCTTAAAACGGGTTGGATTTTTGACGAAAATGCAGAAGAATTCAAATGCATATTCTGCTCACAATGCTTCAGGCAGGGAATTATTTATAAAAACAAATCCAATTTCATTGATGCAAAACGAGCTGTTATTGATCATATAAAAGAGGCTCATGGTTCATCGTTTGATGTACTTGTAAACTTATGCAAAAAAGATAACGGACTCTCTGATATTCAAAAACTCATCATGACAGGAATGTACAGGGGATTATCCGATGATAAAATCGCACGCATGGCCTCTTCACCACGAGCGCTGTCGACCATACGTAACCATCGCTTCACACTTCGTGAAAAATATCGCGAAGCAAGAATATTTACAGCCCTTATGGAAATAATCGAAGAGAATGCTGCAAAAAATCCTGAAGAGAATTTTGTCGATTACCATAACGCCCTGCCAGTTAGTGATGGAAGAGCAGTTATTACGGAAAACGAGCGTGAAAAACTTATAAACAAACATATGGATACAAAAAACCGTATTTTGAAAAAATTCCCTAAGAAACAGAAAGAGAAACTGGTTCTTTTACGGGAAATAGCTCTATGGCTTGAGAAAGAGCGAATATATACCGAAAGAGAGCTCAATGATGTGCTGAAATCAATTTATCATGATTACGCCGAAATACGCCGGTACCTGATCGAATATCGATTTATGGAGCGTAAAGCTGACGGATCCGAATACCGTGTCATAATTTGACAAAAGAATACGAAAAAAACGGCTTCGGTATGAAGCCAACACCCAAAAAAACCCTAAAAACTACAAAAACCTGATTTTTTGTGTAGCAAAAAATTGACAGCTATCTATAATATCCCCATTATGGATCTGTATCAATATGATTATTAATATCATCAAACAGACCCTTGAGAAAATACATATTTTTAATTTTATCGCCATCTATTTAAGGATCTATTCCCAATAATATGGCAAGATAAATCCATACAGCTTGTTACCGATTATATACTGCTGAACTGTTTATTCTTATGGAGGTTACTCTTAATGAAAAAAATACTCTCATTTCTTATCGACCAGAAGATGTTTATGGGGCTTCTTATTTTTATGGCTCTTGTAATAGGCTACATGTCCCTTACTAGTCGCAACAGGGAGGCATTCCCTGAAGTCGCTTTTGACATGGTAACCATCACAACCATTTATCCCGGCGGCTCTCCCGACGAAATTGAGACTCTGATTACTATACCTATCGAAAAAAAGATAAGGGAAGTCGATGGAATCGACAAAGTTCGAAGTTACAATATAGAAAACGTGTCGGTGCTTGCAATATATCTCGATGAGGACTACTCCGATCCCGATGCAGCAGTTCAAAATATAAAGGACGCGGTTGACACTGTTACCGACCTTCCATCCGGCGCGGAAGCTCCCGCCGTTAAAGAGATAAAAATTGACAAGACAACCGTTCTCCGCGTAGCTCTTTTTGCCAACAACGACGACGTAAGCTACGCGAAACTGCGCGAAACCGCTAAACAGATGGAAGATTTCCTGTACGAGTTTAAAGGTGTAGCCGAAGTTACCAAAGAGGGGTATCTTGAGAAAGAGTACCTTGTAGAGGTCAACCCGGCACAGCTTGAGTTTTACCGTTTTGCCATCAACGATGTTGTGAACACCTTAAAGAACAGAAACATGGATATACCCGGCGGCCCGTTAAGAATAGGCAGCGACGAATATGTCTTACGTAT
>DAOTGZ010000243.1:0-4010 GCA_035447445.1 Spirochaetota bacterium | reverse complement strand
TCCGAAAAAGCTGTTTCAAAACCAAATGTCCTTTCTACAAAACTTATATCGTTATCAATGGTTTTAGGAATCCCGATTACAGAGAGTTTGTATCCACGTTCACGGGCAATCGTTGCTATTTTATGGGCACCGCGCTGTGTTCCATCACCGCCAATTGTATAAAGTATGTTTATATTCATACGCTCCAGAGCATCTACCAGAGCACTAATATCATCCGTACCCCCGCGCGAAGAGCCCAGGATAGTGCCGCCGGCATTATGTATATTATCGACTTTTTTAGGATCAAGCGGAATAACAGCATACTGATTTTGCGGAAGAAGCCCGTTATAACCATAAGGAATACCAACAATATTATTTATACCGTAAGAATAGAACGACTCCATTACTATAGCGCGAATAACATCGTTTATTCCAGGACATAGGCCTCCGCAGGTAACAACCGCTGCTTTAACTTTTGACGGATCATGATAAATAAGCTTTCTGGGTCCGCCTTTTTCGAAAGAATTTATCTCTCCAGCCTCAATTTCTGCTATAACATCACGTTTTAAAACATTGTAAAGAATTCTCATCTTACCGTGAACAAATATACTTGATGTTAACGGAAACCTTGCCTGAAGAGGAGACGGAATAGTTTTTTCACCAAGATTCTTTATCGTTGTATCCATTTTTTTCATTTTATATTCTCCCTTCTTTATCATATTTGCCAAAACAAAATGCAACCGGTTTGCTTTATTCGAACTGTTTAATAAAATACTATCCTCAGATAATAAATTTTATTTTGTCCTTTTTGGTAGTTAACAACATTCTACGATATAAGCGCAAACATAATTACAACATTACATAAAAAGCGTATTATACTTACCAATGTCAAGAATATTAAGTAAGCACTTAACATTAAAATATTTACTTCAAAAAAATTAGATTACAAAAAAAAAGTTGCAATATTAGCTCTCAATGTTAGAGTTGTCTAACATTGAGAGGTAATAAATGATTCTTAGTTCAAGTCTTGAAGATTATCTGGAAGCTATTTATGATATTGAAATTACCGGACACGAAGTTAGAATTACCGATATCGGTACAAAACTTGGTGTTGAAAAATCATCGGTAAACTATGCCGTTAATAAACTCTGTAACCTTAAGCTTGTTCTACACGAGCCCTATACTGACATTAAATTAACTTCCGCAGGGCGTAAAACGGCAAAGTTAATAAAAAACAGACATGATATTATAAAGAAATTTTTAAAAAACGTACTATTACTCTCTGAAGAAATTTCTGACAATGATGCTTGTCGAATGGAACATATTTTAAGTCCAGAAACATTCGAAAACCTTTCGAAATTTGTTGATTTCTATGAAAATTTAAAATCTATCAACAACAAGGATATTGACCAATTGTTCAGAGAAACTATCGTAAACGGTCAAAAGAATTAAGTTTATATAACGCCGTATTCATAAAATATTTTCACATACTTTTAGATAATTACTTAGTCATACGGAGCTTTTTAAGTTAACCGTTTATAGAACGGCTACACCGTTTAAAAACATATTAAACATTTTTTTTGTTAATTTGTTAGAGCAATATAACTTTTGGGGGTGCAAATTGAATCAACATTCCTTTATCATTCCACTGATTCTTGCAGAAGAAAGCAAAGAGCTATGTGTTTACGAACTTAAAGGTGGTAATTTCTTCCGTGATAAGTGCATGAGCCAGGGAATACTTCCAGGTCACAATATTATCTTGGTTAAAAAATGTATCAAAGGTCCTTATATAATCAATGTAAGAAACACCAATATTATACTTAGTCAAAATATTGTGCGTAAAATTTTAGTAACAAATAATGATCTGTAAAAAAATTTAATAATATGTTCGAGCCATCTAACATATTAGTGAGGTAAAAAATGAAAAAAACAATTAATCAAATCAAGATGGGAGATTGCGTTACCATTGAAGGCTACAACAAAACAGATAGAATTTATAGAGAAAAACTTCTTTCAATGGGTTTAACCCCGGGAACGAATTTTAGACTTGTTTCGCGTGCCCCTATGGGAGATCCGGTAGAAATTGAAATTAGGGGCTTTCGTTTAACCTTAAGAGCACATGAGGCCGAAATCTTAGTACTTCAAGGAGATAACGATGAATAAACGAAATATAGCATTAGTTGGAAATCCCAACTGCGGTAAAACCACAATATTTAACGTTTTAACGGGTGGAAAAATAAAAACAGGAAACTGGCCTGGCGTCACAGTCGAAAAAAGAGAAGGAGAATTCAAACACAAGGGCGAATCAGCAAATATTATTGATCTGCCGGGAATATACTCTTTTTCATCCGGTTCTGAAGACGAAATAATCGCACGCGATTACGTATTAAGCTCCGAACCCTCATTAATTATGAATATCGTCGACGCAACAAATCTCGAACGCAACCTGTATCTAACGATTCAGCTTATCGAAATGAAAGTTCCTATTGTTTTAGTCGTCAATATGATAGACTGCGCGATAAAGAACTGCATAAAGATTGATTTAAAGACACTAGGTAAAAAGCTTGGAATTCCAGTTATAGGAATCAGCGCCATTAAAACTGACGATACAGTTTTACTTAAAAACTTTCTCGTAAATCACTTGGATCACCCCAACATATCCTCTGCTATCATATCATACCCCAACGAAATCGAAACTGTAATTGACAATTGGAGTTCTCAACTCACGCACTGTGCTCAAAAAATGACAATAGACTCACGTTGGATCGCAATAAAACTTTTGGAAAACAATGACAGCATCCGACAACAGGTTATCAATAACAGTGATTTAACTGTAAAGGAAATTAGTAAAGAGCAAACTTATATTGAACAGATACTTGAAGACTCGCCAGACATAATTTGCGCGGACTATCGTTACGGCTTTATACACTCTATAGCTAGAACCGTTATTGAGCGCAAGCAAACACGACGAACCATATCGGACATTATCGATAGATTTGTTTTAAATCGTTTTCTTGGAATCCCAATCTTCTTTTTGATTATGTACTTAATCTTCTGGATTACAATCACTGTCGGCGGAGCTTTCATAGATTTTTTTGATATTCTCACTGGAACAGTTTTCGTTGAAGGCTTTGGTGCTCTATTAAATTACTTAAAATTTCCTGACTGGCTCATTACATTTCTGGCAAACGGTATTGGCGCGGGCATACAAACTGTGTCAACCTTTGTGCCAATTATATTCTTCATGTTTTTAATGTTGTCCATTCTTGAAGATAGCGGTTATATGGCTCGCGCGGCTTTTGTAATGGATCGGTTCATGCGTCTCTTAGGACTTCCTGGAAAAGCGTTTGTCCCACTTCTTGTCGGATTCGGATGCACAGTACCTGCAATAATGGCAACAAGAACTTTGGAAAACAGAAAAGAACGATATCTAACAGTCTTTATGGCACCGTTTATGTCTTGCGGAGCAAGACTCCCCGTATACGCTCTATTTACTGCTGCTTTTTTTCCACTAAACGGTGGCTTGATTGTTTTTTCATTATACATGTCAGGAATCTTCTTCGCGGTATTAACCGGACTATTATTGAAAAAAACACTTTTTAAAAACAGCGACTCTTACTTTGTGATGGAGCTTCCACCATATCACAGCCCGCGTCCATTCCACCTGCTAACTCACACATGGGACAGGCTCAAAAGTTTTATCTTACGTGCCGGTGGTGTGATAATAATTGTTGTCACATTATTATCAATTTTCAATTCAATTGGTACAGATGGTTCAATTGGTAATGAGAATACTGATAAATCGATTCTTGCTTCAATTGGCAAAACAATCACACCAGTTTTTAAGCCAATGGGAATCGAAGAAAAAAACTGGCCGGCAACAGTCGGAATATTCACTGGAATATTTGCCAAAGAGGCAGTTGTTGGAACATTAAACTCTTTATATGCAACAATAACTGATAATAAAATAGAGGTTAATCAAGAAGAAGAAAACTTTAGTTTTTCAAACGGTGTTATTAAAGCATTTACTT